>CAZDEW010000068.1:16462-17496 GCA_964504585.1 uncultured Pseudomonadales bacterium | reverse complement strand
TAGCGTTGCATCGTCGCTGTTTACGCTTAGCGCCAGATCAATTTCGTCCTGCACCAGTTCAGTCTCTCCGGCGATGATTCCGGTGCGCAGCATGCCGATATGAGAGCGCCGATCGCCGAAGCGCTGATAGTTTGTTTTAAAACGCTGGTGGGCCTTAGTAAAAAAGCCCTGGTTTTCTTCTGCGCGGGCCATCAGCCACTCCGCTTCGGCAGGGTGGTTCGACCAGAACTCAGCGTGCTGGCCAAGATGCTCCACAACCTTGCGAAAAGCGCCAGCGGCAAGCTCTGCGCGCAGATTGAGAAATATTCGCTCCAGCGTCAGCGACGAATCCACGCTGTCAGACAATATTGAGAGCGCTTCCAGAGGCCGGTCGGTGTTGATGTAAATGTCGGTGAGGACACGAATAGCATCGAGTGAGTTTGGTTCCAGATCCAGTGCTTGCAGGGCGCGCTGCTCAGCCGCTTTCAACTGACCGACACTATACAGGGACTCGGCTTGCTGAATTTTCAGCGTAGAGGCGTTTTTGTTTTCCGTCTCCTCGGGCTGGCAGCCGGACAAAAGCGCGCATGCGAGCACTACAAGCGCAGTGCCAAGCCGGCGTGCTATTTTCCATAGAGACTGATTATGCATGCGTCTGAAAGTCATGTAAGCCGCATGATGGCGTCCGATGAAGCATGCGGTAAATACGGAGCTTGACATCAATCTGCTCAATCGTGGCGCGAAACCTTAGTTGTCGCCGACTGAGATTTCATGTTTGTTGAGTAGATCGTAGAGCGTCGGGCGCGTAATGCCCAGCAGCTTGGCAGTAGAAGAAATATTGTTTTCTGCCATCGAGAGTGCAGCGGTAATCGCGCCTCTTTCAGCGGTGTTGCGCACGGCTTTGAGGTTTATTTGCAGTTCGTTATCGGCATTCAAGCCGAGGTCCTCAGTTTGAATGGTTTTGCTTTCAGACATAATCACCGAGCGCTTTACGGTGTTTTCAAGCTCCCGAACGTTGCCAGGCCAGCTGTGGCTTTCGATAGCCGCAGCAGCAG
>CAZDEW010000068.1:14385-16452 GCA_964504585.1 uncultured Pseudomonadales bacterium | reverse complement strand
AAAGTTTGCGACCTTCTTGCCCATTTCCTTGGCGTATTTTTCTAGCAGCATTCTGGCGATAAGAATCTTGTCACCCTGTCTTTCACGCAGCGGCGGGATATCAACAACGATTTCGCTAATGCGGTAGTAGAGGTCCTCGCGAAACTCGTTGGCTTCAACCATTTTTTTCAGGTTCTTGTTGGTGGCGCATAGCACGCGCGCGGTGACGGGTATTTCTTTGCGCCCGCCCACTCGTTCTATTGTGCGCTCCTGCAGGAAACGCAGCAGCTTGGCCTGCAGAGCAAATGGCATATCGCCAATTTCGTCCAAAAACAGGGTGCCGTCTGCGGCCATCTCAACACGACCCGGTGTGGTTTTGTTGGCGCCGGTGAACGCACCTTTCTCGTAGCCAAATAGCTCACTTTCGATCAGATTCTCGGGTACTGCGGCACAGTTGATTGCTACAAAGTTGTTGTCGCGTTGGGCGCTAAGCTCGTGCACCGCACGAGCGAGCACCTCTTTACCGGTTCCGCTCTCACCAAGAATCAGTGTGGTTGCATTGGTTGGGGCTATTTTCTCGATGGTTCTGCAGACGCTCAGCATCTGCGGGCAAGAGGCAATGACACCGTGCAGTGGCGTTTGCTCATTCGCCTCTATTTGCTTGAGTCTGTGCTCAAGCGCAGACATCTGGAATGCTCGCTGGACGATGAGGTCGAGGACCTCGGTCTCAACGGGCTTTTGATAGAAGTCGTAGGCGCCGCTGGCGACAGCACGTAAGGCGTTGTCGACATCGGCGTGTCCGGTAATCACGATGATCTTCAGAGCCGGGTCTATCATCAAGCTCTGCTCAAGTGCGGCGAAGCCCTCTTCTACGCCTTCGTCATCGGGTGGTAGCCCAAGGTCCTGCAACACGACCTGAGGCCGATCCCGGCGTATGCTGGCAACCGCTTCGTCTCGATTGGTGGCAATGATGACGTTGTAACTCTCGAAGTGCCACTTGAGCTGACTTTGCAGCCCGGGATCATCTTCAACAATTAGCAGCGTTTTCTCGTTTTGGCTCATCGTTCGGCAATGCTCAGAAAACTCGATCACAAATTAATAGTTTAGGTGATCGGTAGCAAAATGCTCACTGTTGTGCCCACTTTTTCTTCGCTGGTTACCTTGACGTCGCCGCCCAAATTACGCACGATTTTGCGCGCCTGAAATGCGCCAATTCCCATGCCCAGGCTAGATTTGGTCGACTCAAATGGCTTGAAGAGGCGATTTTCGAGAAAGTCCTGCGACATGCCGGAGCCATTGTCTTCGATCGTAATTCTCACCCGTTCTGAATCGATCTCTTCGACGTCAATGTCGATAAAACCCTGTGGCTTGGTCGCATCTTGCGCGTTCCGGATTAGGTGAACGATCACCATAGTGAGCTGGTCGACATCGGTTTTCAGGTTAATGCTAAAGTCTTGCTGACGTAGCGTTGGGATTGGCTGTCGATCGGTTGATTTGCGAATGGCTTCGAGCAGAAGTTTTTTCAGATCAATAGTGGATTTGCCCGAGGTCTCTTCGTCTCGCTTGAGTCTTGCCAACAAGCCGTTCATGCGTTGCACAGAATTGGCTATTGTCCGGATCATGTCTTCCACGAAGACGGGGTTATCCTTGTGTTTATTCGCATTCTTGACGACCAGGGCCTGCTGTGCGATCAGATTCTTGAGATCGTGCATGATAAATGCGGTGAGCTGATTGTAGGTCTCAAACTGTTTTGATTCGGTGAGCTTTTCAGCGGATTGCAGGCGTGAGAGGTAACTGGCGATCTGGCTGCTGGCGCTGCGCGCAATATCGAGGTCTTCCCAGATCATGCTGGGGTCAGGGTTGCTTTTGGTGAGCACAAAAAAACCGAGTAACTCGTTCGGCGTGTTGATTGCGGCCGCGATCCATACGTTGGGAATCTCAATGAGCCACGGCGGCAGCAGATAGTTTCGCTCCTTGGCCTTGGAGTCGTTGGTGCCGGACAGCGTATAGATCCAGTTTTGGTCCATGGGCGGATTAAAGAAAATTTCATTTTTGTAACCGTATTTGACACTAAGAAATTTTCTTTTT
>CAZDEW010000068.1:0-14375 GCA_964504585.1 uncultured Pseudomonadales bacterium | reverse complement strand
CAATATTGTTTTCGACGACGAGTTGAAGTACATCCTCACTGTTCTTGACCCAGAGCGCACCACCCTCGGCATTAAAAATGTCCCCTAACACGTCCAGGCTGTTTTGGTTAAAGCTGTCGGCATCGTGGCTGCTGGTCAGGCGCTCAATCAGTGTGAGCCAGATGGCGCGGTAGTTGTATTTGTTGCCAAAGAACTGTTTGTTAACAGCAACGCGTAGTGACGAGCGATAACGGCTGGACAGCACGAGAACGCCGATCACGACCATCCAGGCGGAAATAAAGAGGAGCTGCGTAACATCGGTCAGGTTAATGTTCTGATCGGCGATCAAGGGAATGGAGAGGGCGATTATGATCAGCGTAACGATGCTTATTCTCAAGGACGCCGAGTAAAAAACCTTGCTCGCGCTATATTGAAATTTCTGTTCGAAAGAGCTTCTGCATGCGCCCACCAGACTGACGACTGCGATTGCGATGGCGTAGTAACCCATTAAGAAATGCATGCTTGAGTCGAGCTGTCCGGTGCTGAGCATATAGCTTGTTAAGTATATTTCCGCAGCAAACCACATCCATATCGCAATAAAAAACGGTTTGCTGACAATCTTGCTCTCAACCCTTGCATTGCGAAAGATTTGTTCACTCAACAGCAGCGAAGAAATCAGCACTAGCAAATAGATTCCAAGGAATGCGAGCGGATACTCTTCCAGGGAAAAATAAGATGCGGCAGGAAAGTTGGATAGAGCAATACAGGAAATCCACAGTGAGCAAAATGAGATAAAGACAGAGGTTTTGCTCCAGATTTTCATTGCGCGGCTGATTTCTGCATCGCCCGCAAGCGCGTTGAGTACGATTGCGATCGAGAACAGAGTGACCTGACTTGCCAGCAGTGCAAACTCAATCGGTGACCAGCTGCCTTTGGCAAAGAAGAGAAGCAGCTGTGATAGCGTTGCAGCCAGGCAGAAAAAGCGAAACTTTTTGCCAATAAAGTTTTCGGTGTTGCGTGAAAATAGAATTGCCGCAACCAGCAGGAATATGCTGCTTGCAATCAGGTGCGTGGTAACCGAAAAATCGAGCAGCGGGTTTACCGCTTCATTGAGCGGTATATTGAGGATTTTTTCGAATTTCACGTGCTTATCAGTTTACGCTTCACTGCGCAGAGAGTTGAGCATTTTGCCTAAGGAGCGGTCAAACAACGGGCCAGAGGTGAGAACGCGAGCCCGATTTCGGTGTAGATCCTCGGCAAACGCCTGTTTGCTTTTTTCCAGTGATTTGAAGCCGAAGCGGTTGACGAACACGAAGGTGTCCGTCGCATCGATCTTGGAAGCGAGTTTGCAGCGCAGGGTGGAGCCGGTTCGCTGTATTTTAAACTCAATCCAGGTGCCGATTTCGGTTTGCTCGGCCAGCCGCATGAACTCGATAGAGTTTTGCACGTAACGCCCGCGCTGTGCCTCGACCGCAGACTCTGCGCTATGGCGAGTACCTTCAGTTTGCTCTTCTATGTCATCGTGATCGATGGTTTGTGGCTGCCGGTGAATCGCGGAAATGTCTTCGGCGTCTTTTTCGGGTTCGATCAGGTCTAAATGTTCGTTCTCGGCGGCATTGAAAACCGACGTCTCTGGTGTCGCCTCGCCCTCATCCGAGCTGTAGCGCGCAATAGATTCGTGAAGCTTGCTGGCCAGATCATTGGCCTGGTGGTCGGTGAGCGATGTCAGTTTAAGCCCGTTGGCAATTCGCTGTTCGAGGTCTGTAAGAATTCTATCGAATCGCTGTTGCGCCTTGCTGTCGCCTTCGTGAGACTGTGCGCACCAGACAATATCCTGCATGACCTGTAGGCATGAGGTCCATTCGCTACTCTCGCTGCGCCCCCTCGCATAGGCGTTATAGAGAACGTTTTGCCACTGCTGCGATATAAACGCGCTTATCTCAACATCAATCGCTTTGCCGTCGAGCATTTCTTCAATGGCTTTCTGTGCGCGAAGTCTCGCGACCTGTTTGATTGCCTCGCCTTCAGCCGTTTCTTTTGTGCGCTTTTCAACGAGTTTGCTGCGTTTTTCCAGGCTTTCGGTGAAGCCGTCCAGCGCTTCAAGCGCCTCGACAAAAACGGCCTCCGTCTCGTCGTCGCCGTTCTGAATGCGACCGATCCAGTCCTCAACCAGTTTGAGTAAAGGTCCGGACTGCTTGTCTTCCGCCTCGACCCCCATGCTCAACTGTGCAACGCGGTTGATGAAGGCGCGGCAAGGGTGCTGTGCGTTGGAGAAGAAAGAGCCGTCTTTAATCGCGATTTTGAGGGTTGGCATCTGTAGTCGGCTTAGCAGGGCTTTGAAGGTGTCCGGAATCTCATCGTCTTCAAGTGCAAAATCAAAGAACAGGGCGATCAGATTAATGACGTCTTCGTCGACCTGGGCGACAGCTTTTTCCTGGCCACCTTCGGTACTTTTATTCAGCAGCGAGCTAACAAAGCTGCGCAGGTCAAATTCCTCTCTGGCACCATCAAATACGGGTGTGCTCGAGTTGAGAAGGCTGAGAAGCTCTTGACGATCAATCTGCTCTGCGCTTGCCGATGTCGCGATTCTTGGATAGCCGGATGACAGCGTGAGTTTGTGTCGTATCAGTGAGCTGAGTTCGTCGAGAGAGACTTGAACAAACGACTGGTCAATAGCGCTGACCAGGCTGTCTTTTTCATCGAGGCCGGCAACCGCTGTTTCGCGACCCTGGAACGGGCGGTTTGCAATCTGTTTTTGTGGCTGCTTGCCGCTGCCGCGTTCAAAGCTGGCGCCAGATGCTTCAAGCCGTTGATTAAAATTGCTGTAAAGCTCGGGAAGGCGCCTGAGTATGAGGCGCTCAAATTGCTTGTAGAGGATGATGCGCGAGTTCACTTCAAGCTCGAGCGAATCCGTTGCAGAGGCGAATGCGCCAATAATTTTTTCCGGGTCAACCGGGTTGTTTTTCTGGTCGAAAGATACCTTGAGCTCGTCGATCTGGTTGAGTCGCTGTTCGATTTCAAAAAGCGCCGTTCGCGATATTGCGCGGGCCCTGGATGTCATAGCGGTCAGCGTGACGGACTTTTCTGTTTCCTCGTCGCCCACGATGCCGAGTTTGTCTGCGGTTATCTCTTCGCCGCTGTTCTGATCGCCACTCACGCCGGGCTTATCAAACCCTGCACGTATTTCACGCTCAAAAGCGTTGGCGGCGGCAGTTGCGCCGACCCGGACTATGCGCATGGACTCAAAGAAAGTATTTTGTTCCTGATTGCTCTTCGCCGATGATGCGAGGTCAAAATACATATCGTCGCAGGACGCAAACATATCGTCTAACAATGAACGCAAGGTAGAGATTGTTTGTTGAGCGAGTGTGTCCAGTTTTCCCATACTTCTGCCTTGATGACTGCAATACCACTTATGTGGCATCACGACATTCTACCAGACTGTTAATTTATTGAAGTGTAGGACGATTGGTATATTGACTAGCAGCTAATGCCTCGGGGTGATGCTTGAGCAAACGGGGGTTTTGACAAAGGCTGGGTGGCCTGAGATGGCTGCAGGCTCGCGGTGTATCTGTAAAAAGCGCTTACGCAGGCGGGAAGTCTTCAACGGCAATAGCAAACTGCGCAGGCTCGGATACAACGTTGTTTGAATCGTAGACAAATACGTAAATCTCATAATCGGCTGGCGCGAGCTCCGAGATTGTAAAAGAGGTCGCCGAGCTGCTGGCTACGTTGTAAGTTCGCTCTTGTGACGTCTCGCTGTTCACGGTGAGGAGCTCAATCCCTCCGATCTCGCCGATTGCCAGAGGTGAGCCGTCGGTGCGAGTCTCGGGTAAATCCCAGCTGACGGCGATGTCTGCTGAGCTAAAAGATGGGTTGCCTATGACAGGCTGCGTTTCGGGCGTTGAATCGCTGCCAGAGCCCCCGGAACCGCCGGAACAGGCGCCCAGCAGAATGCTGGCACAAGTGAGCGCCAGAAGTGAGAGAAAGCGGCGCCCTGAGCGCACCCGGGAAGTCTGAGTGGTGACGGTTTTTCTGCGAAGCTGCTGTGTTGGCATGGTGGTCTATGGGTCCAGGGCAAAAAGCGTTTAACTTGCCGTGCGGTCTAGATGCCGCTTTTTGCTATTGCCAAAACGCCTGATCGTTAGCTTAGGCGCGTTGCGCAATATCGGCGCTTAAAAATTGGGAACACGACGATGCCGCGCATTGTTCCAGTACTCACTCACCGAAACCGCGATGTTGTTCTCAATATGCTTTGTTTGGAAGGGTAAAAATGCACAGTTCTATGCTGCGCTTGCGTCGGTGCTACTTGCTTGCACGCAAGTGGTTTGCACACACGATGGTTAATGGCTGCGCGCGAGTACAAACCGCCCCAGGTCGCCCATCGCTGTGGCATAGCCGTTTTTGGGCAGAGTGCTGAGCTGGCTGGTCGCACTTTGAATCAAGCTCTGCGCGCAGTCAAGTGAACGCTGCACGGCTCCAGTATTGCGCACCAGTCTGACTACCTGATCGATATTTTCACTGCTTTTTTTGAGGATTGTATTGTGTAGCAGTGAGTGGGCGTTGCGGTCATCACCGGCTGTTGACTGCAGTGCATAGATCAAGGGTAGGGTGACCTTACCTTCGGCGAGGTCATCGCCAATGTTTTTTCCGAGCTTTGCTGTCTCTCCGACGTAATCCAGTGAGTCATCGACGAGCTGGAAGGCGAGCCCGAGATTCTTGCCGAAGGTTGCGCAGGCGCTGCGAACCCGGCCGTCACTTCCGGCGAGTATGGCGGCGCACTCGCAGGCGGCGGAAAATAATACGGCTGTCTTGTTCTCGATCACAGAAAAGTAGTCGGCTTCACTCAGCTCAGCATCGCCTAGATGTGATAACTGCTTGACCTCGCCCTCGGCGATTTTTGCTGTGGTATCGCTCAAGACCTGCAGAATCTCAAGGTCGCCGATGCTGACCATCATCTGAAACGCACGGCTATAAACAAAGTCGCCCACCAGTACGCTCGAAGCGTTGCCCCAATTGGCATTGGCAGTCGGTTTGCCTCGCCTCAACTCTGACATATCGACTACGTCGTCGTGTAAAAGCGTGGCGGTGTGAAGAAACTCAATGGCTGCCGCTAATTTGTGCTGCTGCTGGTTCTCCAGATCACCGAGCGCGCCTGCGCAAAGCAGGGTCACGAGTGGTCTGACTCGTTTTCCGCCGCTAGAAACCAAATAGGCACTGATCTCCTCAACCAGATCGACGTCGGAGTGAAGGTTGTCGAGAATGATGGTGTTGACCGCCTCGAATTGCTGGGCGACAAGATCGTAGATCGACTGCATAGCCAAATTGTTTGATTTCAATTCGTTGATTTCAATTCGTTGATTGCAATGGATGCGTTCGGCAAGCAGTCAGTCCGGTGGATCGCGGTGATAAGCGTTAATTTGAGGTGGATTTGCTGTGTCCGTAGGCCTCGAATCGTAGGTTCTGGCGAATCCAGTGTCAAGGGAGCTAGTTGGCATGCCGTCATAGCAAAACACTGCCTGCGACGGGTACCTCACGCAGCACAAAGCTCGAGTGCACGCCGGTAACGCCGTCGATCTTGGTGAGTTTGCCAAGCAGGAATTTCTCATAGTGCGTCATATCCGCCACCAGCGCCGTTAACAGATAATCGGCGGACTGTCCGGTAACCAGATTGCAGGCGACGATTTCCGGCATGGCACTGACTTCGCGTTCAAAGTTTTCGAAGCGATCCGGGGTGTGGCGATCCATGCTTATGCTAATCAAGGCCGATAGATTGAGACCCAGTTTTTCTCTGCTGAGCTCGGCTCGATAGGCCGTGATATAGCCTTCGTCTTCGAGGCGTTTGACCCGCCGGGCGCAGGGGGTTGGCGACAGGCCGACTTTTTCTGCGAGTTCCAGATTTGAGATCCGCGCATCTCTCTGCAGTTGAAGCAAAATTTTTCTGTCGATATTGTCCATGAGGGCTGTAACTACTGGCTGGTGTGATCTTTTCTCGCTTGCTCGCCTGAATATGAGGATTATAACTAATAAAATATCAATATGTAGGTACAAAAGCTAATCATGTGGGTAAAAGGGTAGAATAAGCGCAATATCACTCACTGCTGGCGACTATAATTCCTGCGTCGGTAATGTCAGCCGGGAGGCTGGCTACCGGCGCTCCTTCAGCGCAACCCCTAAGAGCAATGATCAAGATGAGCACTCCGCAAGATTTTTCAGGCCGATACACGCATTCGAAATACAGCCCACACCTGCCCGTTGTGCTCAGAGATCGCACATGGCCAGATCGGGTCATCGAAAAGGCGCCTCGCTGGTGCAGTGTCGACCTGCGTGATGGTAACCAGGCGCTGATCGAGCCGATGACGGTTGAACAAAAGATGGAGCTTTACAAGCTGCTGGTCAAGGTGGGTTTTAAGGAAATCGAGGTTGGCTATCCTGCGGCCTCGCAGACAGACTTCGATTTCGTACGCCGTTTGATTGATGAAGATCTTATACCAGACGACGTGACCGTTCAGGTGCTCTCGCAAACTCGTGAAGATCTGATCTTGCGAACTTTCGAGGCGCTAAAGGGCGTCAAACGAGCCATTGTCCACATCTACAACTCGACCTCGACTGTCCAGCGCAACAAAGTATTCAAAATGGATGAGGCGGGTATTAAGGCGATCGCTGTCAATGGTGCCGAGATTGTTAAGGCCTGTGCCAGCGCTGCGCCCGAGACTGACTGGCGATTCCAGTATTCCCCCGAGAGTTTTACCGGTACAGAAATTGATTATGCGGTCGAGGTGTGTAATGCCGTGCTGGATGTCTGGCAACCACAGGTCAGCAAGCCTGTGATTATTAATTTGCCGGCGACCGTGGAGATGACGACGCCGAATGTCTATGCCGATCAGATCGAGTACTTCTCGAGACAAGTAAAGTACCGCGAAGCGATTCTGATCAGCCTGCATACCCACAATGACCGCGGCTGTGCTGTTGCAGCCGCCGAGCTTGCCGTTCAGGGTGGGGCGGATCGCGTCGAAGGCACGCTTCTGGGTAACGGCGAGCGCACGGGCAATATGTGCATCGTGACGATGGGTATGAACCTCTACAGCCGGGGTGTTGATCCGGAGCTGGATTTTTCAAACATCGATGAAATCATTCAGGTTGTAAAGCGAGTGACTAATCTGCCAGTACACCCGAGGCATCCTTATGCGGGCGAGCTGGTTTTTACTGCCTTCTCTGGCAGTCACCAGGATGCGATCAAGAAGTCTCTGGCGGAGCAGGCAGATGACGAGCCCTGGGATGTGGCCTATTTGCCGATAGACCCGAGGGATCTTGGGCGTTCTTATCAGGAAGTGATCCGCATTAACAGCCAGTCGGGCAAGGGCGGGATCGCCTACATCGTTGAGCAGTATCGAGGTCTGCAATTGCCGCGCTGGTTGCAAATAGACTTTAGCGGTGTGGTCCAGGGCTTTGCCGAAGAGACCGAGAGTGAGGTGCCCAGTGCGGAAATCTGGCGCCTGTTCGAGGAGCACTATCTCAAACGCGTTAAACCATTTTCCTTGCAGGAGTTTTCGCTCAGCCATAAAGATGGGCGTGACAGTTTACAGGCTGCGCTCGACGCCGGTGGCGAAGCCATCTCTATTCAGGGGCAGGGCAATGGTGTGGTGGAATCTTTTGTGTCTGCGCTGGCAGCGCAGGTAGCGGTGCCGCTGGTATTGGTTGACTATTCCGAGCACGCGGTGACGCACAGCGCGACATCGGATGCGGCGTGCTATGTGCAAATGAATATAGAGGGAGAGCGCTATTGCGGTGTGGGTATGAGTAGCGATATAGTCGAGGCCACGTTGAGGGCAATTTTGTGCGCCGTGAATATCTATCTAACGCGCTAATTTCAATCGGCAGTCGGCCCTCCAACCCTGACTCCGTATCAATTGACAAAGCATGCTGAACGCCGCCGAAATAGCAGACCCCAGTTGCCAGGCAGCCCTGAGTCATAATCGCCTTTTGTGTGAACGCCTTGGTATTCCACTGTGGATGCCGCGGTGTGAGCTCGAGGGCGTTGCGAATCCACACTGGGTCGCCAGGCCGGCGAAAGAACACTCTGAGCATGCAGTCGCAGCTGCGACCGCGCACGATGCCAAGGCTGCAACTGATGCTTCATCACAAGCGTGGGCAGGGCGATCGAGCGAAGAAACCCAGGCGGCAGTAGCTGCCGCTGAGCTGCGGCAATCGTTGCGCGCAGCAGATAAGCAGCGTCGCCCCACGCCTCTTGCTAGTAGCGATACTGCAAAGCCTGAGCCCTTGGGTGCTATTGCGCCAATGGAGTGTCTGAGCCTGTTTTTTAAAAACTGGCTGTTCCTTGATGACGTTACCAATTTCACTTACCAGCGCAGCGCTTATCTGGACTGGCAGCAAAGTTTGCTGCGATCGCTAGGTCTGGCCGGCGATGTTTCGAGAAACGATCGAGCGCAGCAGTCGCATAGTGAGCCTGAGATTCCCTTGCGGCGCTTGCGCTGGCCCTCGGCGGCCGACCTTGACCAGCATCTTGCGCGCTCAAATAATCACGCGGCCAGAGATCTTTCGTTGTACTCGCGAGAGTCAAAGTTGCACTTTATGCTGGGTTGGCTGCGCCGCCAGCAGGCCTCGTTGGGGCGGGAAGTAGAGCATATTGTTTTGTTGGGTGAGGCGCCCCGCTTGTTGATTCAGGAGCGAGACGCTGCCGAACCGCAGCGCTTTGATGAGAGTTCTTTTGAGCTTTTTGCGGCCGCCGGGGAGCTGCAGGCTCTATTCGGTGAAGCCAAGGTTTTGTGCGCACCCGCTTCGCGCGCACTCTGGTCGTCTGTCGATAATAAAAGGCAACTCTGGCGCTATTTGCAAAAGATGACCGAGTCGTCTTAATTGCCAAGTCGACGATTCTAACGATGCAGTTTGTTCGCGAGCTTGAATCTTCGGACCATGCGGAATTTGCAAGACTGGCTGCGCGCCTTTCGCCGGGTTTCAGGTTTGAAGATTTGCTGGGGCAGCGTGATCTTGCGGCGCCTACTGCTGCCGGCTATCGCTGTTGGGTGAGCGAATCGGCAGTCGATGATTCCTCGCAGAGTGAGAATTCAAAATCTCTCGCCGCCATGTGTATCGCGCGCAAGACCCTTGACATTGTGGAGCTGCTTTTTATTGGGGTAAGAGATGATTGCCGGCGGCGTGGTCATGCTGCCGCCTTGATGGATGCGCTGTTGGGTTGGAGCAGGGCTTCTGGTGCCGATCAAATTGAGCTGGAAGTTCGGGAGTCTAATCGGGCTGCGATAGAACTTTATTCGCGCTTCGGTTACCAGCAAGTTGGGCGGCGAGCGAATTACTATAAAGTGAGCGAGTCATCTGCGTCCGTCGGTGGCCGTGAGGCCGCCTTGCTCTATTCTCTGTTACTCGATGACGGTGATCAGTGCTAATCGTTGGGCAAGCCGGCGTTGCGGCTAGTTCCTTATTAACACTAACCAATTGATACAGGCCACTTAACACAAGCCAATTAACACATGCTAAGGGTTCATCATGCCTTTTGTACACACTGACTGGTGGTCGCTGGACGTCCCCGACGACTGGATTATTGAGCGCGATGACGACTCTGGCGTCATCAGTATTGCCGATCCAGACGAACTTGGTTGTATCGATCTGCTGGTGCTAGAGTCTGATACGGCCATCGATACAGGGGCTGGCAACGCGTCCGATAATCTGCTGTCGCTGGCTACCGCTGCGCTCGCCGACGCGCAGATTTTGCAGCAACCCGAGGCTGGCGTGACGCTAGGTCAATTTAACGGGGTTGTGAGCCGGTTTGTGGAGGACGGGTCGGTCTGGCGTGAGTGGTACCTCGGTGGTGAGGGCTTCGTTCTCGTGGTGAGTCACAACACCGACGTTGAGCACCAGGGACTGGATGACGGTATTGTCGACGACATCCTGGCAACGCTGGTCGTCGAAGCGGCTTAGTCTGCGGGCAGACGCATGAACACGGCATCCTTCAAAGATAGCTTCCTCCTTCTGGGCCCCTTGCTGGCCCTGCTGAGTTACCTCGGGATGCAGTACTATGACCTTGCCCAGCCGGTGTCTATCACGCTGGCGATTACCCTTTGGGTTGCGATCTGGTGGGTGTTTGAACCAGTCCCCATACCTGCCACTTCCCTTCTTCCATTCGTGCTTTTTCCAGCAGCCGGCGTTCTGACTCACAAGCAGGCGGCGTCCAGCCTTGGTTCCCATGTAATCATCCTATTGATGGGTGGCTTTATGCTGGCCAAGGGTGTTGAGAAGTCCGGCCTGCATCGACGCCTCGCTTACAGGCTGCTGCGCTCAACGGGGCAGCGCGCGGGTCCCAGGTTGGTTCTCGCATTCATGCTCAGTGGTGCGCTGCTTTCGATGTGGATTAGCAACACCGCCGCCTGTCTGGTGCTATTGCCGATAGCGTTGGCAGTGATTGCCCAGCTGGAACAGGATGAACTTGCCGTTCCGTTGATACTTGGCGTGGCTTTCTCCTGCAATCTGGGCGGCATTGCGACCCTTGTGGGGACACCGCCCAATCTCGTATTCGCCGGTATTTACGAGAGCTTCGCAGGCCGGGAGTACAGTTTTCTGCAGTGGGCTAAAACAGGATTGCCGATCGTCGTTATCGGGCTGCCGCTAATTTGCCTTTGGTTGACGCGCAACCTTGGCAATGGCCCGGTGGTCAGCTTGCCCGCGGTAACGCCATTGCGTAGTCAGGAGTTTCGGGTGGCGCTGGTGTTTGGTTTTGTCGTGCTACTGTGGGTCTTCCGGCTCGAGCCTTTCGGCGGCTGGAGCCAATGGTTTGGGCTGACACTCATGGGTGATTCGACCGTTGCGCTGCTTGGCGTTGTGCTGATGTTTGTGGTGCCCGCAGGTACAGCGGGAAATGGAGAGCGCAGGGAGCGGCTATTGGACTGGGAGACTGCCGTCGATATTCCCTGGGGCATGCTGCTGCTTTTTGCAGGGGGGATTACGGTCGCAAAGGCTTTTCAGGAGAGCGGCACGGCTGCAATGTTAGGCGACTCATTGCAGGGAGTAATGCACTTCCATCCGCTGCTGATCGTGCTGGTCATTTGTCTAAGTATTACTTTTTTAACCGAAATTACTTCTAACGTGGCGACAACGACTTTGATGATGCCGGTGCTTGCGGCGGCTGGAGTCGCTGCAGGCATACCGATCGAAATTCTTATGGTGCCAGCGGCGATATCTGCCAGTTGTGCGTTCATGCTGCCAGTCGCCACCGCGCCGAATGCCATCGCTTACGGGGCCTCGAAAGTGACCGTGAAGCGCATGATTCGCGAGGGATTCGCCCTCAACCTGTTAATGGCTGTGGTCATTACAGCGGTCTGTGCCTTTACCTTGCTGCCTGATTAGTGTGGCTGGTAATGTTGTGTGCTTCAGCGTGAAAAACTTTTGCCAAGCAGAGGAATACAAAAGAAGTGATTAGCCAGGGCGTGTTACAGCAGCTCGCCGACCAAAACTGGCATACGGGCGCATCCATGGGCGAGGCGCTGGGTATTGGAAGGTCGGCGATCTGGAAGCAAATCGAGGAGCTCAGGGCGCTTGGTGTTCACATCGAGTCGGATCGAAGCAAGGGCTACAGGCTTGGCGATGATGTTGCTCTGATCGACCGCGACGAAGTCATCGCCAATCTAGACCGAGCCTCAGGGTTTGGCATAGAAACACATCACAGTATCGATTCGACCAATACGCGCGCCATGGATCTTATTCAGGGTGGTGAGTCACCCATGCCGTTTGCAGTGTTTGCTGATCATCAAACGGCGGGTAGAGGTCGTCGGGGGCGAAAGTGGGTAAGTCCAATCGGGCGCAGTTTGTATGTTTCCATCGCCTGGCGTTTTGAGCAGGGTATTAGCGAGTTGTCTGGCCTGAGTCTTGTCGTGGCGATTGCGATCAGGCGTGCGTTACTCGAAGCAGGAGTCGAGGGTGTATTCTTCAAGTGGCCCAATGACCTCCTGGGTTCGCTTGATGGGCGTGACTTTAGCAAGCTGGCGGGTGTATTGATCGAAATTCAGGGTGAGGCGACCGGGCCCTGCGCCGTTGTTATCGGTATCGGGCTGAACATCAGCCTGAGCGACTGTGCTGAAGACGCGTTACCGCCGATTGACCAGCCCTGGATTGATGTTAAAACGCTATGCAGGCAAAGCGGCGACGGCTTTAATCGAAATCGTCTCGCGGCGGGCGTGCTCAATCAGCTGGCTGCGTGCCTGAAGGAGTTTGCACAGCACGGTTTCGAGGTCTTTAAGCAGGACTGGCACGAGGGTGATGCCATGCTGGGAGAAAATGTTGCGGTATTGATTGGTGAGCGCGCGGTAGAGGGTGAATGCCTCGGTGTTGATGATGCTGGTGGCCTTCTGCTGGCGGTAGACGGCGCCACTCAGCAGTTTAATGCAGGCGAAGTGTCTCTGAGGCGCAGGTAAGGCTTTTGGTATCAGGATAATGATGGCAATTCTGGAACTTGATATTGGGAACACGCGCCTAAAGTGGCGTGTGATCGCGCAAAATGTTGCACAGCCTGTCGCTTATCTTGCCGTAAGTGATGAGGATTGGGTTTCACCGCAAGCGTCTGAGAATCTTTTTCAACGCCTCAAGAGCAGCATTTCTGCGCGGGCGGGTGCCGAGTCAGCCGGGCTCGCAATTAATAGAATTCGAGTTGTTTCGGTACGTGCAGAGTCTGTGAACCAGGCCTTGGCGCATGGCTTATCCAGCGTGTTTAATGTTGAGCCTGAGTTTGCTAAAACCGCCTCCGAGACCGCAGGTGTACGCAATAGTTATCGTTTCCCAGAAGAGATGGGCGCCGATCGCTGGTCTGCCGTAGTTGCGGCGGCGATAGACAAGCGCCGGAATAAGAGCCTGCCCTGCTGCGTGGTTGATGCGGGCTCTGCGGTTACGATTGAGTGCATCGATCTGCATGGAAGCCATATGCGCGGTTTTATCCTGCCTGGGTTTCGCATGCAGGTCAGATCCCTGCTTGGCGAGACCGATAAAGTCGCGGCAACCGACGCGCTGGCAAAAGACCGCATCGAAATGAACGCTGCTGCCGTCAATACGGTTGAATCCGTCGCACAAGGCGTGACGTTAAATATTTTGGCTGCGGTCGACGCCGCTTTGGCTATGCTTAATCAAGCAGACGGTTCGAGTCGAGAGCAGGCGCCACTGTTAATATTTACGGGTGGTGACGCTGCCAGACTGGCATCCTGTGGTCGAGAAATGTTCGACTGGAATATCGTCGAAGATGAAGCGCTGGTGTTAGACGGACTTGCCTATCTCTTGCCCGGTTGAGACGCATTGTTCACGGTGGCGTGTTCTTGAAGCAATGCAAAGAGCAATCGGTTGTCAGCAGGTCTCAGCCTGAGCCGAGAACGAAAATTTTGAGCGGTAAATTTCATTGCGACTTTTGCTTATAGTACTTATCGCAGCGAATGTTGCGAGTTACTTCTGGATCCAGCAAACCATTGGCTCCGGATCAGCTGGCGAGCCCGCGCATTTTGCGTCGAGCACGCAGGCGGCCAACATCACACTTTTGCGCGAGCTAGGGCAGGAGGCCTTGCCGGCGCAGACACCTCAAGAAGAGCAGCATCAAGACAAGCAAAGCACACCTGAACCTGCCCCTCGCAAAAAATCCACACCTCAGCCAGAAGAGTCGATAAAGCGAGTCGCCAGCCTCGAGCCAGCAGTGCCTGCAGTCGAGCCTGCTCCAGTGATATCCAGTGCTGAGCTAGTGCCAGCTGAGCCCCAGCTTGAGCCTCTTGCTGAAGGGCTTTGCTGGTTTGTCGATGGCGCGCCAAAGCCGAGGAAGGGCGCGGAGGCTGAGTGGTTGAACACGCTCGCAGCCTACCTTGGTGAGCTTGGCATTAATGCCGATGTTGTCGAGGTCGAAGTCCCCAAGCCGCTGAAATACGTGGTTTATCTGCCAGCTGCTGAATCCAAGAGTGCTGCGCTAGCCCGTCTGCGATCCCTGCTGGCAGATGGCTACGATGCCTTTGTCTTTCGCGAGGGTGAATACAGGAATGCGATCTCGCTAGGATTTTATAGCCAGAAAGAGATCGCCTACAGAATGCTCGATAAATTCCGCGGCGAGGGCCTTGCGGTCGAACTGGCGCCATGGCGCACCTTTAGAACCGATGCGCGCCTGCGCGTCGACAACCCCAGCTCGGGCAAATTGGCCGGCAGCCTGTGGCAATCGGTGGCCGCTGAGTGGAATGGGATAGAACGTGAAAAGAAGTACTGTGATGCCGTTGCACAGCGATGATTTCTCCCTTAGAATTGCGCGCCTTCACAGCAGAGGCGGAAGTTTCTGCTAGAGTTTTAGTGGTGGGCTGCTGTCTTTGTAAATAGCCTCAGTCCACCAACTGAGCGGGTCCAAATCACGACTT
>CAZDEW010000067.1:0-18392 GCA_964504585.1 uncultured Pseudomonadales bacterium | reverse complement strand
GGTCTCTCAGGACACCAGTGCTTACGGCGTAGACACGCGTTATAAACTGGGCTTCATCAATGGCGTGGCCTACGAAACCCGCATGCAGGCGCTGGCCGAGGCCTTGTCGACACTCGATGTCTGGGTACGCATGCACTACGTTTATCCCTATCCGCACGTCGACAAGCTTATCCCGCTGATGGCCGATGGGAAAATTCTTCCTTATCTCGACATTCCCTTTCAACATGCCAGCCCGGCGGTACTCAAACGTATGAAACGCCCCGGCAACATAGAGAACCTAAACGAGCGGATTGCAAGCTGGCGGCAACAGTGCCCGGATTTAACGATCCGCTCGACCTTTATTGTAGGGTTTCCCGGCGAGACGGATCGCGACTTTGAAATGCTGTTAGAGTGGCTGGAAGTTGCCCAGCTCGATCGCGTCGGCTGTTTCAGGTATTCACCTGTCGAGGGTGCCTCGGCAAATAATCTAGCCGACCCTGTCGACGAATCCGTCAAAGAAGAGCGCTGGCAGCGTCTTATGGCTGTACAGCAGGAAATTTCCACCCGCAAACTAAAGCAACGTATCGGGCGGCGAGAGACGGTGATTATTGACGGTGTCGACGAAGAACAGGACCGGCTCATCTGCCGCAGCCAGAGTGACGCACCGGAGATCGATGGTCTTGTCTATGTAGAAGCTGCCGGCGATTTCCAACTGGGCGACTGGATTGAAGTCGATATTACCGATGCAGATGACTACGACCTTTTTGCATCGGAAGTTACTCGCTGAGCGTCGCACACAGCGAACAGCGCCTTGAACATACTATTAATCAGTGAAAAGCAGTGGCAAGACGCAGAACACCGCGCCGGCAAAATATTGCTTAAGCTGGATGCGCGTCAAACGACACACTGCTATAAAGTACTCCGTGTCAAAGCCGGCGATACCCTACAAATCGGTCTCATCAACGGGGGATTAGGCGTCGCGACGATCGCTGCGAAAGCAGAGGCACCGCAAAGCCCTTCCATTCTTATTGAACTTGAAACCGAGCGACTCGATCAGTCGCCTCCAGAGCCCAGCGTTATAAGCTTGCACACAGCGCTTGCCCGCCCAAAAATGATGAGGCGGATGTTGCGCGTGGCCAGCGAGCTTGGCATTAAGGAAATTCATATTTTCAACTGCGAAAAAGTCGAAAAGAGCTACTGGCAGTCGCCACTTCTCTCGCCCGATAAAATCACGCAGGCTTTGATCGAAGGCCTTGAGCAAGCAAAAGATACCGTGCTGCCTGTGGTGCACCTGCACAAGCGCTTTCGGCCGTTTGTCGAGGGCAGCGTGCCCGAGATTCTAAACGGCGATCAAGCCTGGGTTGCGCACCCATATGGCGGCACTGATGCCCTGGGAATCCCGCATCTGCAACAGGAGCTCACTCGCGGCGCACGCCTTCATTTGTTTATGGGCCCTGAGGGCGGATTCAATTCGTTTGAGCTAAATTATCTGCAGCGCTCCGGGGCCAGGCTCTTTACTGCTGGCGAACGCATCATGCGCTGTGAGACCTTTCTGCCCTGGATTCTTGGCTCAATAAGCCATAAGCCATAAGCCATAAGCCATAAGCACTTATCGGCAACGGACCTTGCATCATCAAAAACCGGACTGATTGTTAGGCAAAAAAAAAGCGCTGATCTGGCAAAGCATAAAAAACCAGATCAACGCCGAAAAAACCAACGGAGCGAGAAAACTGAAATCTTCGCGGGCTCACTTTGCGCCCCGGCCCAAGCTTTCGGTGGTTGATCGCAATTTGTACACCAAAAGATCAAAGGGTTTACTTTTCAGCGACTTACGATTTTTCAGCCAGCTTGAGTGTTTGCGAGATGTAAAGTGGGCCGACAAGGATTGCGGGCGGTAGAGGTGCAACCTTTGCCAATCATTGAGAGAGTGGGCTCTTTTCTACGGGCATAAAAAAACCGCCACCCATTCGGGCGACGGCCTTTTCAACAGCGCTTAGTTCTAACTGTTTTCGACTTCCAGACTCAGGCCATCGCCTTCCTGGGTGACATTCACGGTTCCGCCCTTGGCCGAGAGCTCACCAAACAGAACCAGCTCAGCCAATGGTTTCTTCAAATGCTCCTGAATAACACGCGCTAGCGGTCTTGCGCCCATTAGCCTGTCGTAGCCTTTGTCGAGCAGCCAGCGTCTTGCGGAATCATCGACCTCAAGCAGTACCGACTTGTCGTCCAGCTGCGCCTGTAGCTCAACCAGGAACTTATCAACCACCGTCAACACAATTTCTTCATCGAGAGGCGCAAACTGGATAATACCGTCGAGGCGGTTGCGAAACTCGGGGGTGAAGGTCTTGCTGACGACTTCCATACCATCAGTGCTGTGGTCTTGCAGGGTGAAGCCAATGCTGCGCCGGCTCATCTGCTCCGCACCTGCATTTGACGTCATAATCAGTACCACGTTACGGAAATCGGCTTTACGACCGTTGTTGTCCGTCAGCGTGCCGTGATCCATGACCTGCAACAGCAGGTTGAACACTTCGGGGTGTGCTTTTTCTATCTCGTCGAGAAGAACCACACAATGAGGATTCTTGGTGACCGCATCGGTTAGCAAGCCGCCCTGATCAAAACCCACATAGCCCGGGGGTGCACCAATCAAGCGAGAGACCGTGTGGCGCTCCATATACTCAGACATGTCGAAGCGAACCAGCTCCATGCCCATGACATTAGCCAGCTGACGGCTGACTTCGGTCTTACCAACACCCGTAGGGCCGGTAAAGAGGAAAGAACCAATCGGCTTATCGGGCGAAGTCAGACCAGCGCGCGAAAGCTTGATCGCTGCCGACAGAGCCTCAATGGCAGAGTCTTGCCCAAACACAACTCGCTTGAGGTTGGGTTCAAGATCAGCCAGCGATTTCTTGTCGTTGGCACTAACAGACTTGGGCGGGATATGCGCAATCTTGGCGACAACATTTTCGATATCGACCACGCCAATCTTCTTTTTGCGCTTGCTTGAAGGCTGCAGTCGCTGATACGCGCCCGCTTCGTCTATCACGTCGATAGCCTTGTCTGGCAGGAATCGGTCATTGATGTATCGTGCAGCCAACTCAGCGGCAGTCTTCAAGGCGCTATCCGTATACTGGATATCGTGATGCTCCTCAAAGCGACTCTTGAGCCCCCGCAGAATTTTATGGGTATCTTCGACGCTGGGTTCTGCGACATCAATTTTTTGAAAGCGACGGGATAGCGCGCGATCCTTATCGAAAATCGTGCGGTATTCCTGGAAGGTGGTGGAACCGAAGCAGCGCAACTCGCCCGAACTTAGCAGCGGCTTAAGCAGGTTCGAAGCATCCATCACACCGCCGGAAGCAGCGCCGGCACCAATAATGGTATGGATCTCATCAATAAACAGAATCGAGTCCCTTTCTTCTTTCAGCGCATTCAAAAGGGCTTTAAAACGCTTCTCGAAGTCACCGCGGTACTTGGTGCCCGCGAGCAAAGCGCCGAGATCTAAAGAATAAACAGTGCTGTCGAGGAGAATCTCTGGCACGTCCTCCTCGTTGATACGTTTGGCAAGCCCCTCTGCAATCGCGGTTTTACCAACCCCTGCTTCGCCGACCAGCAGCGGATTGTTTTTGCGACGACGAGCGAGTATTTGCACCACGCGCTCAACTTCACTCTCGCGACCGATTAACGGGTCAATGCGGCCGGTATCTGCCTGTTCGTTGAGATTAACGGCATAGGCCTCCAGCGGATTGGAGCTGGTGCCCTCGCCGTTAATATCGGCCTCTTCGCCGTGGCTTTCGCTGGGCTGATCGCTATGGTGGGTATTACCTGAAACTTTCGAAATGCCGTGAGAGATGTAGTTGACCACATCAATACGGGCAATGTCCTGTTGCTTGAGTAAGTAGACAGCCTGGCTTTCCTGTTCGCTAAAAATCGCAACCAGAACGTTGGCGCCCGAGACCTCTTTCTTGCCCGAGCTCTGAACGTGGAATACGGCTCGTTGCAATACGCGTTGAAAACCCAGTGTAGGCTGCGTATCTCGCTCTTCTTCTGCTTCTCCCAACAGGGGTGTTGTCGAGTCAATAAATTCGGTAAGGCTTTTGCCCAGCGAATCGATCTCAACGCCGCAGGCATTCAAGACCTCTGCGGCCTCAGGGTTATCTGTAATGGCCAGCAACAAATGCTCGACCGTCATAAACTCGTGGTGCTTGCTACGCGCTAACTTGAACGCATTATTCAGTGTATTTTCTAGCTCTTTATTGAGCATACGACAAAAACCCCTTACTGCTTATATTCAATGCTTTTAAAACAACGCTGTTTAACAATCGAGTGCAAGACGATAACGTCAGGCTGTGTTGAGTCAGGCTATGCTGTCTGACCTTAATCAGACACCACCTCAATCTCGCATAACAGCGGATGCTGATGCTGTTGCGCAAACTGATTAACCTGATACATCTTGGTTTCAGCGATATCTCTGGTGTAAGTCCCACAAATCGCCTTTCCCGCTGTGTGCACGGTTAACATCACCCGAGTTGCGGACTCTCTGTCCATGCTGAAGAACAGTTCCAACACTTCCACCACAAACTCCATCGGGGTGTAATCGTCGTTGTGCATGACGACGTTATACATCGACGGTGGCTTGAGCTTTGGCTTGGAGGGGGCGACCGCTACATCACTGTCGCCTTCGTATTCAGCATCATCTTCACTCATTAATAATGGTAGCCAATGCCTGTAGGTGGTATCGCTCTTCATACGTAAACTGCCGGATATTTCAAGAAAATACATTTGCCGCCGAAACCGGCTATTGACAAACCTTAATCTGTGCTACTTGACTCCACGCGCCAGTCGCGATACAAAGTGAAGGAGTGTCGCGTTTTTTGCTAAGCCATTGAAAGCGAACGTTTTTACAGCAATTTCTACGTCTGTCCAAGCGTTCTGGAGCACTTTATACCCCGTGTCTTTGTCACGGGCAACGCTCGTATTATAATCTTGGGGCGAATTAGCGAGCTTCAAGCGGTTTAGCAATGATCAATATTCGGCGATCAGGGGGTTACGGGAGCGCACGACACTGTGCTTCTGCTCACAAATATAAGAGATCGCGAAGCTAAGCATTTTGACCTGCTGAACAGGAAAATGCTCACAGATCGGCCTGATGCGGTGCCAAAAATTTAAAAATGTTGAGAAAACGGCCGATAAGTCAATAACAAGGCCGAAGCGTAGAGACAGAAACACTGCGCGCTCCAGGGGAAGAAACACGCAGCTTGATCCCGGAAACCGGCTCAGGCGAAATCCAGATATCGTTAAGCGGTGTATCGGGAAACCAATCGCTAACGCAAAAAGATAAAAAGCTGTCCTAGACCCAAAAGGTGCAGCGTCAATGTAGATGGATCGTAGAACAAGCAACGGGGGCATAGAAAGCGGTGAAAACAGGTGTAGTAAAGTGGTTTAACAATGCCAAGGGCTATGGCTTCATTCTCAGCGATGATACCGGCGACGACATCTTCGCCCACTACTCATCCATTGAGATGGACGGCTACCGAACCTTAAAGGCCGGCCAGTGCGTTGCCTTTGAAGCAATCGATGGCCCCAAGGGCTTACACGCCATGAGCATTAAGGTGCTCGAGGAAGTCGATGTCTCTGGACTGAGCAAAGAGGCGGAAGATGCGCAGTTGCTCCCTATCGACAACGAAGCGGCATCACTGGTTGATAGCCATGCCGCTGTAAGCGACTCCAAACAAGTCGAAGCCGAGAGTTAGCCAGAAAAACCGGCACCAGAGCGCGCTAACTGCGGGCGCAGCTGCAACGCGCGCTTGCGAATAAGCGATCATAAGCCGCTGTAGCGCGAGGCGAGCCCCTCCCCCCAAAAAAAATACAGAGGCAACAAGCTGTATCCGGGCGGCTGGATCGTCGACTCCCGCTGCGGTACGCTAGCATCACTTCCTTGCCACTTTACCGTTTCATCCTTATCTTACCCCGACCTTTTCTCCCAATAGCTGCCACTACTGTCATAGCCCGAGCCCCGAGCTCCGGCCTTAGCGCCTTCCGCCAGCACACCATATTGGCGCTTTCTTCCGAAGTCTGGTGGCGAGGCTGCGCTAGGCCCTCACACATAATCAGCGCACAAAGAGCACTCTTGCCATGCCGGACCACTCGGCCATCTCGGCAAAAGAAGTAATCCTGTTACAATAGACCTTGCTAAGCAACCGCCAAACGGGCGCGACAAGGCTACATTTCTTTCTTAATTTATATTCTATAAAACAATCATAATTCATTGAATTTAATAGTTTTTAATAAGCCTTATAAGGTGCTTTCACAGTTCTCCGGTGCGGCCGAGCGGCGCAGCTTGCGCGAGTTTCTGCCATCCTCTCCGGGCTTTTATCCAGCCGGGCGACTGGACTACGACTCAGAGGGCTTGCTGTTGCTGACCAATCAGGGCGAGCTTCAGCATCGTATCGCTCATCCACAGCTAAAAATGAAGAAACGGTACTGGGTTCAAACCACCTCGGTCATCAGCGACGAGGGGCTGGAGCGGCTGCAATCAGGGCTGGTGCTCAAAGATGGCCCCACCCGACCTGCAGAAGCAAAAAGAATCGACCCACCAGAGGCGCTCTGGGCTCGCTCAGAACCTGTCGCAGCCCATCGGGATCAACTCAGTGGCTGGATAGAAATCGAGTTATCCGAAGGCCGAAATCGTCAGGTCAGGCGCATGCTCGCCGCTGTTGAATGTCCGGTGCTGCGACTCATCAGGTTTGCTATAGGGCCCTGGACCATCGACGGACTCGCGCCTGGCGAGCACCGGCTTGAACAAGTTAATCTGCCCAAAAAACCGCGCCAGCCTCGACGGCGGCTGTCATGAGCACAAACCCACTAATCGTCAAATTGGTGTAAAAGATCTCACCTGAGGCCACCATCACGGCCACATTCAGCTATTATTTGATCAGTAAAACAACCTATCAACAGGCTCCGCACCAGGCACAAGATAAACGAATAAGCCACCGGTCGGGCCAATAGCAAAGCCTATGAAAACCGGACTTCAAACCCAGAATCAATCGCGGACGTTCAACCCGCACGTGACTGTCGCCACCGTTGTCGAGCGCAACGGCAAGTTCCTGTTCGTCGAAGAGTTCAGTGGCGGTGCAAAAGTTATCAACCAGCCTGCGGGACACCTCGAGCCCGACGAAACGCTAGGCGAGGCTGCATTGCGCGAAACCCTCGAAGAGACCGGCTGGATTGTGGAACTCAGCGGCGTGCTAAGCGTCAATCTCTACACCTCGCCCAACAATGGCGTGACCTATCAGCGCACCACCTTTTGCGCGACACCGATCGAGCAAAAGAGCACAGAGCTCGACGATGGCATCATCCGCACAGTTTGGCTGAGCGAAGAAGAGGCCAAACACTTTACTGCACCCTGCAGAAGCCCACTCGTGCTGGACGCCCTCGCGCGTTACCAGCAAGGGATGATCTACCCGCTCGATATACTGGGCACGCTCGACGACCCTAGATCCTGAGGCCAACACCGATTAAGTAGCGGTACTGCTGTCAACGAGGCAAGCAGGGCTGGCGCAGCGGATCATTTCTCGCTTTTCGATGTTCACGCACGGGACAATCCTGCTCGTGAAATTACCGCCCTGCTCGCTCTGAATCCCCAATAAGCATGCGTATAATGGCGGCTGTTTAGCTCCCGCTACCTGTCCATGCAAAACTCAAATTCATTCACTGCTCCGGTTCACCCTGCGGCTGGCGAAAAAGTCATTGTCGGGCTCTCTGGCGGCGTTGATTCCAGCGTTTCGGCGGCGCTCCTGAAACAGCAGGGCTATCAGGTTGAAGCGCTGTTCATGAAGAACTGGAACGATGACGATGGGACCGAATACTGCACTGCCCAGCAAGATCTTGAAGACGCCCTGCGCGTTGCCGATCAGCTAGACATTGAGCTGCACACCGCCAACTTTGCAAAAGACTACTGGGATAACGTTTTCCAGCATTTTCTTGAAGAGTATCAGGCCGGGCGGACACCTAACCCCGACGTGCTCTGTAATCGGGAAATCAAATTCAAAGTGTTTGTCGATTACGCCACCCAGCTCGACGCCAACTGGATTGCGACAGGCCACTACGTGCGCACCGCAGCTAAAAACGAGTCGAGCAAGCAAACCTGCCTACTCAAAGGCCTCGATCCGGGCAAAGACCAGAGCTATTTTCTCAATGCGGTTCCCGAGGAGCAGCTGCAGCGAACCCTTTTTCCGCTCGGCGAGATTAAGAAAACGCGCGTTAGAGAAATAGCTACCGAGCTCGACCTGCATGTAAGCCGCAAGAAGGATAGCACCGGCATATGTTTTATTGGCGAACGTAGATTCAGTGATTTCCTGAACCGCTATCTACCTGCCCAACCCGGCGACATTGCGAGCGAATCCGGCGACATCATTGGCGAACATCAGGGGTTGATGTTCCATACCATAGGGCAGCGTCAGGGACTTGGCATTGGCGGCATCAATGGCAGCGATAATCTCCCCTGGTATGTCGCCGAGAAAAGACTCGAAGACAATACGCTTGTCGTCGTTCAGGGTACCGACCACCCAGCGCTGTTTAAAAGCAGCCTGAATGCAGAGAATGCTCACTGGATTAACGGCGCGCCAACATTCCCACTGCGCTGCCACGCGAAAACCCGCTATCGACAGCCCGATCAGGCCTGTACGGTGAATTTGGGCGCAGAAGCCGACAAGCTGCAGGTAAGCTTTGATCAACCACAGCGCGCAATTACGCCTGGCCAGTACGTGGTGTTCTATCAGGGCGAGCACTGTCTGGGTGGCGCGGTGATTACCAATTGATAGAGTACTGACAAGCGCTGCGCAGAAGTAAAAGAGCGGATGCAGCAAACGCAAGCCTCTTGAACTCAGCAGAGCTGAAACTATGCAATCCTTCAATTGACGTCTCAGGGCTTTTCTCGCATAGTGCCGCCGCCTGTCGGTTGAGCGCTGCTCGCCGGATAGCGCAGCAGTCGGCGACATAACTCTTGAGCCTGTCCATGCGCTGGCGCTCCAATCGAGTCGCAAGCTTTTGCTTTGCCGGTTCGCGAGCCCTAAGCTCCGGCCTTGCAAGCGGCTCAGTCTAATCGGTACCAGTAAAGGAATGGGCATCGGTAAAGAAATGAGCAAGGACAGAACGCAACGATGGCGCACGGCAAAACGTTTTGCGACAGCTTGATCCCAAATGCACCTATAGAACATCCAAATCCTATCCAAACGGCACACAATTTTGAACCAGAATACCAGCGCATCAGACTCTCTTGCCAATATCAGCCCAATCGACGGCCGCTACGGAAGCAAGACGGCACCTCTGAGAGAAATTTTCAGTGAGTGGGGATTAATTTCAGCGCGGGTTCTTGTCGAAGTCCGATGGCTACAATCTCTGGCCGATAACCCGGCCATTGAAGAAATGCCGTCGCTCAGTGCAACCGCAAATGATTTGCTAGAGGGAATTATCGAAAACTTTGATCTTGAGCAGGCACAGTCGATCAAGGATATCGAAAAGGTCACCAACCACGACGTCAAGGCAGTCGAATACTACCTCAAGGAAAAAATCGCCGGCAATGCAGAGTTAGAGCAGAAGAAAGAGTTTATTCATTTTGCCTGCACATCGGAGGATATCAATAACCTCTCACACGCGATCATGCTGCAGGCTGGCCGGCAGGTGGTGCTCGAGTCTATGCAAAAGATTATTGAGGTCATGCGCGGCATGACAAAAGACTGGGCGAATCAGCCCATGCTTTCTCGCACGCACGGTCAATCTGCCAGCCCAACAACCGTGGGCAAGGAATTCGCCAACGTGGTCGTGCGCCTGCAGAGGCAGCTTGAACAACTGGCAGCCATTCCCATGCTGGGCAAAATCAACGGCGCGGTAGGCAACTACAACGCCCATTATTCTGCCTACCCTGAAGTTAACTGGCAGGCACACAGTCAAACCTTCGTAGAGAAACTCGGCCTTAGCTGGAACCCCCATACCACACAGATCGAACCGCACGACTACATGGCCGAACTGTTTGACTGCATGGCTCGCTTCAACACCATCCTGCTGGATTTCGATCGCGACGTCTGGGGTTATATTTCGCAGGGCTACTTCAAACAACGCAAAATCGAAGGTGAAGTCGGCTCTTCAACCATGCCACACAAAGTGAATCCCATCGACTTCGAAAATTCGGAAGGTAATCTCGGTCTCGCCAATGCCGTATTTCAGCACCTTAGCGCCAAACTCCCCGTCTCCAGATGGCAACGGGATCTCACGGATTCTACCGTTTTACGCAATATGGGCGTAGGGTTCGCGTACTCGCTGATCGCTTACGAGTCGACCCTGAAAGGACTCTCAAAACTCGAGCTAAACCCCGAGGTGATTGATCGGGATCTGGACAATGCCTGGGAAGTTCTCGCCGAACCACTGCAAACTGTGATGCGGCGTTACGATGTGGAAGACGCCTACGAGAAACTCAAAGCGCTAACGCGGGGCGAACGTACCGACCAAACCACCCTGCAGGCATTTGTTGGATCGCTCGACATCCCGCAGCAGGCTAAAGAAGAGTTGATGGCTCTCACGCCCTCCACGTACACTGGGATCGCCCGCGAACTTGCAGAAGCCGTAGAATCTTAAGTAAAGGCCTGAAATAAAGGCGTGAGCGGACGAGTGACTAGACGCCTGGTTAGCAGCCTGAGTGGAAGCCTGAGATAAAACAGACTTCTCAGCTAGCGCGCGCCACCACTGTACGCTGCAAAAACCTGATCTGAATAGAACAGCAAGTTTTCCATCCAGTCATAGAGCGGCTCGTAGCTCTCTGGTCTGAAGGTCATCAGGTTATCGCTGGGCAAGCTGCCGTTAAACTGCCCTTGCGACTCAATGAGGATAATGGCGGGAAGGTACTGTTCATCGATCTGAATAGACATCGCAGCGCTAAGCAGATCGGTCGAGACGTTGAGGTTAATAAAGTTTTTGTCGATGCGCTGACTCAATGACGGGTCCGCCATATAGCGGGCAAGCAAAGCGCAGCGATCACAGCTGTCATTGCCCAGTACAAGCATAATCACCTTGTTCTCGAGCTCCGCTCGATCCCAGGCCTCGACCATTGTCAGATGCAGCTGCTGAACCGACGCGTCGCTCCCACTGCCCATCACAGCCTGCTCGGCAGATGATTCCATAGCAGCCCTCTGTACCGTGCCGTTAAATCCCTCCGCCAAAGCGTGCATGCTTATTGGTAAAAGCATGGTCGCGATAGCGAGCTGGGCCAGTCGAGGCAGTTGCGATGGGCTATGAACCGCAGCATCGTCGCGACTGTGTCGAGCGCAATCGCTAGCTTTGCCAGCCTGAGGGAGAATCCGGGAGAAAAAGAGAGCCGTTGACGCGGCAGCAAACGCAATGGCCCACTGTCCAAACTCAAACCACATACCGGGTGATGGTCTACCTCGGCGCAGCTCCATCCATTGACTGCTTTTCATTATTAAATTTCGCATCAAAGACCTCGTTTTCCGACAACTTGCTCGCCAGAAAAGTGGTACTGGCGAACCGGAGAGGTAAAATTGAGCGAAAAATGTACCGCTATTTTTTTATTATAATTATTTCAATAAGTTAAATTACATTTTTAAAATTATTATTAAGATAAAAATGCGATTTGCGTCAAATAACTCGACGAAAATTGGGCACTGGTGCACATAAGTAACACATTTTTTGATCAATTTAGCCCGATCTAGGCTGATGTATGCATACCGCACTCGCGGCCATCATGCACCTTGGTAGGGTCAAAGTAGTGCTTACAGCTGGGTAACTCGAACTGCTCGCGATAGGCCAGCATATCGCTCTCGGACCATTTGAATATCGGGGCAACCTTGAGAATGCCGCGCTTATCGATGGTAACGATATCCAGCGTCTTGCGAAACTCGGTCTCCTCCTGCCTGAGACCTGTCAACCATACTCGAGGGCCGTGCTCTTTGAGTGCCCGATTGAAGGGATCCAGTTTAACCTGCCGCGTAAACTCCTGATGCAGCGCCTCATCTTCAATGGTTGGTATCCCACCCATGATGGCATTGCGCCGCTCAGCGGTCATTTCCGGGGTGTACACAGACATATTGAGCCCCAGGGTATTGATCAGCCTCTCGGCGACCACATAGGTGTCGCGCAGGTTATAGCCCGTATCAACCCAGATAACCGGCAGATCTGGAGCCTGCTGCGCCACTAAGTGCAGCATAACCGCCGCATTTTGCCCAAAACTGGTCGTCGAGATGATAGGACCATCCAGGCTGAGCGCCCAGCGGATGATCTCTTGCGGCGATTTATCGGCAAGATCGCGATTAATCTGCGCAAGATCGAGCTCGTTTGGGTTATTCATGCTAAGTTTCACTGCAGTGTTCATGGATCGCTAATGCTCCCTATAGAGGCGGCACCTTATCCAATCGCGGCTCACAAGGCCAATAATATTAGGCTATATGGTTATATTAAAATATTTTTTTATAACCTCTGGATAGCAAAGCCAGCGTGCTTAACGCCCCAAGGGCTTGCAACACCCGCTGATCCAAGTCGATCAAACAGCAATTGACGATGCACCCAGGGGGCCTAGTGCGGCCGCGGTCGAGCCCGAATAACCCAGTTCGATCAGTTCCCGCCTCCGCTCTTGTAAAGACTGCCCTAACAAACGACGAAACCCTTGCTTACCGCGATTGGCGCGAGACGCGACAAGCACCCTATTCTCATAGCCCCGGGTGCGAAGAACCCACGCCCGGGAAGGTGCACACGATGCCACTGCTTTGGATCGCCCCTTGCTCAAGGCTTGCCAGCATTCTATTCCTGCTCGCGCATCACGCGTACTTGCGCAGTTGGCCACGAGCAAACCCTGCGCAGATAAGCGCTCACTTAAAACTTTTATCCACGGCGGCGCTTGTCTCAGGCGCCGCATACCCGAACCTCGCAATGGTTGGTCAAGCCCTATCACTCGCCCCGGCTCTCCAGGCTGCCCGTTAAAGCTGTCAATAAAGAGGTCATCGATAATGACGTCAAAGGCTGCATTCTTTTGCCTGCTCAGCCAGGCTAAGGCATCTGCCTGTACCCACTCAATGCGATTGCTACGCCAGTTTCGGCGCGAGGTTTTTTCACCTTGTGCTTTACCTTTTGCTTCACGGCTTACTGACAAATCGAGATCAAGTGATTGCCAGAATCTCTTTGAAGATAGCTCTTCTACGCTGCTGGCCGTGTGAAGGTGTTTAGCAAGCCTTAAATGAACTGGATCAATGTCGACTGCGATAATTTTTGCGGCAGGGAAAAACTGTCGCAGCTTGATAATCGCCGCACCCAGGCCAACGCCCAAAACGAGAATGTTTTTGCAATACTCCGGTCTCTGCAGCAATGCGGGCAACCACAGCAGATCCCAGACGCCGCCATTTGCCAGGCGCGCAGCATTTACCTGCGTATGGAAAACGCGATTGCGGTAAAGGCGAAGCGATGCCCCGGCGGAACGGAGCTCATAGCTATCGCCATTAGCTCGTTGAAAATTGCGAAGAATCATAACGTGGATGTTGAGGATGCTTTATTCATAGTGCAGCGGCATAGCGTATTAAGCCCGCTTACGCGCGCAATAAAAAAGGCTGCAGCGCAGCCTTTTTTATTGCCTGAGACGCTTTAGCGCAGTATGACATAAAAAGCCGCATTCCCTCTGACAACCCGCAACAGCAGTTTTTCCTCGCCCACGGTTGCCGCCACTTCCTTGAGTTGCTCAAGCGTTCGTATGCGCACGCCCTTTGCCGAGACAATCATGTCGTTGGGTTGCAGACCATTTTGGTCAGCGGCAGAACCAGACGCGACTCGCGCAACCTTGATGCCTTCACCGTCTTCTGCGTCTTCAAGTGTCGCACCGTCCAGTCCTTGATGAATAGAATCCGCGTTCGCAACAAGATCATCACGCGCGCCGATCTCAACGCTGATCTTCTTGCGTTTTCCATCGCGCAAGACCTCAAGTTTGAGCTTCTCGCCAATGCGCCGAGAACCAACTTCGTTGCGCAACTCCGCAGCGCTTTGCATGGCTTTGCCATTGGCCGAAACAATTACATCGTCCGCTAGTATGCCGGCCTTATCCGCGGCAGAACCCTCTCTAACCTTGGCGACGATAACACCCTGTTGCTGTTCATCCAGCTCAAGCGCAATCGCCATGTCCTGCGTCAAGTCCTGGATATGGACACCGAGCTGGCCACGCTTGACTTCGCCATGCTCCATAATCTGCTCGAGACTGTTCTTCGCCATATTCGCAGGGATAGCCAGACCAATTCCCACGTTACCGCCGCTGGGCGCAATGATAGCCGTGTTGATACCCACGAGATCGCCGCGCAAATTCACCAGAGCGCCGCCTGAATTGCCGGGATTAATTGAGGCGTCAGTCTGAATAAAATTTTCATAGCCCTCGATGCCAAGCCCACTTCGACCCAAGGCGCTCACTACACCGGTCGTTACGGTATTCTCGAGCCCAAAAGGATTGCCGATCGCGACCACGAAGTCGCCCTGCCGCAAGGTATCGGAATCCGCCATGTTGAGCTGGCTCAAATCGTCGGCATCGATTTTAAGAATCGCGATATCAACTTCCGGATCGGAACCAATTAATTCGGCCTCGTAGCTTCTGTCGTCGTGCAGACCCACACGAATTTCGTCAGCACCTTTGATCACGTGAAAATTGGTAATGACCGTTCCGGCCTTTGCATCAATAATCACCCCCGATCCTGCACTTTGTGTGCGTCGTCGCTGTGGCGACTGAAACTGCTCGGGTGCGCCAAAAAAACGCCTGAAAAACGGGTCATCCATCATCGGATTGCGCACCGTTTTGGTGGTAAACGTCGAGATGTTTACGACAGCAGGATTGACTCTCTCTACAATCGGCGCAAGGCTCGGTAGTTGCCGGCCATCACCATCCGCAAACGGTAGAGCTGCACTTGCCTGCGCCGCCACTAAAAACAGCGCAATCGCGAATGTCGGTAAATTGAGCAAACGACTGATCATTGTCTTCCTCTTGAATTAAAAACTGAATAATTTTACGAAGCTGCCAGATGCCCCAGCTGCGAAGCTGCAAGATGACTGAACTGCGAAGCTGTCTACACAATCCGGGTTATCTGGCCAACTGGGAGTAAGAGTCGAACAAAGCAAGCTAGTTCCCCTCCGATTAGTCCCATCTAACAGACTATAGGGGCAATTTTACCTGATTCAACAATCTCCAATGTACTGATCTATTAACCAGACTAAGCCATGGTGGATACGCTAGAATCTGCATCGGCGCTCATTTTATTGCGCTATTTCCGGAGCCACTACAAAGCCGTAGAATGTGACTACGATGCTGCTCTATCAAACCAGGAAACTGTCAGTATGACCCGCTATACCCGCTCTTCTGATAACCGTACCCGCATGCGGAGAATGCGCAGCCACAGCTTCTCTCGCGAACTCATGCGCGAGCACAAAGTTTCGGCCAGCGACCTGATTGCACCGCTATTTGTGTTTGACGGTAACGGCACAGAACAAGCGGTTGAATCCATGCCCGGCGTCACCCGATCAAATATCGATGACCTTGTGCGCAAGTCCGAACGACTGCACCAGGCGGGCGTACCGGCAGTCGTGCTGTTCCCTGTGGTCGAAGCCGCTAAAAAATCGCTGCTCGCCGAAGAAGCCTGGAACCCCGATGGACTAGTTCAACGTGCAGTTGCAGCGCTTAAACAGGCCTTGCCGGACCTCGGGGTGATCACCGACGTCGCGCTCGATCCCTACACCACTCACGGTCAGGACGGGATCATCGACGACGATGGCTATGTGCTCAACGACAGAACCGTTGCCGCTCTGGTCAAACAGGCGCAGTCTCATGCAGACGCTGGCGCCGACGTGGTCGCGCCCTCAGACATGATGGATCATCGCATCGGTAAGATTCGCGATAATCTTGAAGCCAGCGCGCACAACAACGTCAAGATACTCGCCTACTCGGCCAAGTACGCCTCGAGTTTCTACGGTCCATTTCGCGATGCCGTGGGCTCTGCATCAGCGCTGGGCAAAGCCGATAAAAAGACCTATCAAATGGACCCTGGCAATAGCGATGAAGCCATGCACGAAATAGCGCTGGATCTCGCGGAGGGTGCCGATATGGTTATGGTCAAGCCGGGCATGCCCTACCTCGATGTAGTGCGCCGCGCCAAAGCGACTTTCGAAGTCCCCGTATTCGCTTATCAGGTCAGTGGTGAGTACGCGATGATCAAAGCCGCTGTGCAGAACGGATGGCTCAATGAGCACGACTGCGTGATGGAAAGCCTGCTCTGCTTTAAACGCGCAGGAACCGATGGGATCCTGACCTACTTTGCGGAAGCCTACGCCGACAAGCTCTAAGCACGGTTCGCGTCAGGAAAACGGCCGCGACTGGCGCCCAGCACCAATCACAATCGTGGTGATGCCTATTGCGATTACGATCGTCGCCCATAACGGGGCGGGAACCGCTTTATTCCCCTGCCCCTCGCAAATATGCTCACCTGCCGTCAGACTCAAACCGGTGACATTGTTATATCCAATCGCCTCAGCCGCGAGTGCTAACGAAAGCGTTTCATTAAACAGTACCCGATAGGGATGCGGCGCGTTGTAGCCGCCGGTATCCGTCATGCGAGTCGTGTCAGTTTCACGCGGATTAAACGAACTCCCTCCTTCGAACAAAACCTGGGTGTCACCGGTTTCGCTTAAACCAATATCGAGCATCACGGGGAACATCGAGTTTGATTTACCAGTACTCAAGAGCGAGCTAATAAAAGTCCCCGCCAGGGCATCACCCGTTGCAGGATCAATCTGTACCAGCACGCTCACTTTCGCATTTGCCTGAACAAGCGCGCCGGTCGTCGCCAAAACCGGCAACCATCCGCTGCCGGTAGGAAACCCGGTTGCCAACAAACTGGATGCAGTAAAAGTCGCGTATAGCCTGGCATCTCCGTCCCAGACCAGACCCGACGTAATCGAGTCATCGCTACTGGTTTCATAGTCATCTCGCACCCAGACGACGGCGTTATCCACCACCTTATAAATGATCGGATTGACATCCTGGGCAGTGATACGATCGAAGCCGTAGTAAAACGCCGTAGTGCCCACGCGAATGCTGGGCGCGCCCTTGTTTTATTAGCGTTTGCAGTGTTTCCGTATTGGTCAGCTCAACGCCAGTCGTATCGATATCAAATACAACGTCTGAATCACAGCTATGCGCAAATGCGCCCCCACTGACGGTGCAAGCTAGCAAATAAACCAGTATCGACTGAATGCGTATTGTGTTTTGGCTGAGTGTTTTCATAAATTACTGTTGCACACAATAGAGGTGCAGGCTGCTGTTACATGGCGCAGTGAAGCCTCCGTTTGTCCAGCCGTCATCAACGAAGCCTGAAAAGCCCAGCGATCCAAGCGCGCTACTGCTTGAAGTCGCCCAATTCAAACAGTCGAGTGTGCCGGCGGAACTACCATCGGGTACCGTATTCGTCCAAACGCGGGCCTCTCCGGTGATTTGATTTCCCTGCGCATCTCGATTCACGGGCGCGGATAAATCACCGTCGTTTATATCGAGAAGTTGGCCTCCATTTCCCACAAAAACGCCGTCCGTTCGCACGTAGTTGATAAATGTTAAAACATTAATTCGCGAATTCACCCCAGTACTTCGATCGGATAACCATGCCTTGTAAACGCCTGCTAGCGAGGCCTGGTTCGCCTCGTTCTGACAAATGCTGTCTGCACCGCTAAGCCCGAGAATACTGCCTCCGCTATAAATTCCCTGGGTCACGAAAATCGTTTTGTCGCCAAGCGCCGAACAGTCCAGTCCCGTCGGAGGAGCAATACCCTGCGCACCCAAAGCAATACACAAACCCTCCACCAATGCCGTGATATCTGTTGCAGGACCAGGCGGCCCCTGCTCACCCTGCGGTCCCGCCGGCCCTGTTGGACCCGCAACACCCTGTCGCCCCTGAATTCCCTGAGGACCTTCAGCCCCGGCCGGGCCCTGTTCGCCTTGCGGGCCCTCGGGCCCCGGCAGTAACTGAATTGTGTCTATCGCATTTTCAAGCGCATCGAAATTCGCATTCATTTCATCCGCGTCTATCGTGGTACCGTTCTGAAACTCATTTGGCACCTGAGTCTGCGCCAGCACCGCGCCAGACAACAAAACCACGGCAACTGCGGCACAAGCAACCGCAGTAGTCGCCACAGCGGACTTTTTCGCGTGTGCAATGCACGCAAGGAGGCCACTCAATAGAAGCAGGGATAGCATCGGCAGTGGTACGTTAAAGTCAGAGAGACCGAACACAGACTCACCCCAGGTCGCTTCCCCCCAGGTGGCGGCGACCACCACATTAGAAACGCCAAACACACTGACTGCGGAAAGTATTTTTATCATGCGCATGCCCACTCCT
>CAZDEW010000066.1:0-18442 GCA_964504585.1 uncultured Pseudomonadales bacterium | reverse complement strand
ACTCGCTTTATCACTGCGGGTTTAATACGCGCTCTTTTTTGCAGCGCCCTGCTCAGCTTTACGGCGATTCTCTCGTTAATAAACCAAGCTGAAATTGTCGCTACATTTAAACTTTCAGAGCGTAGCGAACGAAGGTTTTCCGAGGCAAAAAGGTTTCGAAGAGGCGGAGCTTACTAAAGTAAGTGAGCACTCTGAGAGAACCTTTTTAACGAAGGCTAACCGAGTGCAGTAGCTCTGACGCAGCAGCGCAAAGTAATAGAAGCGTCGCGAGCGCAGCCAAGTCGAGGCAAAAGTGTGTCGAAAAAGCGGGGCATACATTAAGTATGTGAGCATTTTGAGAGCATGCTTTTAACGAAGAATTGGCAAGCGCAGCAGCACTAAACATGCCCAGATAGCTCAGTTGGTAGAGCAGGGGATTGAAAATCCCCGTGTCGGTGGTTCGATTCCGCCTCTGGGCACCATCTAAAGAAAATACCTCGCCTAGGCGGGGTATTTTTTTATCTGGACCCAGGGCTCCATCGAACAAGCTCGCCTGCTTCGCAGGTCCACTCGCTGAGAAAGCGCTCGCGCGATTCTACGCACGAAGCATGCTTCGTAAACGCCTAGAATACGCCCACCTCTGGGCACCATAAATAAAAAAGCCCCTCCGTTTTTTGGTGGGGCTTTTTTGTTTATAGCACGCTAGCGCGCTGATCGAACCATCCTGGTTCGACAAAATGCATCGCATTTTGGGCAGCTTTAGCTGGTCCGCAAGAACCGAAAAATTGTGGCTGAGCAATTTTCATGAGCGTAAGCGAACCCGTAGGGTTTAATCAGCCCTTAGGCTGATTCAATAAAAAATCCCCTAGGATTTTTGAGTCAATCCGCCTCTTGCCACCATTTAAAGAAAATACCTCGCTTAGGCGGGGTATTTTTTTATCTGGACCCAGAGCTACATCTCACAAGTTCGCCTGCTTCGCAGGTCCACTCGCTGATAAAGCGCTCGCGCGATGCTACGCACGAAGGGTGATGCCAAGGTGTTTGTGATGTTTCTCCGTGTTTGACAATGTTTTGCGATCTCGCACAGGGTTTCGCGATGGCAGACGGTGTTTCACGCGGCTTATTCTGAAAGCGACTACACGCTGTGTCTTTGTAATTCGGAGGCCTACGTACGAAGGCAATAATTGCCAGATGGTTTGTTCTACCAGTGCTTTGGATTGCTTATGCCGCTTTTTCGGGCAGCAGCCTTATCAGAAGTTTGGAGTTGAATTATCTTACCCCTTGATCTCGATAGTTCCCGCCCCTCTATGAATAATTTTTAAAGCTGTTAGAGTTTTCAGTGACAAGAGCCAGTAATTTTGGGTGAAGAAATAATCGCTCTCGGCCCCGCTGAACTTCTTGCAAAACACCAACAGAAACCAGCTTTTTAAGATATTCAGACGCCGTTTGTCTTTTGGCAATATCGGCTTCTACCAGGTTCGATATGCGGCAATACGGTTGAGAAAAAATAATGTCCACCAGTTCTCGGCTATAGATCTTGGGTAGCTGTTCTTTCACGTAGTCTGAGGTATGGCTGGATAGATCACGTATCGCCATAATCTTGTTCGTTGTCCATTTGGCCGTATCAGCAACAGCGTTAAGCATATACAGAATCCATTGCTCCCATGCCTGCTCGCTGGTAACGGCCAACAGGTTTGCGTAATAAGCTTCTCTGTTTTCAATAATAAATCGGCTCAAATACAGGATTGGGAGGTTCAATAGCTCCTCCTGGACGAGATATAAAATATTGAGCACTCGCCCTGTGCGACCGTTACCATCGGTAAACGGATGAATGGCCTCAAATTGGTAGTGCATGATTGCCATGCGAATCAGCGGATCGAGATCGGGTTGCTCCGGTAATTGGTTATGTAGCAGTTGCTCCCAATTGGCCAGTAAACCGCGCAGCACCGTTTCGCCCTCGGGCGGCGTATAGATCACGTCGCCCGTCTTTGAACTGGAAAGCTTTGTACCTGGCACTTTGCGCACAGTCATTTCAACGCCCTTGATCTGACTGCACATCTGCTCTGCCATCGTCGTATTGATTGGGCGCTTTTCCAGGGCGAGCCATCCGTCATAGAGTGCAGCGCGATATCTGAGGGCCTCTCTGGTCGCCGGATCAGCCTCTGCAGTACTACCCACAAACTCAAAGAGTTGATCACCGGTAGTCACGATATTTTCGATTTCCGAGCTGTCTTTTGCTTCCAACAGGGGCAAGGTGTTGATCAGCATGGATTGGTTGGGGATCAGCTCAGCCGATTGTTTAAGCTCAGCCAGGGCAGACCGCGCCTCAATACACCGCTTGAGCACGCGCCTTGTCTCCACTTCCTGCTTTGGAGGCAGCAGCGGCAGATCGTTATAGGGTTTTTCGGGCTTCCAGCTCATATACGCAGGCCCATATGTTTAATATATTCAATTTTTTCGACATATATTGACTATATGTCGATTCCATCGACAGGTCAATATATTATGTCGAAATAATGCTCATTTATCGACATATCGTGGCGGCCTGATTAGAGCAGCCGAAATGGTGATTACCAGGCCGCAGGGCAGATTGACGCGCAATATCGACTTTAGAAAACGACGCTCCCGGAAATGAAAAAACCGCCACGCGGCGGTTTTTCCTCCCCAAGGTCCATTGAACCAACTTCACAAGGGGGAAGTTGAAATAAACCTCAGCCCTGTTGGCGTAACAAAAGTTCGCCTGCTTTGCAGGTCCACTCGCTAATAAAGCGCTCGCGCGATTCTACGCACGAAGCATGCTTCGTAAACACATAGAATACGCACACCTCTGGGCACCATAAATGAAAAAGCCGCATACAGCGGCTTTTTCAAAACAATGCGAATCCGCTTTAAAGGCTGTTCAGCACATCTTGGCGACGTTCGTTGTATTCCTCTTCCGTGATTAACCCCTGATCAAGCAATTCTTGAATGACCCTAAGTCTTTCTTGGGGGCTTACCGCACCTGAGGAACTATCGCTGTTCCCTTCGGCGCTATTGATATCGCTGGTGAGCGAACTGGTTTCCGTGATCTCTCCGCTTTCAACTCTGGCACAGTCGCGTCGAGCGTACAGCTTCTCCAAGGCCAAGTATCGCTCCTGATATGCCTTTATCTCGACTTTCTCGGCTTCACTAAAATCCATGAAGAACCACGGTACCAACAAGAACCAACCCGCGACTCCCAGAGCAACATTCTTACCGGTTTTTTTAGACTCTGGAATAAGCGCGTCAACCTGAGATTGTACATGCGCCATCTCCGCTTTAATTTCCGTACACGTCATCGCATCATCGCCAACTCGATAAGACGCTGTCGGATTAGCAGTTCTGCCTGCACACGCTGAAATTGAAATACAGACAACCAACGCTACGACTCGTTGGCAACGTTTGCTTGTGACCATCATCCCTTTACCCCTATAAAATTATATTATTGCGCATGCCCACGCGAAGCCTGCAATATAATGCCTTTGATATCTGAAATCTACACGCGCATTATAAAGTTTACTGTAGGTTTAATAACCGAGAGGTCAGTGCCTACAGGTATCACAAGAAGAATCCTTCATCTGAGCATTACCTTTTATCTGGACTAAAGCCCCATCGAACAAGTCCACCCTACTCGTGTCCATCCAGCAATCAAAAATTGCTGTCGTTTGTCGGGGCCTCAAAGCCATGCCTTGAAAACGCCATCGCTCCCGCACCTTCGAGCCCAATAATTTAAGCTGCACCTAACAGTTGAAATTTATTACGTTAGCAGACAGGCATAATAACATATATGTTATTATTTGCTCTCATCCAATATAACTAAAGAAAGATGCCCCTAACAAAAGGTTTCAAACAAACAGTACTGGAGCGGGCGCAGCGAGATTCCAGGTTTCGTATTGGCCTATTAACCGAAGCCCTCGAGTGCTTACTCAATAACGAAATCGACGTTGCGAAATCGCTACTACGCGATTACGTCAATGCGACCATCGGATTTCAGGAGCTTGGCCTGAGAGTTGATAAGGAGCCATCAAGTCTTATGCGAATGCTGGGCCCCAATGGCAACCCAAACATCACGAATCTCTCACAGGTCATTGCGGCCGTCCGAGATCACGAGGGTATTCGACTAAAAGTTCGGGCTAGCTGAAAAGCATTTAGATTCCCCCAGCCCTGGTTCTATTTCCCATCGCCCTCATTCAACAAACTCTCTAGCGGCACATCGCCAATCATTAAGTCTTTAATCACAGGTTTACCACTCTCACTCACCGAAACTTGCAAGAAAGCATTCTCATTAACCTGTGCCTCCAACAACAATGCCTCTGCCCTGCTCGCCTGTTCTTCCGGAATATAAAATCGATTTAAGCTGTGCTCGAATTCAGCTCTGATAATGCTGTCGCATTCTGTTTTTGCTGTGGTGCATTGCTGCCAGCTGGTGGCCGGTATTCTCGCGCCGCTATCCTCCAGGCAAATGCAACACGTTCTGGAATCCTCACAGCGCTGCTCACCTTCCGGAATTCCGTAATCGACTTGAAAGCGCAGGTAATGGCCGCGCAACAGATCACGCGGATCGTAACCAGCAATTCGCAGCTGCCAGCTTTCACCCTGATTTACCGATACTTCGGCCCGGACAATCAACAGACAAAGCACTAGCACCGGTAAGGCAACCGCAAACATCACCCGCTTATTCACCGCCCGCGCCCTCCAGTCGTTTCGCCATCGAGTTCGATTTTTTGAGCCACAGCCAGGTCAAACCCAGCGTTAGCGCACCGCCAATGATTAAGCCAAGTCCGGTCTCCAACATCGAACCGAAGACTTCAAAGTAAATGAACAGTACGCGGAGTGCGATGATCGCAGTGACCAGATTAAATAGCGGCGTCGAGCGAATCTTGAGAGCCGCCCAGCCCAATAAACATAGGTAGAGCAGATTGCTCAAGGCACCGACGAGCTCCAGTGAGCTTTCATGCCAGCAGGCCACGAACCCAAACAGATACACGCTAATCAACACCACCCGCATTGCCAGGTGCGTGTCGGCAGAAGAATCCTGATAGAGCTTCGGAACAAATACAGCTGTCAAAAGGGTCGCAAAGCCCAAAACGAAAAATACCACTGCCGGTATTTCGCCGGCAACGTTGCCGGCATACCACAAGAACTGCGTAAAGAACCCACCGGCTATGATTAGCAGCCAACTACAATCGGAAACGACTTTGGCATATACCAGTCTGTGCGCCTGTAACCACGGCAATCGTGACAGCCACAAGAAAATCAGTGGTCCCAGTAACATCCAACAGATAGCGGCAGCTTCCGCATTGCACTCAGCAAAGCCCAAGGTATCGAGGCTAAACTCGTATAGCGGTTCAGCATTGAGCAGGTACGTTAGTCCCGTCGCCACAACCCATAGCATCGCCATAAATCGCCCACGAGCCAACAGCACAACCGGCAAGGTCACGGCCGTCCAGAGCAACAGCAAACCCGCGGCACTGCCGTCGAGCTGGTAGGTCTGACCCACTAGTGCCATGGACGCTAACACCAATCCATAAAACAAAATGATCAGCGTCTCTTGCAACCAAAAGCTCTGCACCACCCCTACAGTCTCTTTGCTCAAACCGGAATGGCTAACAGCACGATAGATTGCCAGAGCCAACGCCGCGCAAAGTGACACGGCGGTGCCAATCTTTACGCTGTCGGGTATCAACAGCCAGTTCGATGCCACGACCGATATGAGCCCAACAGCAATGGCAAACGCGCCAAGGCCACCGGCCGCCCACAACGCCACAGGCCTTGAAGACGCCGACTCGTAGCGCTCAATCGATGCTCTCAGCTGGTCATCGATCAGCCCCGCCTGCTGCCATTCATTGAGTTTTTTATTGATTCGCATCGTTATCGGTTGGTTTTTTCATCCGTTGAATGCTGGCCATCGGCCAATTTTATTCTCGCTACTCCTGATCGTTAATATACCATCAAGGCCAATCCGGCAGCGACTCAATAACTGAGCAATATCAATTGATCAAAGAACGCCTTTCTTCGTTTACCATTGCATGACTGATCAGGCGCATACCAGCATATTTCGTAGACGATTGCAGCTACCTAATCGTTCGCTCTGTGGTATCGCGCTTGGCACAATCTAAATACTGTATTAATATACAGTATGACTATCCCTTTATCTTGCACAAACCAACAACGCGCCGCGGCCGAGCACGGCACCGTGCTACCCAGCGGCGGCGTTGAGTCAACACCACAGCTCATTATCGCGGGTGCCGGAACCGGCAAAACTAACACCCTCGCCCATCGCGCGGCCTACCTCGCGCTTAACGGCGTCGACCCGCAGCGAATCTTGCTGATGACCTTCTCGCGCAGAGCAGCAACCGAGCTGACCCAGCGCGCGCAGCGGATTGTGCAGCAAGCACAGGCTGCTGATCGAGAGAAGCACGCCCAAATTGATAGCGAGCTCCAACCTCTTGAGAATCTATCGAAAAGCAACAGCTCAAATAAAACAACCCGAGACCTCGCGACCGAACTCAGCTGGATGGGCACCTTCCATTCCGTCGCCAATCGACTGCTGCGTAAGTACGCCCACACCATAGGACTGGAGCCTGATTTCAGCATTATGGATCGCAGCGACGCTGCCGACATGATGGATGTGCAGCGCCATGCGCTGGGTTTTACCGCTAGCGAAAAACGCTTCCCCAAAAAGGCCACCTGTATTGATATCTACTCGCGCTGCATCAACACCCAGCAAGAACTCAAAGAAGTTCTCGAGCGCGACTACCCCTGGTGTGCTGACTGGGCCGATGAGTTAAAAGCCCTGTTCAGAGCCTATACCCAAGCTAAACAAAAGCAGCTCAGTCTGGATTACGATGACCTTCTGCTCTATTGGTACCTGTTGGCCGGCGAAGAATCCGTCGCTGCGAAGATCCGTGAGCTGTTTGACCATGTGCTGGTCGACGAATACCAGGACACCAACAAACTACAGGCGGGCATTCTGTTTAGGCTATTCCCCGACGGCAAAGGCCTGACGGTCGTAGGCGATGATGCCCAATCCATTTATTCTTTCCGCGCAGCGGATGTCGACAACATTCTTTCCTTCCCTCAGCAATTTGCGCCTGCCGCAGAAGTTTACCCACTTAGCGAAAACTTCCGCTCCACTCAGGCCATACTCGACTTGGGTAATGCCATCCTGACCGAGAGCACGCAGGGCTACAAGAACAGACTATTCAGCCAGAAACCGGCAGGCGGCAAACCACGGCTTGTCACCGTTGAAGATTCAGAGACCCAATCGCAATATATTGTAGAGTCTATTCTTGAAGCGCGAGAGCAAGGCATCGATTTAAAACGCCAGGCAGTCCTGTTTCGTTCCAGCCATCATGCCGATCATCTTGAAGTCGAACTACGCCGACGCGATATTCCCTACGTCAAACATGGCGGGCTGAAGTTTCTGGAGGCCGTTCACGTTAAAGATGTGCTTTGCGCCCTGCGCTGGGCCGATAACCCCAAACATCGGATATCCGGCTTCAGAGTACTTAAGCTACTCAGTGGTGTTGGTCCTAAACTCGCCGATAAGATTCTCGATTATCTGGAGCTGCACAACTTTAGTTTTTCCTCGCTAGGGCACTTTAAATCATCAGCGCTCGATCAAGACGCCTGGCAGCTGCTGGTTGAGTCACTGCAAAGGGTCAATAGCAATGACATCCCGTGGAATGAGCAGCTGCAGCAATTGAGCACCTGGTACCAACCGATTCTGGAATGCAAATACGGCAACCCCTACGCACGCGGCGGCGATATCGAGCAACTCGTGCAGATAGCCCAACTCTCCCCTTCGCGCGAACAATTCCTAAGTGAACTGATCCTCGACCCACCCTCAAAAACTGGCGACTTATGCAAAGAGGCGCACAAGGACGATGACTTTCTCATACTCAGCACCGTCCACAGCGCCAAAGGCCAGGAATGGCACAACGTATTTATGCTCAACGTCGCCGACGGAAACTTCCCGAACGAATACGCCGCCAACGATGAAAACTTGATGGAAGAAGAACGCCGCTTATTCTACGTAGGCATCACCCGCGCCCAACAAAACCTCCACCTGATCCAACCGCTAAAGTACTGGGTACCCGAACAGCAGCGCTTTGGGGGTAGACATGTCTACGGCGCCAAAAGCCGGTTTTTATCAGAGACTGTGCTCTCAGCTGTTGAAGAAATACCTTTTCCAGATACACGCTTGACTGATGAGCAAAGGGAAATTGGGCAGAGGATGTTGAAGGATATTAAGTCAGAGGTGTTGGGGTTATGGAGCTGATATTTAAAGGGGCAGAACCCTTTTTTCTTTGCATGAAAAAGGTTTCTGACCCCCTAATCGTGCTAACCCAATAGCTGCTGGTTTCGATGCCATTCCAAGAATTTCTTTTGCTCAGAAGTAAACGAACCAACACTCTCTTTTAATCGCCGATCGTCGATACCCATCCGTGCCAACTCATCGCGATCCGCTATATCGGCCAGCAGGATTCGACCATTATCCTGAAAACTGATATACCCCTTGTCAAACAAATGGTCTACCGATGGCGTCAGCATAAATCCATTTTCTGGGTTCAATCGTTCTTCATTGTCTGCACTGCGCCAAGGCTTTATGTGGCTTGCAATTAAGTGCTCAGGTCGGCTTACGTTGGTGATTCGACAGCGGGTCTCTCTTTTAAGTAATTGCTCTCTGAACCGGCCCTGGCCGATTCTAGCCTTGATTAGGTGTGTCGTCTCTGTTTTAGATAGCACCGGGCTTGACTCGATATCGGCCTGAATTCGATCCTCCCAAATTTGGATATTAGCGTCCGCTGAGCTAAAACCCTCGACTGCTTCCGAGACCATGTTTCCTCGAACCAGCGCAAGAGCGACATTGTCTATCTGTTCTGCAAGCGCGATCGCAAAGCGCTGATCGATTCTAAACAAGTAAGATTGGTTACCATGACCATCCGGTCTTAGTGGCGAATACTCCGCAGGCAGCAGATCTCTAAAATTAGGAATTTTCTCTTTTGGTCTAAATGGCGTCTCTATCTCGCGATATTCAACATCAATCCGCCAACCCTCATCAGACCAGTAGATACCAGCTGTGCCGAACTCTAGCGGTTTTGGAAATGTATAAGCTTGTGTATTTGCCACCCCTATAGCTTTGATATGTGCATCTGCAAATGAAAAAACCACATCGCCAGGCCGGACCCGCTTCATAAACTCATAAGCAAAAAACTTGGTCCCATTTTGCTTGTATTTTGGCGACCACATATAACCCTGGCCAACCTCATGACGATAGGTCTGCTTCTGACTAACCCACCAATAGTTTCGCTCCGAAGATATTGTCGTTGATGCCTGTTTAGAATATGCGCAATAGGGGTTTGCAACGTAGTGCTCAAAATGTGCTCTGGAACCGGTAGTGCCTTCAGCATGTACTCTAAGTGCTTCGCCACAGGCTAGACAGGTAAATTCCCCCCGTTCTATCGGGTGATTCAATCGAATACGAAGCGCGTCTTCGATTGTTATCTTTTCGCCGAATCGGAGACATTCAGTGATTACTGCCATGGGGCGAGAACCGCTAAGCTTCTGAAGCCTCTATGTCTTTAAGCTTGCTGCCATTTTTATCTCTCCAGAAAGTCAAACCATTTGTGGCTCCTCCGCAAATTACGGCTCCTGCAGCGCTAGGGCTACCAAACTCGTGATCTCTTACAAACTTCATATGGTCACCGCAGTCTTTAAAGAGGCCTGCATCGTGCAGCACTGCCAGTCGCTGTTTCCAGTATTTTGCGGAGGGCCGAGCTTCTTTCACCGCTTGTGAGCCGGCCACGACCAAGAATCCATTATTGGTTCGTCTACCTTTGCCTTTTAATCCTTTGGTTTCACAGTAAAGCCACTGATCTGACTCTTCTTCGATTTGCTCGGGTTTATCAAAAGATGTCAAACCAAGAACAGGTAGCAGCTGTAAGATCTTAACCAAAAATTCATCCATATCAGCCTGATCAGACTCAGGGAGCGATGCACCACTAGACTTGCTATTCGCCAATGTTATCCCAAGCGAAATACCCAAATCTATTAGCTTCCCCTCCAGGTAACGTATATGTGACTTGGTAAGGTTATTGTCCTTGGCTACGAACCCTATAGCTGAATACCAGAAGTCCTTACCCCTGTGATCCGGCTGGTCGACACGTTTGGCGACGTTTTCAGCCTCTCCAACATATATGGTACGCCTCCCCGTCTCTGTATCTTCCCCAGACAAAAAATAGATGCCTGGGGCATGTAGTTCTTTGCGGTCTCGAAATGCCTTCAAGTCAGCCCTTGGGCCTGCGATGGCCAGGCCTGACCAATTCGAGATCTCTGCTGTTCGAAGCCCATCAGGTGATCCCTTAACGAGAAAGAGCTTTATAGTCGTTGGTTTCTGCATAAAATAATTTTAAAAATATGGCCTACAAAACTAGCGTCATAGGTCAGCTGGTCTCACTATTGCTGACGAGTCGAACTAACAAAGCAAGTACTGAGGCCCAACGTTAAATAGGTACACTGTCCCCAAAATTTACAGAATTCGCGATGTCATAGCGACATACCAGCGCCATTAAATCTAAGCCATTTCTTTTGTTCTTCGTAGCCTGGTTTAATATTTTCAACCATGCGCCAAAACGCAGGTGTATGACTTGGAAATCGAATATGCGCGACCTCATGAGCAACAACGTAATCTAAAACAGACAGCGGCAACATCGCACACTTCCAATGTATATTCACCACACCTTTTGATGAACAAGACCCCCATCGGCCTTTAAGCTCAAGAACTTTGCTGTTTGCAACCTCAACGCCAGCCTTACTCGCATAGTGATCCGCTCGCTCAGCTACCCGGTCAGAGAGCTTCGCGCGATACCACTCACGAAAGTGCCGAGGCGCATGGTCCAAGGCTGATTTACGCATCAGGAATTGAGAATGCTTGAGCATTAGGGGTATATCCTGCTTAGCTACAATCTTTAATTGGTAACGCCTGCCCAAATATAGAAAGCTCTCGCCATTTACGTATTCACGCGTTACCCGCGTTCGGTTTAGGTCTTCCCACTCTGCGAGGCTTCGGTAAATCCAGCTACGCTTCTTCTCAATTAGCGCCTCGATTCTGGGAATATCAAATGGCTTAGGAGCTAGAACAGACACTGTTCCATCACGCTCTATATAAATACTGGTTGTTTTCCGATCGTTTTTTTGCAGCGAATAATCGATATCACGATATTGCAGACGTGGAGCAGCCATCAGACGTGTTCCCCCTCGTCGCTTTCACCGTCCAAAATTGATTTCTCACGTCGCCTAGCCAGGGCGAGCACTTCGGTTACTAGCTGATCGCGCTTTTCACTAAATTCGGCTACTGAACTCAGGATAAAGGCCTCCTCTAAACGCCCCTCTAGCGCCGAGACTTGTGCAGGCCACTCCCAGAAGTTCAAGATTCGGATGTCTTCACCCAGAATTTCCAATATTGATTCAACAAGGTTTTGGGTGTCAGCATCATGTTTCGGCGGGCAATCGCCGCCAAATGCGATGTCAACAATCAAATCGTAAAAAGGCCCCCTGTTATCCGGGGCGTCACCTCGACCCTGGTCAATTTCCTCTCGTAATTCGCCCAGTGCTATTACCAATTGCTCCCAGCTTTCATTATATTTTTTAAGCACCTGCTCTAGCTTTTCGCTAAAGCGTTTGTACATAACCGGATCGTCACCCTCATTGACCTTACAATGCTTGCGTATAGCGTGTTCCATCTCGCTAGCCACAGCGCGCTGATCACGACTAGCTTGCACCGTCTTGATAAACGTGGGCGAAAATAACTCAATTGGTGGGACTTTGGGGTTTATACCAAGACTAACAAGGTGCTCGTTCACCAGTTTTCTAACCTTCTCACCCGCGCCGCTAATGTTGATAGAATCATCCTTATAGCGCTCTCTCGCCTTGGCCTGAATATGAGCAAACTGATACATCGGTATTTTAAAAGAATCTGCTAACCGGTTAGGCAAAATAATATCCATGCTCTGCATGAACTTTTTCAAATACACGTTGAAGCTGTCGCGACTTTTAATATCCTCCAAAGCACGTACCGCCGCTTCAGTGACTTCATAGCGCTCACCGTCACTCGATAGCGATTGAGTAACTAGCGCTTCTATCTTGGATATTCCAGCTTCCTCGAATAGCTGCAACAATCGACGATATCGGCTTTCTAATACGGGAACCTCAGATTCAATACTCTTGAAGCTTTCAAGAATATCTGCCTGGTCTTCTCCTGAGTAAATAGACAGCGCTTTTTGAAGATTTTCAGTCAGACCGATGTAGTCCACGACATATCCAACACTTTTATTTGGGTAAGTCCGATTCACACGCGCAATCGTTTGAAGAAGGTTATGCTCCTTCAGCTTTTTATCGATATACATCACTTGCTCTATAGGGGCGTCGAACCCAGTAAGCAACATATCGCAAACGATCAAGAAAGCCACACCAGTTTCCGGCCTTTCTGGGTCGAACTTTTTCTTAAAATTATCTACCGCATTGATTTCACGCGACGCCTTGCGCGCAGCCACGAATACAGCCTTTTCGTTGGTGCCGTCCGACGAGATCACTACCGCAGATTTTAAATTTTTGACCTGAGCCAACAAGGAATCGTCCCTGTCTCGTTCCGTCTTTTCTAATTCCTCTGCAACCCAAGCCTCAATGGCTTTGTTGATATACGTCTGATAGTGAATTGCAGCTTGCTTCGATGAGCACACAACCTGCGCCTTAAAACCGCTCGGGAGAATGTTGTGAATATAATGTTTAACCAGATCCGAAGCGATTTCCTCTATACGATGTTCCGCTTCTAATATATCGCCTGTCGCGCCATATTTGCGGCGAATTGCCGCTAATTCCTGATCACTGCGCTCTTTGAATAAATCCTCAAATTTTGTATCAAAGCCGTGTTTATCGTATATCGCAGTGTCAGCGGTTCTACCCTCGTAGAGAATTTGAAGTGTCGCCCCATCATCAACAGCGTCTTGCAGCTTATAAGTGTCAATGTAGGGATTCTCGGCGTCACTCCCAAAGCGCTTCCACGTTGGATCCGTATGATGATCGGCAATTAATGGGGTACCGGTGAAGGCTATGCGCGTTGCATTAGGAAAGGCATCGAATAGATTATCCGAAAGACTAGCCCTATCCTGTCCGCTGCGCTGTGTACGATGAGCTTCATCAACAAGCACCAGGATCTTTTCAGAGTCATTCACAACTTCAAACGACTCAAATACTGGCGCATCTTCCCGAATGTAGTCAGCACGTTTCAAACCATCATCGGCAGCTTTTAGGCCATAATCGAATGACTCGTCTCTTACAAACTTCTCATCGGAAGCTTGATCAATCGCACTTGCAACATAATCGGGTGTATTGCTGTCATCCTCTTCTCTAAATTTATGGATCATCACCATATTGAGCGTTGACGAATTATCCGCCAGCTTTGCTCTTACATCGGCTACACTGTCGACTGTGTAAACAGTTTCGTCAGTGAGCGCCGCTGTTTCTCCCAACTGCTCATCTAGATCATTGCGGTCGTTGACCATCAAAATCTTGTAGGCTTTTAGTGCCACATCGCGGCGTAGACGTCTAACCAAAAAAACCATCGTGAGCGACTTTCCGCTTCCCTGCGTATGCCAAATCACGCCCGAACGCTCACTGCCCGTAGCACCTGCCTTCATTCGCTCCAGCATTTTCTCTACTGCACGGAACTGTTGATAACGGCAAATAACTTTGATTCGTTGTTTACCAACATCCATGAACAAGGTGTAGCTGCGCGTAATATCAAGGAGACGCTCAGGCTGGAGCATTCCCTGCACAAGTTGTTCTTGCGGTCTATGAACTTGAAGCTCCGGATCGACATAAGGCGTTGCGTCCGGATAGGTCGTTTTCCAGTTGAAAAAATATTCCACACTGGAAGTTATGCTGCCAAATTTACAGTCCTCACCATGTGTCGAGATCATCAACTGATTTGTCCAGAAAAGACGCTGCTCACCTTCTCTCAATCCTGCTTCGATTGTGTCTTCCCGCAGATCTGCGTAGCGACGAAGTTGCGTAATACCTTCACTCATAGCATCTGATGTGAAGCTATTCACGTCTTTGCATTCGATAACGACCAGCGGCAGGCCGTTTACAAATAGAACGACGTCAGGGATGATAAAGTCTTTAACTCCGCCGGGCGTATCTATGCGGAATTGATTGATTGCAACAAAGCTATTGGCCTTCCAATTATCAAAATCAATTATTTTTACGACGGGTAGTTGCTCGCCGGTAACCTGGTTTTCATCCACCTGCCATTTGTACAGTCGCTCGACGAAAGTCTCGTTCGCTTCCAGTAAGTTAGTGGTGTCGAAATTACTAAAGTCGTCAAACAAGCTTTCTAGCTGATTTTCGGATAGCCATGGTGTGCCATCATCCAAACAGTTGATGGCTTTCACAGAACGAAAGAATTCTTGTTTTAATAGCACTTCCCGAAATGTGGCGCGTAGACTAAGACTCGGGTCGCTGGGAATGCCTGAGCTTTGCGCAAACACACTCCACCCCATGCTGGCTAGCTGGGCGAGTAGAGGCTTTTCTACAGACTGATACTCAGACATGCGTAACTCCGTTAGCTAAAAGCTCCAACATCCACCAATAAATCTTTTACTTGCTTTCCCACGCGTTTTTTAAATTCGTACTGTATCTCAGTCTCCTCCAACTTAGATAGGTCCATAGCAAAGTAATCAACTAGAACTTTCTTCATTTCCTCCAAGTCGTAGTTATCGAAGTTAGGCACGTACTTAGTCTCATATCTTCGATGAGAAATCTCTTTAAATGCTCGAACAAATTTTTTGGGTTTTACATCGACTTTAAATCGCCTGCACAGTTTCTTTATATAGTGATCCAAGGTGTGCAATAGTGCTTCATCGTTAATTTCTGCAAAGAAGAAAAGCCAGCCCTTACTTTGATTGTCGAACACACAACCAGTGATGCGCAAATTCAAGCGCCACAAAAGAAATTGATCGCTTTTCCTCTTTGAGTAATTGTGACTGGTAAAAATAGCAACCAGTGAACTCCTGAGTCTTTCAACAGTGCCCAAGCGAGCAGTAACTAAGTTGTGCTTAAACTGGTAACCTAAATAATCGAATTCTTCCCCTATACTGCCAATCCTTGACTTCGCTGAGTCATCATCCGGAGGGTGAATCGTGAGCCCGATTTTTCTAAATCGCTTGATAACCGCTTCTGCGATATGCGGCGCTTCTTCCTGGTCACAAAAAATTAGAACATCATCTACGTACCGATAATAGCTAGCACCAGGTAGTTCGCTTAAATATCGATCAATATTGATTAGATAGATAGCGGCCAAAATATTTGAGATAGCCAGCCCCTGCGGTACACCACATTCTGACGGTTCATCGGTCGGCTTTGAAATCGAGACAGTGGGTGTTGTTATAGAATTGACTATAAGATCAATGATTTCCGGCCTGGGAATTTTACGCCCGAGCCTGCTACGTAATTCTGAATGTTTGATAGAAGGGTAAAAATTCGCGACATCCAGTTTTATAAACCCTGAATAAGCTCCTGACGAAACATCTTTTTTTACCTTCTTAACAATATTCTGAGGGAGTTCAAAGTTTATAGTCTTTTTATAACGCTGCGTTAGAAAATCACATAACGCTCTCAAAGCAATTCTATCTCTAACGGTAGGAATAGATATTTCTCTAGGAAGTTTGTCTCTCCCCTTACTAACAAGCTTTAATTTGTATTTAGTAAAGCTATAGTTGCCCGCAAGGGCCTTCTTTGAAAGAATTTCAACCTGCTTATTTAGTTGTGGCCTGAAGCTGAACTGATTCAAATTATCAATTCCAGTCGCACCAGAATAAACAACTCGATCACTAAATATTTTTTTAAGATTCGGCTCAGAAAAGTGGTTTTCGAACTCCTTTCGAACTGTCACTGAAAGCACTCCAATAGAACGAACAATAAGATTGGAAGAATATAAAAGCACCCAAAGAGCAAAGCTCGTTTCATGCGATGAAGAGCGACTACGAACCAGATATATTTAGTTGGTTTCCTGTCTAAACCAGTTTGAGTCAAATATGCTTCGCACAAGGCTATGTAGTAATCGATATCCAGATGATTCTCACAAACGCTCAATATTTGATCGTACTCGGCTGAAAGCTCCTCAATGGTCGGGGTCGTCAACTTTTTCGATTCTACAGCTTTCGCGCGATGATAGACGTCGTTTAATGTCTCGTAACACTCTTTCATTAGCCCGGCTCTTTGCTTAAAAGTTAGGCCATTAATAAATCCAGACATACTAAGCACCAGGACGGAGTAGACTACCCAGGCAATACCGGCCATGTCACCTTCTGAAGAGCTGAATTTCAAATAATATATAGAGGCGGAAACAGCAGCAAACGAATACCACAGCAAGATAACCTGAGACTGAAACGCATTGGTCAAAAGCCGTTTTTCAGTTTGTATCCTTGCCTTTCTTGTCCACCATACACTGTCGGAAAATGCCATTACTCGCTCCTTAAATAGGTTGTTCTGAGGTGTCTGCAAGTTACATAAGGTTAACACCCTATACAGGGCAAGCCCGAAGACTAAGAGTTAAACTCTTCTAGATTAGTTGCACTCAAAAGTGAGTGGCCGACCGAAGTCGACACACCTCAGAACAAAAACTTTTCAATTCACCTTCACTTTACCTGTTAGTAGGTCCTGCATTTGACCCTTCTTAATACTTCGATATTTCTCAACTGAACGGGATAAACCTATAATCAATCTGGAAATATTATTTAGCTTCGTGGTAATACTTTTTTGCTCAACTTTTGACGGCAGAACGAATTTCGTTGATCTAACGATACTATGATTTATATTTACCTGCGCTTCAGCCAAACCAATCTTGCGAGCATCCCATTGCAATTGAACTGAGCGCGACTGCAGTGAAATAGCCAGATAAGCTGGCGACAAAGCCTCTTCTTTCAATACTCGAAATCGAAAAACCGTATCTGGAAACATAAGCTTGTCGCGAGTTTCATAAACGTGAACAGCAACGCCAACACGATCTACAGGACCCTTCCGAGTCACAAGTAAATCGTCTCTTTTGACTTCAATTTTTTCCTCTCCATCCAGCTCAACAGGCAGCTTTTTGTTTTCTGAATGATCATACCCTTCCCAAATCACTGCAGTAGTCTTAAGGACTGCCCACTCATCAGATTCCGCTTGCTCACTTCCGCACACTGGACTCCAGCCACTATCAATTTTGGTTATGTGATTACCAAGACTAACTACCTCCCACTCCTTCGGCACCCACCCCAACTCCGTTTCTTGATACAACTCCGGTGCATCTTCAAAACTCGGGCGTAATTGACCGTAGTTAGGGTTCGTTTCAGGCGTACCACTAAGATCAATACCACGCGTAAAAAGATCGGCCATCATGCCTTGCTTGATGGCGGTGTATTTATCGATAAGGGCTTGTGTTTTTTCGATTAGGTTATCGACGGTGGTTAGGATTTTGACTATTTTTTGTTGTTGCTTTAGAGGAGGCTTAGGCAATGAAATTGACTTCAGCGTTGATAAGCTGATTCTAGTTCGGGTTGTTCCCGTAGATAGCCTTTCTGCCTCAACTCTAAAATCATCGAAGTTAATAAAGCTAACTATGTAATTCGAATCAACTTCATTATCTGACCTAAGCTTGATTAAGTCAGCCACAATCAGATACTTATCTTCTAAATCGGGAACAATTACAGCGCGAGCTAACGGTTCCGCCATTTTCGCTATCGCGATATCGCCCGGCTTCGTAATGCAACGGGATAATTGCTTTGCTTTCGACTCTGATGTGTAGACTTTATTATCATCCTTAAAATTTCCATCACCTAAGTTTTGCAACTGTAATACTCTTACCCCTACTTCTGTATAGTCGCTGACCTTAAGGTCAGATCCAAATGGGCCATCGACAAAACTGGTGGCCGAATTTTCTGCAAATTTGACTAACGGAACCACGCTCCAATCATCAGGGTACACACGCTCTAGAAGCTGCTTATTCATACCCCAACTCCCTCATAAACCCATCCAACACCTCCGCTTCCCTATCCCTCTCTGCCAATATCTCCTTAACCGTTACAGCATACTTACCATACAAATTCTCAATAGCCTTAACCAGCCCAGTCGTTAAGGAACGAATATACGCCGAAAAATCGGCCTCTAAATCCTGCTTAAACCGCTGTTCAATAAGTGCTTTGGCCTCAGCATTACTAATCTTTGAACGCGCGGCATCTACCAGCTCATCCCGCTTTCTCTCCGCCTCTTTCAAGCCCGCTTTTAATTCCTTTAATTCTTTTTCTAGCGCAGTATGCTGTTCTAATTGCGCGTCAATAGTGGCAATTAGTGACCTTTCCCCCAAAAACCGGTCCATGACGAGGATGAGATTTCCAGTTAATCT
>CAZDEW010000065.1:0-18785 GCA_964504585.1 uncultured Pseudomonadales bacterium | reverse complement strand
CACAACTCTATGCGTTTGAGGAGGACTGGATCAACGCAGAAAAATCGCTGTCCCTGGCTCTATCACGCAGCAAGAAAACCGATGTATTGACCAGCGATCGAATCGCCATCCTGCGCAATCTGACAACCGTCCTTTTGCATCTCAACCGTCCTTATGAGCCCTCTGTCTATGACCAGCTCATTGCACAGCAGCGCCCTGATTTCCTGCCAGAACAAGCCCGTATCGGGCAGGTTATGGATCTTTTGACAGAGCAGCGCGACGAGGAAGCCAAAATCTTTCTACAAGATCTTCTGCAAGAGTTTCGCGAAGATATGAGCGCCTTTGAGCTTCTCGCACAGGTTCACGCACAGCGCGGCGAACTGACGACCGCTGCGAGAATATTGAGCGCAAACGCGCCGTAGAATTGTGGTATCACCCTGATCGAACTATGATTAGGCTGAGCCAACAGAATGTCGGGCCCTGGGCGCGCACGTCATCTGCAAAAGCAACACGGTAAGGGATATCTCCCAGGTTTTACGATCATGTACAACGCAGTCACTATTGATGTCGAAGACTACTTTCAGGTCGCCGCACTAGCCAAATGGGCGCCCACTGATAGTTGGGATGAGCACCCTTCTCGCGTCGAGGAAAACACCGAGAAAGCGCTCGCACTCATGGATGAGCGCGGCATCAAGGGAACGTTTTTTATCTTGGGCTGGGTTGCCGAAAGACAGCCGCAACTGGTCAAAAAAATCCACGAGCTCGGGCATGAAGTGGCCAGCCACGGCTACAGCCATCAGCTTGTATACAACCAGAGCCAGGAGGTCTTCCGCAACGAGACCGAACGCAGCAAGAAATTGCTCGAAGACATTATCGGGCAGGAAATACTGGGCTATCGCGCCGCGAGCTACTCCATCACGAAAGAATCTCTGTGGGCACTGGACATCCTCGCAGAATGCGGTTTCAAGTACGACTCCAGCATCTTCCCCGTACGCCACGACCGCTATGGAATACCCGACGCGATCGATGTTCCGCACAAACTGCGCTCGCCTTCCGGCTACGAACTGACAGAGTTTCCAATCACAACGCTTAAGATCTTCAACTACCGGCTACCCGTTGCGGGTGGCGGTTACTTTCGGCTTTTCCCCTACGGCTTTAGCAAGTGGGCACTAAAACGTGTCAATCAGGTGCAAAAGCAATCGTTTGTTTTTTACCTTCACCCCTGGGAATTAGACCCCGAACAGCCTAAGTTTCCTGCGACGGGCCTCTCCAAATTCCGCCACTATAACAACCTCGACGTCTGCAGCGAACGCTTTGAGAAATTACTCGATGCTTTCGAATTTACAACGGTGGAATCGATTCTTAAAAAGCAATCCTTGCTCGACGCGTAGCGACACGCAGCTGAGATGCCCGAATAAGACTGTAGACTGTGGTCTATAGGGCGCGCGTTTTTGCCGCCGCGAGAGCAGCAATACCGAGAAAAACAGGCGCGACCCAAAACGCCAGAGGCACCGCCACCGGATCAGGGCCAGCCACTGGCTCCTGAAAAAAGGGCTCCAGAGCGGCAAACCATCGAGACGCCATCTCCGCCTCACCGGCTGCTGTAGGATGCCAGTTGTCAAAATTGAGTATGGCAGGGTCGTAGCCAGTTTGATGATCGACTAACAAGACAGGTGACTGCGAGGTGGTGATGTTGCCCGCCAGGACGGCAATTTCAGTATTCAGCGGCGTGACGTCAGGGCTATCCATTGGGATAATCTGGGCCAGAAATATCAACACATCCGGGTTATTGGCTCGCAAGATAGTGATAGTCGTCGTTAAATCAGCAATCGTTGACGCCACACTCTCACCCTGAAAAATATCGTTAGTGCCGAGATGAAGCAGAACGATATCCGGTGTGATCGTCTGCAGGGTCGTAGTGAGCTGGTTATTGACCTGGTCAGCGCGCCAGCCGGAATAGGCTTCGTAATCCACATCGAAATCCAGCAGCGCCGGGTTGACGGTGCTGGCCGGGGTATCGGCCTTGGAACCCACAAAGTCAACCGAGTAGCCGTTTTGATCAAGCGTGTGCCACAGGTCGCGACGGTAGCTGATCAGGTACTCTTCAAAGCCCTCGGTAATAGAATCACCCAGCGGCATGATCTTTGGCGTTTGCCCAAAGAAATTATGGTCGGCCTGAGCCTGTGGCATCGAAAGGCAGACGACAGCCGTCGTTATCGCCAGCTGCAGAAGGCGCTCAAACGGCACCGCTATAGATCCCAAACTATTCATAAGCGACTGATATTCAGTTGGTTTTTTGAAAAAATCCCAGATCAGGCACGCGTGCTTGAGGCTGATTGCCATCGCGCGCATGCTAGACTGCGCAAACCCTTCCGAATGTACGATAAATGACCTGTTTTTTCAAGCTCACCGGGAGAGGCGGAGCGAGTGCAAAACCAGATCGTACGGGAACGAAAACTGCGCGCCAGACGTCATAACGAATGCAAAGAATGGCTTATTTTGACGCCTTAAGCTAACTAATCTCATCCGAACTGTGATCTGGTACTTTCGAAGCTAACGCCGTTTGCTTTACTCTAAGTTACTTACCTGTCTCCTTAAAATTTGATCTGTTGCTATGCCTAAACTTTTTTCGATTCCGCGAATTCAGCAAATTCCGCGTAGTGGCAAATCTGCCGCGCTGGCCGCACTGACCTGCCTTGGTCTGTCGCAATCGCTGCAGGCAGAATCCGCTTGTCTGGGTGCCCCGCCACTAGCCGCGCCCACGGGGACTGTGGTTAACGTCAGTAGCGCGCAGGAGCTGAACAGTGCGATCAACAACCTCAGCGACAATACGACCATCCTGCTAGAACCTGGCGATTACTCACTGGTTAGCACGCTCTATATCAGGCGCAGCAACATCACTCTTCGAGGAAATAGCGACAGTTGTGATGCGGTGGTCCTGCGAGGCAAGGGCATGGAGAATCGTAGCTACGGGGATGTCCCACACGGCATCTGGAGCGACGCGACCAACCTCAAAATCCAGAACTTGAGCATTCAGGAAGTTTACTTCCACCCGATTATCCTCAACCCCGGCGCGCAATCGCCCGAAATGTACAACCTGAAGTTACTCAACGCAGGCGAGCAGTTTATCAAGTCTAATGCCGCCGTCTGGGGCAACGGTGTCAACAACGGCAAGGTCGAATACGTGATTATGGAATACACAGACGGCCCACCGTTGACCGATCACGGTGGTGGCGGAACCGGCTATACCAATGGCGTTGACGTGCACGCAGGTGACAACTGGATAATCCGCAACAACCTGTTCAAAGACTTTCACGTACCGGACTTTGCGCAGAATCGCTACAACCCCGCGATTCTGATGTGGCGTGGCGCAAACAATACCATGATCGACAATAACGTATTCATTAACGTCGACCGCGGAATCGCACTAGGACTGGAAAACGACGGCAACGGCGGCAGCCACAGCGGGGGCTGGGTGCGCAATAACATGATTTATCTCGAGCCGGGGCTAATGAGTGCCTCGAGACGACTCGAGATGGATGGTGCAATCATTATCTGGGACAGCGCCAACACCGCAGTCGAACACAACACCTGTATCACGAATGGCAACGTCAATAACTGCATCGAGTTTCGATGGGATACTCAGGGATCGACGGCGCGCAATAATTTGATCGATACACAAATCGGTTCACGAGGCGGTGCGCCCTTTACTGCATCAAATAACATCTTCGTACAGAACACTAACATCTTTGAAAATCCGGGCGCTGCAGACCTTCACATCAAAGCTTCTGCGGCCACAGGCGCATACGAAGTTCCACGACTTGCCAATGTGCTAACTGACTTTGATGGTGATGCGAGGCAGTCCACGACACTCGCCGGTGCTGACGTCCCCGGCGACGACACACCCGTCTCTCCGCCACAAGCACCGAGCAGCGTATCAGCAACCATTCTGGATTAGCGCTCAACGCGGCTGAAGTTACGTAAGATGCCGGTAGTTCTCGCCCAGAAATAGATCGAGAGCAAAAGCCACCCCTTCAGGAAATAAGAAGGCGCAGGCCTTCTCATCAACACAAGCAGCAGGACCGGAAGCAGACAAAGCCCCAGACCCAGCAGCAGCTTGGGTAACTGCAGATGCTCTGGCAGTGCCGGTAGACCGGTTGAGAGGCTTAATAGCAGCGATAGCAGTACCGCTATCCCAGCTACTTGCGTCATTACAACCAGCATTGGCAAGAAAAAGCTGAGCAAATCTCTTGGATTCCTCCAGCGCTGCTTGAGAAGCGCAACCTCACCTCTCGCCCGCCACGCCTCACGGCGAAAAAACTCTGAAAGCACCTGACTCTCACCGAGATGTATCACATCAACATAGCCCTGCAAACGATATAGCTGGCCGGTCGCACTGAGACGCTGGCCAAAGTCCACATCCTCACAAGTGATCAGGTCTTCTCGAAAACCGGAAACCGCCGCAAAAGCCTCTCGATAAACCAATATGTTTATCGTCGCCAACCAGTCGACGTGCGAGATCGAGCGCCGCTCCGGTGAGCGGTACGCAAGCTCGCACCAGGTTTTCTCTACCCAGCTTCTGGTGTCCGGGTTTATCGTGATCGCGGAGCCTGCTGCCAGCCCCTGCTTTTCGACGAGAGCCGAATAACATTCATCGAGCCAGGACTCGGGAAGAAGCGCATCCGCATCGATAAATGCCAGCAGATCACCCTCACAATGTGATGCGCCCAGATTTCGCGAAGCCGATACATTGCCAGGACTTGCCGAAACCACTTTGCAACCGTGCGCTAAAGCAATATCTCGCGTGTTGTCGGTGGAGCCAGAATCAACTACAACAACTTCACGTATTGCAACACCACTTCGAGTCGACAATTCTTTTATCCGCTCGAGAACGCGCGCAAGACAGCGCTGTTCATTCAGCGCGGGTATGACAAAGCTAACGGTTGGAGATTGCATTGATGGTCACTCGGAATCGAAGACTAGATCGAGTCGAGCGTTTTAAACTGGAGTGACTGCTCACAGGCGCTGACCGCGTCAACGAGTCTTGCGGACGCCGCCGGGTGATTATCGTGCATTAACAAGATGGATCCCGGCTGAAAATTAGTGCTATCAAAACGCCGAGCAAACAACTCACCCCCCTCGTCCTCAAAATCGCACATGTCGTGAGACCACTGCACCACCTTAAGCCCCTCGCGAATCATTGCCATGAGCCCAATGGGATTCAACGCGCCGTATGGAGCCCTAAATAATGGGCAGCTCTCTCCAAGGGCATCCTCTACCGCAGATCTTCCTCGTTTCATATCGGCAACCCAGTACCTTGCCGGGACTTCGCGTATCGATGGGTGACTCCAGGAGTGCGAACCTACTGCGTGGCCCGACGCGCGTACTGCTCTCGCCAGTTCCGGGTTAGCTGCAACCTTTTCGCCAATCATGAAAAATGTTGCCTTTGCCTCAAGTCGATCCAGTTGCTCTAACAAAAGTGGCGTAAGGGTTTCATCGGGGCCGTCATCGAAGGTCAGAAAAACCGGGATCTCACCATTTTGATTGACTGAAACTGAAGCAAGGCTGGAGATCACTCGCTCGGGTCCGAACAGGCGCTGTCCCAGCTTTAAACTGATTTTAGACAGCATGATCACCACCTCCGGCAACTGCCACTGGAGCGCAGCGTTGCAAAAGATCGTCGAGCGGGCGCAAACAAGACTCCCAGGCGTAGTTATCCAGCACCAGCTTACGAGCAGAATCTCCCAGAGTCCGCCTGCTTGCAGCGTCACTGATCAACGCTTGCGAATGCGCTAAAAACTCGCTGGCATCGCCAGCAATCAACACGTCATGCCCGGAGTGTACGGCTATCCCTTCACAGGCCATTGGCGTGGCGACAACCGGTAAGGCACAGGCAAATGCCTGCAGCACTTTGTTTTGAACGCCTCGCGCCAGTCTGAATGGCGCGACGAAAACATCTGCGCGCTGGTAGTAGATCACCACATCATCGACCATACCCGTAACCACGATACCCTCTCGCTCGGCCAATGCTTTGACCCTATCACTTGGGGACATGCCGACGATCTGAAACTCTGCCTTCGGGTTCGACGCGATAATCGACGGCCAAACCTCATCGGCAAACCAGCAAACAGCATCTTCATTGGGCAGGTAATCCATCACACCGGTAAAGATAAACACCGGCGCGTCGGTGCGCTCCTGCAAACTCCTCAATGACGCATCGGGCGCAAACTCTGCTGCGTCGATACCATTGGCAATCACACTCACATTATCGAGCGGGCCACTTGCGCCAGCGCCCATCAGTTCGACTTCGTTCTGTGAGATAAAGAAGGCCGCATCAAAATCCCTGCTAATCGCCTGCTCCAGCTGCGCGAGCAAAACTGATTCACGACGATAAATCCAGGATTTGGGGAATGACGACTGACTCGCATACTGTTGCCACTTGTCAGAATCCAGATCCATAAAATCCATGAGCAACGCAGGCTTGGGCCTTAGCATCGCTAACACCCTAGACCGCTGCACATAGGGCGCCAAACTCGAGCTTGTGCATAGAATGACGTCAACTTGCTGCTGGTTAAGCGCCTCATCAATCTGTTGCTGCAAGCGGCTGGAGTAAAAGTTAGCGACACTGATTGGCGCGCCTCCGAGCAAAGCCTTCGGCCAGGCCAGCTTACCCGGCAGGGGCGCATGGAAAGCAGCGTCGCAGTGCTTGGCGCCGAGCTGCTCCAGATTTGCAATATCCTGCTCCGTCTCTGTGAGGCAGGCCAAACTCACGCTGTGCCCTTGCCTTGCCAGATGCCTGATCTGGTAATAGGTGCGTATCTTTTCGCCTTTATTCGGCGGAAACGGCACTCGATGTGCAATGATGAGTATGTTCATTGAGTTCGAATTCTACCGGATTCAATTCGTTAAACTTGACTGATAGAGCTCGGCATAAGACGCAGACATTGCCTCAATTGTAAATGTCGATTCGTAACGCGCTCGCGCGTCGATAGAAAACTGCTGGCGCAGCTCTGGCTTTTGGACCAGCTCAGCCATAGCCTGCGCAAAGGCGCTGGCGTCTTTGTTGGGTGTGACAAAGCCAGTTTTGCCGTGCGCGACAATTTCCGGGTTACCTCCGGCATCGGTGACGACAGCGGGGATTCCACAAGCCATCGCCTCAAGCAACACCATTGAAGTGCCCTCGCTGAGCGATGATAGCAGAAAAACATCGAAGGTCTTTACCGTCTGTATGGGGTTGACCTGCCAGCCTGTGAACTCGACGACGGAAGTCAAACCACGCCGCCTAACGATATTTTCGAGCGTCGTTCGCTCATCGCCATCACCCACAAGCACCAGCCGCACATTAGGATGGGACTCATAAACAGAAGCAAATGCTTCGAGCATCATAGTCTGGTTTTTTATTGGGTCGAACCGCGAAACGGTGCCAAACGTGATGTACCCAGAATCACCGTCATCACGTGGCATATCCAGGTTATCGACACCCGCATTCTCTGCAACGTCTTTGATGCCGTTGTAGATCACGTCGATTTTATCGCGGCTAAAATTCTCGTAATCCACCAGCGCATCCTTGGTAGCAGCAGAAATCGAGGTGATTGCTGCTGTACCCATCTGTAAAAAAGGGTTGATGGCGCAGCGCTTCAACTTTCTTACGTCGGGGTAAAATCGGCCGTGCTCTGTGAACACAACTGGAATCCCTAGCAGCCGGCTCGCGAACCAACCGTAACAATAGGGCGTATATTGATGACAGTGAAGCAGATCAACCCGCTCTTCTTTAATGATCTGCCTCGCGTTTCCTACCAGGGCGCGGTCAAATCCCGAGCCACGTGTTAACACGTGGCACTCGATTCCGCTTTCCTTTAGCTCCTGCCCCCAGGGGCCGAGACTGCCGTCGATACAAAGCAAGGATACTCTGTAGTCTTCGCGCGTACCCTCGATCAAATTGCGGATAACCTGCTCGGTACCACCGATGTTCATGTCGTAGGTGACGTGCATGATATGAGGCTTCTTCATCACGACACCTATGCTGCAAGCTGCTCGCTCAAAATATAGTGATCAAACCAGATCTGAAATACAAGAAAGCTCCACAATTCCGACGAATAATCTCGCTCACCACTCTGGTGTAGCATCCATATCTCACGCACTTCATCCATATTAAAGTAATCGGGCAGACCTTCACGGGCGGCAAACAGCGTATCGTGCGCCAACTCCTTAATCTCGTTTCTGAACCATTCTGCCAACGGCACAGAAAACCCCTGCTTCTTTCGATTGACAACGTCCCGACCTACCAGTCGGGCTGTAAACTCGCGCAACAGAAACTTTTTCTCCTTGCCTTTGAGTTTTAGTGCCGACGGGATGGACGCCGCCCATTCAACAAGCCGGTAGTCGAGCATCGGGGCGCGCACCTCCAGCGAGTTAGCCATACTCATGCGATCGACCTTAACCAATATCCCGCCAGGCAAGTAGGTCTTAAAATCCGTATAGAGGACTTTAGAAAGATGGTCTTCTGCCTTACAAGCGTGATAGTGACTAAGCGTTTGCTCAGCCGGGTCATAATCTGCCAGCGTTGAGGCAAACTCCGGCTTTAAAACCTTGCTCCACAGTGCCCGCTCGAAAAATGAATTAGTCATAAAGAAACCGTAAGCGGGGCTGTGCGACAGCGCGTTAAGCAGCGTACCTGCGCGCCGCAAGCCAGAGTATGATCGCTTCGATAAAAACCTTGCAACCCGCGGGAATAGACGGGTTCTTACTGGCTTTGGGATCAGGTTCCGAATCTGATTCTCGAGGTGATCAATGGCGTATTTCTCATAACCGGCAAATGACTCATCGCCGCCGTCACCGGCGAGAGCAACCGTAACCTGCGTGCGTGCCAGCTTGGAGACAAAATATGTAGGCACCAGAGAGGGATCCGCAAAGGGCTCATCGAAGTAAGTCACGATATCCTTTAGGCTATCCGTCACAGACTCCCTTACGGTAAGCTCGCGATGGTCACAGCCAAGCATATCCGCGACATATCTGGCTTCATCAACCTCATCGTACTCTTTCGAGTCAAAGCCTATCGTGCAAGTTTTCACTGGCGTCTCTGAGTTTCGCGCCATCAGTGCGACAACCATGCTCGAATCAACGCCACCGCTAAGAAATGCACCTAAGGGCACGTCACTGATCATTCGCCGACTGACGCAGCCCTCTAACTCGTTTTCAAGCTCTCCAAGGAGCTGCTCCTCAGATTCCGAGCGCGATTGAGCAAAATCAACATCCCAGTACTGCTCAATCCTCTCGCCCGCAGAGTCCACCACCATAAAGTGTCCGGGCGGTAGCTTATGCGTATTCTGGAAAATAGTTTTTGGATCAGGGATATATTGGTAGGCAAAGAAATCAGCGACAGCATCAGCCCGGATCTCTTTCTCGAAGCCCGGCACTTTCATCAGCGCTTTCAGCTCCGAACCAAAGATAAAGTAACCATCTTTGTTGTAGTAATACAAAGGCTTCTTGCCGAGTCGATCGCGCGCTAACAAGAGCTTTTTGCTGCGATTATCCCAGATGGCAAGCGCGAACATTCCATTTATATCATTAAGAAACTGCTCCCCATGTTTCATATACAGGGCGATGAGAACTTCGGTATCGGTATGGGAACTGAAAGGGTAGCCCTCCGCCGCCAGCGGCTCTCTGAGCTCAAGAAAATTATAAATCTCACCGTTAAAAACGATCGTGACGTCGCCACAGCTGGACTGCATGGGCTGCCGTCCGGCCTCGCTTAGATCAATGATCGAAAGGCGCCGATGACAAAGCCCCACCGACTCGTTGAGGAACTGGTCTCCGCAATCCGGGCCGCGGTGATAAATGGCATCACCCATTGACGACAGAGTTGAGAGATCCCCTGTCGAATGATTAAACCGTGTAAAGCCAGCAATGCCACACATTTCAATATTCCAAAGATTGTCGACTTTAGAGGCTAATGTAGGGCCTGACCACAGGCCCCAGACGATTGACCAGCCACGGAGGCAACTTCGTCCAGGTTTTTACCACTGCCTCACCCAGACCACTTCGAGATGAGGTCGAGGCCGGGAGCACTTCGCCTCCGCGGTAATCGCGCCACATCAGCGGGTAGACCTCTGCACCCCACTGCCGCTTGAAGCGATAGGTACCTTCACCGATGGTGGAACGACCAAAGTCAAAACACTCGGCACCATCATTGATCGCAGTGCTCAACATCGTCCAGTACATCAACATATTGGGTGACAGGCGGTTGTACTCAGACAATGTCGATGCCCAGGGCACGGCGACCTTCGATCCGCAGCGTAAGGTAATTGATCCACCGACTATCTGGCCCTCGAAGGTTGCAATAAATAAGCGCGCGTTATCGGCGTAACTTTCAAGAATTTGCTCAAACCACGCTCTCGAGTGGCATGGGCTACCCAGTCGATGCATGTTTTTCTGCATGACGCCAAAAAATCCTTCGACGTCTGTAGAGACCTCACACTGCACACCGTTTTTATCAGACTTTCTTATCTGACTTCTGAGCTTCGACTTGAAACTGGCAAGCATGTCGTCACTGTTTGCAAGCAGAGGCAAAACCAGGCGGGCTTTAACGCCCTGCTTCGTTTCCTCCTGCACTTTCAGCGCGTCAACATCAAGCGGCAAGCTCGCTGTTTCTCTACGCGCGTGGACGGCATCGCTGTTATCAAGGGAATGCAGAGCAGTCCAGATCTGATCGCCAAGCTCGGCATTATCGGCCAGCACTCCCCCAACATCGCAGTAAGGCAGTGCGCAGTAGGACTTTCCACCCAGCAATCGCGGCATGAGCACCCGGCTCACCACGCCTGCAATCTCACCATCTTGTAGCGAAAAAAAAGTTTCCCCTGCTAAACCATAGGCAGCCTCAACCGCACTAAGCCATGCCGTTAGGTGGTACGGCGTCGCAAGCGGATGCGCAGCGATATAAGCATCGACACGATCTCGATCTTTTTTTGTTTCAGCTTTCTTTAAATCCATCAAACTTGGCTCTATACAACCATAACCTCAACAGAAGTGCCACCTACGGGCTGACGCAACTTGCGCACCCCAGTAATCTACCAGGCTAGGCGGCAACAAGATTTAATTGCCTCGATCTAACCAGATCCGCCGCTTCTGAAAGCGTACAAAACTCTATCTCATAATCCTCGCGCAGCCACGAAATCAACTGATGCACACCCTCGAAAACATTACAGCCGTTAGCACTCTTAAACATCAGCGGATTATCCCCCTGCAATAGCGACGAGCTATGAAAGTACATATGTAGCATGGGGTTGCCCTGCGCCAGCGTGGTTTTTGCAACAGCGAGCATATCTTCCGGGCTAGATAGCTCGGGGCTAAGATAAATCTTTCGCAACAAACCTAGCCGCCAGAGCAAGCCGATAAGGCGCAATCGGCTCAGCGGAGAATTCTCTATAAACTGGTAGAGCTGCTTGCTGCGATCATGATCAGCTCGGTTGAACCCGACCGTCACTGGCAGCTCGATAATTTCCCGCGGCATGGACGGCTGCAGTGCGTTCTGTGGTGACGGGTAATAGGCCTGAGTTGGCGCATCTTCACAGGAGAAGAAGCGATTACTATAGAGGGGATACACGCTACTCTCGACGGCAAAACCTTTCCGCTCAAGTAAGTTTATCAGCGACGCGCTGATACCCCATCGCCCTGTGCGAAAAGATCTGGGTGACTGCCCAACGCCCTGTACAATTTTCTCGACAAGACAATCCAGCTTGGCTTCAACTTCGCTTTCCGGCAAATTTATGACGTGTGAGCGCTCCTCATTGGTGTCCCCGAAGAAGGGCGGATTACACCAGGGGTGCAAATGCGCTCCCACCTCAGCGTTGCCCGACTCAACAAAGTCACGGAACATGTCGGCCGCATAGTGGTTAGCGATGACCGGATAGTCCACAAGATAGGTAGGACGGATACCCAGATTCTCGCAAAAATACTGAAAGCCGGGTATTTGATTGACGTTATCAATACTGCAGTTATCTTGCGGAAAACCACTGTTCCAGTCGAACTCTTCTTCGGTATCGACTGATAGCACAAGGATGATTTTTTCCTTAGATGCCATCGGCCGCACCCTGACCCAACATGGTTTGATACAGCTCAACGTATTCGCCAGCCATACGCTGCCCAGAAAATCGCTCGTAGACGTAGTCACGCGCGCGCTGCGCCAGATCTGATGCAAAAGCATCGTCAGATAGTATCTGGTGCAAATGCGCAGCCAGCTGGGCTTTATCACCAAACGGTGCGAGCTGGCCATTGACCCCGTGCTCGATGAGCTGGTCTACACCTGAAATATCGTACGCACAGATCGGTACACCCATCGCCATGGCTTCCATCAGACATCGCGGTATACCCTCCAGAGACGATGTCATGACAAAGGCATCAAAGCTTTGCAACCAGGCCAGTCGATCGTCACGAAACCCCAGGAAACTCACTTGTTTGCCAGCCAGTTTTTGCGCCGCCTGCAGCTCTAGCTGCTGTCTCTCGTCGCCGTCGCCGATGAGGACCAGTTCCGCCTGCGGAAACTTATCCGTAACCTCGGCAAATACATCGAGCAGATGCGTAATATTCTTACGCGAAATGAGCTGGCCGATAAAGCCAACTCTTTTCATTTTTTTCTCGTGCACCAAGGGATTGTCGGGATCTGAAAACTGCGCTTCAACTTCATCCAGATCGACACCGTTTTGAATATAGGTAACCTTTTTCCGGTTAACTCCGATCTGATCCAGATCAGCAAGCAGCTGTGTGGAGAGCGGCGCGACATGATCAAAGCGTTTGAGAAACTGATTCCCCAGCCAGATATAACTTCTGAGCTTCAGGTCCTGCGCGTTCTCAAAACCGTGCGGCGTTGACAGCGCCTTGATACCAGCCATTCTTGCAGCCAGCAAACCAATGATGTCTGATTTGTAACCGTGCGTATGTAAAATCTGGATGCCGTGTTCTCGCACATAATCTTTGAGTGCGGAAACCGCGGTAAAGTCGAACCGGCCGCGCGTAGCAATTTCCACCACCTCACCACCGAGGTCACGAAAATGCTTTACCACCTCGAGCTCGCCCATACCCGGCTCCATTGTCACCACGAGTTTGGGCGGACATACAGCTTTGTCCAGATTTTTGGCGAGCGCCAAAATCCAGCGCTCTGCACCGTAGAACCCGGCTGGGCATATAAATTGGGCAACTTGTATCATCGGGACTCTATAGCTTTACTGGCGAACTGTTAATCTACTCTCTGCGAATGTTTTTTAATCGTCATTGGCCCGGTACAACTTTCTGGCCCAGGAAAATCGATGGGAAAGCCACTTGAGCTCTCGAGCAGGACTAAGGCGGAGAACCGCGGACAATAGTTCACCAATTAAACCGGGAGCCACGGGCGCAAAACGCTTCGGGAGCGTATCCTGATAAGTGTAGCTCACTTTACTAGCGTACCCATACAGCCCATGGTTCTGCATTAGTATCGCGAGTATCCGGCTGTAATGCCCGCAATCAGAGCCACCAATAACATCGAGCACATGACTATAGAAGTCTTGTGCTGACTGCTTGAGGGCCGATGCATGCGCATCGTCCGGTAAACAGCCGGCAACATAAAAGAGAATAAAAGCCTTGCGAATTTCCTGTGCATCCCAGGTTTCGTTGGGGAAATCCAGAGCGTCAGGACTTTCCATCGCCGGGCGCTCATTCGTGGTCATCCAGTCCGCGTAGTGGAGTAGCGCAGCAAAACTAAACGCATAGCGCTCAGGCTGCGCAGGAAAATCACAGGCGGATATCTCTATATAGCGAATCACCGACTGAAGGAAAACCGTATAAAACCAGGTGTGTTCGACATCATGAAATTGCCTTTGCGCGATATCATCTGCAGCAGAAAACGTGTTCTCGATCACGTAGGCCGCTTTGGCGAGATAGCTGACATCGGCGGTCACAAGGTATGAATCCAGCAGCGCGTTAACGAAGTTACCGGTGCCTCGATCCATCGAGTAACGATTTTGCTTGAATACTTCATCACCCAGCAACTTGCCGTACTGCGTGCGCTCACGCCAATGGTGAAGCGTCGAGAGAACACCGCCATCACCATCAATAAAAGCCTCTACCCAGGCCGCCAGGCCAGTTACTTCGCCCGCGGACGTAGCATCACCTGTAAGCAAGTAGTGCCAGGCGAGGCCGCGGCTATAGCAGTGCTGATCGCCGGGCCCTCCACCGCCTGTCACTTCACCGTCGACAAGCTGGTGGCGGCTATAGGTGCGATGCGTCGCACTGTATGCATCGAGATAGTGATCGGTATGCCAGAACAAACCGTGATTGTATTCGGCGCGATCTTGCTGCGTGTGGTAGATGTCTATATCGCTGACATGTCTCGCGAGCTGATTGGCCAAAGACAGCCACTGGCCATCCCCGCGGATCAAGTACTGCCTCAAAAGCCCGTAGAGTGGATCGTACTGGTTGTTATAGTGAGAAACAAAAAACTTGCCGTCATCGAGATAATGGCTTTCATGATCGGCCACAATATCGCCAAAGTTTCGCCAGCCATACTCGTCTATTAAGTCTCGTTTCGCGGCGAAACCATGCTCAGCATCAATTCCAAGGGCAATAATTCGATCTAGAGGCTCGCCCTGAAGCGCGAAAGCATCGGTAGCCCGAGTCGCAGCAATGTACTCTGGTTCGAGTCTGGCGTTGAGCGGTGCGTCTATAAAACTTAGGTCCACATCCTCATTCGCCGCCTGTACCAGCCACATGCGATAGGTTTTTCGCTCACCACCCTGTAGCTCGTGAACGTAGGCGCCACTATTGGCCATCGCTTTGAATGCAAGACCGGCGTTATCGCTTTCCACAGCTATAGGGAAGTTCTGCCAGAAATCCTCTACCGCGAGTAACCAGTCAAACCCCTCAAAGCGACTACGCAGCACCGGCTCTGCACGCAGCCCCTCACCAGATTCTCCGGCGGTCTGCCATCGGTACCCACGAAAAGCCAGATCAACCTCACCATCCGCATTGACGTGATTGGGGTGGTTCCAGTTCTCGCTCCCACTGGAGGCCTGCAGCAAACTAAACTCGCCTCCAGCAGCCAGCGCCCATTCGGAATCACGCGACAACTTAAAAGCGTTAGAGCTCGGTGAATTTTGCTCAAAGTGTTTGATGCTTATTCCGAACTCTTTAATACTCAACGAGGACTGGTCACCCAGATCCCACAGCGCGTTCTCGTGGCCGGCAGCTTTTGGATTATGTACAGTCGACGTAAACCGGTAGGCATCCATCTGAGCAAAGTACTCGATGCGCACGGTCAACCGAATAGAGTGGCGGTTTTGCTTGAAGCTTGCGTTCAACTCCGCGATTGATACGACAGACCCGGTTTGCTGCATCGACAGCGTACAGTCCACACAGCTGTAGTTCTGGCTCTGGGCATCTTGCAACACGATCTCGAGCGCATGCCCCGTATTGGGGAGAGCAAACCGCATTGAGCCATCGACGCAATCCAGCTTCACGGCGACCGGCGAGCTCACCGGCTCAATGGCGTGATGCGTACAATCCTTGACCAGTCTGTATTGCTTTAGCTTCGCCCCGTCGTTCGCCCCGTAGAACTGGACTTTCGCCCAGCGAACACTCCCGTCTGGCCACAAGACCATGGAATCAGCCTGGGAAAGTACGGGGTTATCCGCCTCGTCGAGCAAAGAGAGCTCGTCGACGCTAGCCAACACACCCCGCGGGAACGGCACGCCGAGGCACACAGGCTGCAGAGAATCATTCGGCGCCTGCTCCTGCTGCAGATAGATGCTTACGGGGTCCATGCTCGTTGAGTCTGCCTCAGGCGACCACGCCTTTTCGCGCAGCGTTATCTGGGCATACAAGCTGGTGCAAACGGGTTAGTAGAGCTCTGGTAAAAACTGAGCGTAACAGGGATGATAATCGAATCATTTGGCGTCGTTAATCGGGTTTTTGTCGGCGGCCTCACCGCCAGATCAGCGGACCCAAAAGCGACGGGCGCGGTGCGCAAAACAGGGTCAGGGAACTTCTTTAATTATGGTCACTGATCGCGGGTTTCGCCAGCCGATGCCGCGCTCGCAGCGCACAAAAAATAGCGGTAATATTCGCAACTCAATTAGCCGGGACACACGAGCGAACCTGCTCAGTTTTGGCACAAATTCGGGGCGCTCTCAAGGCAGTCTCAAAACCCTCAGCAAGGTTTCAAAGCCGGGGAAATTCAAGCTCGGTCTTTTTTGATTAAAAAAAGCGGCCACAACGAAGCACAAGTGTTCTACGCTTTAAGACTACCTTTAGCAGACCTGCCGATCGCAGTGTTTTTCTCAATCTAGCCAGAGCCGTAAACCAGAAGCTCACCGACTATGAGTTCAGTTAGCCAATCCTTTATAAGCGGCTCAATCATCATGTTTGCGCTGAAGATGACCCAGCGCGTCATCGGGATACTGAGCACCTTCATCCTCGCACGGATCCTGACCCCACTCGACTTTGCCACGATCGCAATCATTGCCCTCACCGTTGAGATATTTCAGATCCTCTCCGATGCAGGCAGCGCCGACTACATTCTGCAGCGCAGCAAGGTCGATAGTGTGGACCTCGATACCGCCTGGACATTTAATATTTTGACCAAGTCCCTACTGATGTTTGCACTGATTCTGGGTGCACCGTGGCTCGCAGAATTTTTCAATGATCCCAACCTCGAAGCAGGGCTACAGGTAGCCTCAATCGTACTCTTGCTCAACGCGCTTTGCAGTCCCGGCGTATGGCTTCTCATGCGCGAGGTTGACTACAGCCGCCTGTTCTGGGTTTACCTTGCCCAGAAGGTGGTTTCAGTGATCGTGGTTATTTCTCTGGCGCTTGTGCTAAAGAACTTCTGGGCCATTATCGTCGGCGAGCTGATTGGCGCCTGCGTGCTTCTGGCTGGCTCCTACATCATCCACAGCGTGCGACCAAAACTGGCACTCACCAAAGTTGCAGAGCAATGGCGCTTTTCACAGTGGATGTTGTTTAAGGGCGTGCTGGGGCTGCTACGTGCCGAAGTCGATATTTTCCTGGTCTCGCAAAAATTCGACAAACTCCAGCTGGGCTTCTACCACATGAGCAAAGGTGTTGCCCTGATACCCAACGAGGTTATTTCGCCGCTGTTAGAACCTTTACTTGCAGTGCTCGCGAAGTCCAAGAACGATATGCGTGAGTTTGGCTTTCGCTACAGCACGATTCTATTTGCAACGATTTTTCTAACGGTACCGATCGTTACTTTCATCGCTGTCTTTTCGATTAACGTGATCGAGATTCTGCTGGGCAGCCAGTGGCTGGAGGCCAGAGAACTGCTTACGGCGCTGATGCTACTGATCGCCTTTATTCCTTTGAATCATGTCTTCTATTCCGCAATGACCGCTCTGGGGCGGGTAAGGCAACTGTTTTTCTACGATTTAATATCGCTCGCGCTGGTGCTCGTTGTACTTCTTCCCGTCAGCGACATCTCGGTCGAATGGTTTGCCCTGTTGAGAGGAGCGATTGCCCTGTTTACGGTTCTCAGCTTCTATCTGTTTTTTAGCAGAATTATTGGCTATCGGATCACAAGACCGATCCTCTACGTGGCGAGCATAGGCAGCCTCGGAGCACTCTCGGGATTCGTCAGCCTGCACGTCTCTAACCTGGTCGATATTCACGTGTTCTTTGAAACCGTCATTGCAGGCTCGGTTTTTAGTGCAGTCTATTTGCTGGGTGCCTGGCTACTGATTCGAATCCACTTCCATCGCTATGAAGAAGTCGCGGCACTTACCAGCGCTATTTACAACTATATCGAGGGTTACCTGCCTGCTCGAATCAAGTCACTGATCAACCCTGAAGGGTAAAAGCGAAATCTGGACTCAACAAGGTTTCGCCTCACGCTCCCAGCCTGGGGCTTTGCAAGCCGCCAATTCCGCAGTATTACCGCCACCAAACGACGCCCCGGTCACACGCCCGAGCGGCCTAAAATGGTGCTGATTTATCGGGTAAATCACCCCTGTTTTTTGGCCCGTTCCGCCTTGATTAATAAGACAATAGCGGACTGAGAATTGGGTCACAGGCATATAAAATAGAAGTCACAATGACAGCAACTGGCGTGCTAATTGGCTTTCCGTTCATGTAACATTGTCTGAAGTGATTAGCTTACTAACGCCGAGATCGACTATGACGCTGCCAAAACAGCCACTCCCCAATCACAAGACCTCGCTGGCAACGGCGACAGGGCTGGGTATATGCCTGATGTTTTCGACCCTGCCTGCTTTTGGCGATCCGAGCGACAACCCACGCATCTCCTTTGATCAGATTCTCGAGGGCTACCAGGGCAGCTTCAAGGTTGTCCACGACTCCGGGGGCTATCGCTCAACCGCCTGGTCATCAGGGCGTATGGGCTACAACCCGGACCGGGGTTCCGTTTTTATCTCCTCGGCAGACAACGACTCCAATGGTGACATGGTGGGCGAGTTTCTGATCCCGGAGACGCTCAGCAGCAGTACAAATCCTAACCAGCTCCCCAATGCGTCGCTGCTTCAGGATTTCGTCAGGCTTCAGGATCGAGTCCCTTTCGACAACGTCGATAATCTCAACGAGGTTGGCGGCATCACCTACTCTAACGGCGAATTAATCGTCCAGTACGCAGACTGGTATGACGCAGCCGGCGATAATCGCCAAACTACACTGGTGGTCAAAAATGCGAATCGCCTGAGCAATTCGCAAATCGACGGTTTCTTTGAGATGGATGGCGCCGCGCGGACCTTCAACTATGTCTCACCAATTCCAGCTGAATGGCAAAGCATTCTCGGCGGCGACTTCTT
>CAZDEW010000064.1:0-18901 GCA_964504585.1 uncultured Pseudomonadales bacterium | reverse complement strand
AGAGACCACAAGCAGTTCTCTGACGCCGTTATCGACCAGTCTCTCGGCCTCTGCATATACCTCGTCGATGGGTCTGCTGACCAGATCACCACGCATTGAAGGAATTATGCAAAACGAACAGCGGTGATTACAGCCCTCGGATATTTTGAGGTAAGCGTAGTGGCGGGGCGTTAGTTTGATGCCGGCGCTCTTCTGGGCATGATGGTGAAAATGTGGCGGATTGATTTCCGGTTGTGGCGCATACTGGTTTACAGCCGAGACCACGCTTTCCACGTCTGCCGGACCAGAAACGCTAAGTACTTCGGGGTTTAGTTGTTTTATTTTTGCTGCGTCATCGCCCAGCCCCATGCAGCCCGTGACAATCACCCGGCCATTTGCACCCACAGCCTCTTCGATTGCATCTAGCGATTCCTGCTTGGCGCTGTCGATAAATCCGCAGGTATTGACCAGTACGACGTCTGCATCCTCGTAGCTACCCGTAATCTGGTAGCCCCCCTGCGTCAATTCGGTGAGTATGTTTTCTGAATCCACGAGCGCTTTGGGGCAGCCCAGACTAACCATTCCGACTTTGGGTGGTGTTTTACTCATGTCTTATTTTCTGGGTGTTGATTCGCGCCGAACCTGCAGGTGACCAGAGAGAATCCTGACCAGTTCTTCTGCTTCTGTTTTACCAAGAGACTCAGCCACTTCAACTGCATCGTCGGCGCATTTAAGGGTAAGAGCTGGAGGGCTCCAATCATGTTTTGACGGTTCGACCAGAAGTAGTACGGATTGTTTTGGCCAAACCCATCGATTCTTGGGGCGATAGACGCCTTTCTCAAGTGTCAGGGTCTCGGCATCAGCACGAATAAACTGACGGTAATTGAGTTTCCAGGAAGCGTAGTAGAGGCCGGCAGCGAGTGCAATGACTTCGAGTCCTGCGAATGGGAGTATCATCCAGATACCCATGACCGCGTAGAACGCCAGTGCTATGCCGAGGCAAATACTACCCAGAACGCCAATGATGATTTGATTAGTGCGCCAGTCGGAAGAGCGATCAGGCGCAATAACGATCTCGAGGTCTTCCCCCGACTCGCCTCTAACTTCGATCATCAGCCGACCGTGAAGCGGGAAGGCCTAACTGTTTTCAAAATCGACAACGAGTATGTCTCCATCTGCTGGCGTCGGCTTGGGAAGCGTCCAGTCCCAAACCTCGTGGGTGAAGTGATCATCGAGCCTTGCGCAAAGGTCGACGAAGGGTTGGCGCTGAGGGTCTGCGATTACTGCTTTCTTAACGCCGGCTTTCTTTGCTCGCTTGAAAAGCTTAAACAGGGTGTCGTTGAGTTCATCCCAAAAGCAAATATCGCCACCGATGATCAGGTCAAATTCCGAAAGAATTTTGGTGTCGAGTTTTTCAAACTTTTTGTGCAGCGTTTTGATCTTCACTTCATTTAATTCGGCGTGGGCATCGAGGTAGTGGAACACTTCTTCGTCAGCGTCACAACCGGTTACCTTTACGCCGAACTGCTTGGTGCAGTAAATTGCTGTCAGCCCCCATCCGCAGCCAATTTCCAGAACTCGTGTTTTCTTTTTGGGCGGGTTATCGTTGAGATAATCCATCAAGAGATAGCTTGAGCTCCAGAACTTGTTACCGTGAATTGATGTGGGGTACTTGCGCTTGAGCTTTTTGATCGTTGGATGTTTCGAGGTCATTCTCTTGACCCCCATTTCTTCGATAATCTCTACGTCTTTTTTCTTTGATTTACTCATTATCTGTCGTTCCAGTATGCCTGATAAACCATAAATTTAAGGATAGAGCCCGCATGGCCTCGGTTCGCACGAATAATTGTACGAACAAATAGTTGTTCAGGGATTGCTGCGGTCTCAGGAGAGTCAAGTTGCGCCCGAATTATAGAGTGACGGCAGCGGTTCTGTTCGGTTTTTTTCAAACTGCTGGTCACATTCCCACAATTTACTCAGTCCATGTCCACGGGGCAAGCCCTCTCGTGATAAGCTTCGCTGCCGTTTTTTTAAGGTCCCCGCATTCATGGCATACCCGCTAATAAAACCACTGCTTTTTTCACTATCGCCTGAAACCGCTCACGACTTAACGATGAGCTCACTGGCGCTGCCCGGTTCGTCGTTGATCAGTCGTTCAATGAGTGGCGGACGCGTGTGTGACCCCGTGGAGCTCATGGGTATCAAGTTCCCTAATCGAGTTGGTCTCGCCGCAGGTCTGGATAAAGACGCAAAGTCAGTGCTGGGTTTGCAATCGATCGGTTTTGGCTTTTTGGAGGTCGGGACGGTAACGCCACGACCACAGTCAGGCAATCCCAAACCTCGCATGTTTCGAATACCTGAACACGGGGCGATCATAAATCGCATGGGCTTCAACAATGAAGGCCTGACAGCATTAGTCTCTCGCGTTGAGAAACTGCGTCGTACAACGTCTCTGCGCGTGCCGCTTGGGATCAACATAGGAAAGAACAAGGTCACCAGCGCGGAGCGGGCTGTCGATGACTACGTACACTGTTTACAACAGGTGTGTCATCTGGCGGATTATGTGACGGTAAACCTGTCTTCTCCGAACACACCAGGGCTCAGGGATCTGCAGTTTGGCGATGCTCTGGATCGCTTGCTCGAAAGCCTTTGCGAGGAGCGAGAGCGACTTCTGCAGCGTGGATTGCGCCAGCAAAACCGCCTTCCCATGCTCATCAAGCTTGCACCTGATATGGCTGATGAGGATTTGGTAGCAGTCGCCACTAGCGCAAGAAAAAAGGGGCTGGATGGGCTTATCGTCAGCAATACAACGGTAGATAGAACGGCGATCGCCGGGCATCAACTGGCGCAGGAGGCAGGGGGGCTAAGTGGTTCGCCGCTTTTTGATCAGAGTACACACGCACTCGCCACGATCGCCGGGTCATTAGCCCCCAGAGCCGATCGGCGGGGCGGCGCATCAGAATTTGTTTTGGTTGGTGTAGGTGGAATAGACAGTGCGGAACGAGCAGCTGCGAAAGTCGCGGCCGGCGCTGATCTGGTGCAAATATATTCCGGGCTGATCTTCAAGGGGCCCCGTCTCATCAGGAACTCGGCCAGAGCGATAAAGCGCCATGCGCCCGCATAGTATTGCACTAGCTGAGGGCTCGGCGCCAATGGATATCATGGCGGTTTGCCCGAAGGGGCTCGAGTCGCCGCTAGCCAAAGAGCTGGCCGAACTTGGCGCTGAAAAAATTCAGGAGGGTGTTGCAGCGGTTTTTTTCGCTGCCCCACGCGCGACGCTTTACCACATCATGAGCTGGTCGCGGATTGCGAATCGATTCGTGCTGGTTTTAATGCGCCGAGAGTTCGACTCGGTTGATGCTTACGCAGATGCGGTAGCAGAGCTGGAATGGGCTGATCACTTCGATATCGACCGTGGTGTGTCCTTTGCGTTCAACGGAAGCAATCGAGAATTCAGGAATCCAGCGTTCGGTGCACAGCGCACCAAGGATGCAGTGCAGCAGGCTTTTAACAGGCGCGCACAGAAGGGGCGAGAAGGCAATTCTGTCAAACTTCTGAAACGCCTGCGATTAGAGCATGATTCGCCTGAAGTTCTGGTTTCGGTGCGAGTGTTCAAGCGGCGCTTCGTTGTTGGGCTTGACCTTATCGGTAGCAGCTTGCATCAACGAGGTTACCGCTCGGTTACCGGCGTAGCGCCGTTGAAAGAAAATTTGGCCGCAGCAGTGTTGCGACTGGCAGGATGGAAAGCATCCGTCCCAGTCGTCGAACTTGAAAATCCGCCGGGCGCCGTCTTCATCGATCCCTTCTGCGGCTCGGCAACGCTGCTGGTGGAAGCGATGCTTATGACACTGGGCATCGCTCCAAGCTATTTACGTGCGGAAGACAGCTGGTTGGTACGCAAGCTGAACTGGCACGATGAGGCCGATTGGCGCCGTGTTCGCGAGCCAATCGAGATGCAGGCTAACAGGCTAGCGGCCCTCCAATCGGATTGTGAGTCATGGCGCAAACCGGAGGCTGCATCATGCCTTGCGATGGGTTTCGATATTGATCCGAGATCGCTGCAGGCGGCAAGATCGAATATTGAAGCCGCCAGACTATCCAGTTTTATCACGCTCAAGCAATGCGGTATCAGCGATCTGCGTATCAGCTTGCCCGCCAGCGACGGCGATGCGCCCAGAATGCTGGTTTGCAACCCGCCTTACGCCAGACGGCTGGGCGAAATGGAAAAGCTAAAGTCTCTGTTTGCTGACCTGGGAGAGTTTCTGCGCGATTCCTGTCAGGGCATTGAAGCGGCGATATTGAACGGTAATCCCGATCTCGGCTGGTACACGCGAATAAGAAGTCACCGTCAGCATCGGGTTTTCAACGGCCCGATTGAGTGCCAGATCCAGCGCTACCGGGTTCAACCAGAGTTCTTCCTCAGGGAGCGCCATGATGCAACGGAGCCAAGTCGTGGCGGCGCGGTTCGGCGCGAAGATCTGAGCGAGAATGAAACGATGCTTTTTAATCGTTTGCGAAAGCGAAGTGCGCAGCTGGCGAAGTCCAGCATTGATGCTGGCTCAACCCCACATCGATTCTATGATCGCGATTTGCCGGAGTATGCGTTTATTGCAGAGTGCTTTCCCGTTTTTGACGAGAGTGATGTTGGCAGTGAGCCGACTATGCGGATCCATGTACAGGAGTACCGCGCGCCAGCTTCGATACCCCAGCACAAGGTGGACTTTCGTCGAAAGGAATTTGCTAATGCCTGCTCTGCTTTTTTTGAGGTGGACCTCGACGCGATTAGTTTTAAGTTGCGGGAGCGACAAAAAGGGAAGTCGCAGTATCGTGCGGCGGGTAATGTATTTGAGTTGCAGCGCAGTAGAGAGCGCTGGCTGTGTAAGGAGATGGGTTACCGCTATTGGGTCGATTTTGAGAGTTACTTGGATACAGGCGTCTTTGTCGACTCGCGGGGTGTGCGACGCTGGGTTGCGCAGCAAGCAGTGGGTAAGAATTTTCTCAATCTATTTGCCTACACCGCGACGGCATCGCTGGCGGCGGCAAAGGCGGGTGCAAAATCCAGCCTCAGCCTGGATATGTCGCAGACCTATATTGACTGGGCAAGAGATAATTATGCGCTCAACGGTATCGACCTGCGGGCACACCAGCTCAAGCGAGTCGATTGTATGCAGTGGCTAACAACGGAAGGTCCAAAATTTAACTTGATACTCCTTGATCCGCCAAGTTTTTCCAATTCAAAAAGGATGGCGGCGACGATGGATTTGCAGCGAGACCACGCAGAACTGATTGAGGTGACCATGCAGCGACTCTCGATTGACGGGAAGCTGCTATTCTGTACCAATAAGCGCGGATTTCAGCTGGATTCCTCGCTTTTCGAGCGCTATCGGGTGAGCGTTATGAGTGACGTGACGGTCGATCCCGATTGCAAAGGCTCAAAGCATGTTCACAGCAGTTGGCAGCTACAGCATCCTGAATAATTTAGATGCCGTAAGAACACTGCCCAGTGGTTTTTAAATCGAAGTTTTAAGCGTAAAGACGAACCAGTAAATGCAAAGTTTAACCCTAGTGATTGCCTGCCCGGACAGGGTGGGGCTGGTTGCCGAAGTGAGCGGACTGATCGCCGATATGGGCGGCTCGCTACTGGAGGCGAGTTACCATACCGACCCCGATTCCAACAGCTTTTTCATGCGCAATGAAATAGCGATCGACTCGCTGAATGTCCCGGTGTCCGAGTTTAGAACCCGCTTTACAGCGCTCGCCGAAAGCAGGGCAATGCGCTGGACGCTCCGGGAATCGAGCGAGAAGCGCCGGGTTGCGATTCTGGCGAGTCACGCCTCGCACTGTGTGGTTGACCTGTTACACCGCTGGAAAAGTGGCGACCTCGAGTGCGATGTTTGCTGTGTTATTGCCAACCATGACAATCTGCGCCGCCTGGTTGAATGGCACGGCGTACCGTTTCACCATGTTCCGATAGCCAAAGAGAAGGAGCAAAAGTCGGAGGGGTTTCGTCAAATCGACGATATTATTGAGCGCTATCAGGCCGAGACGCTGGTTTTAGCCCGATTCATGCAGATTCTCCCGCCCGACCTTTGTGAGAAGTACTCCGGTCGTGTCATCAACATCCATCACAGCTTCCTCCCTGCATTTATCGGTGCAAATCCATACCGTAAGGCGCATGAGCGTGGCGTGAAGTTGATCGGAGCGACCTGTCACTATGTGACCACGGATCTCGATGAGGGGCCAATAATTGATCAAGATGTGATCAGGGTCGGTCACAAGCACAGTTACCAGGACCTGGCTAGATTGGGTAAAGACGTTGAGGCTCGCGTACTGGCCCGAGGGCTTCACTACCACTTGGAAGATCGCGCGATAATACAGGGCAATAAAACTGTCATTTTTGATTAATAATATTCGCGCATCACTTTAAATTACCCAAGTTACTGAATTTGGGTTAATCTTGTCAGGCTTTTACTCTGGACAGCACCCAATTATTATCGACAATAGCAGGGTCCAGTCTGCTACAGAGCAGATTGGGAGGCGTTTGACGTTTTTGGCTGCTTTGGAATAGGTGTGTCGCGCGGCAAGGCTGTACTGTACGGTTCTCAGCGTGGACAACTTGCGCAGAGAAAAGCTAATTAAAGTTTGCCCTGGCGATGACTTTAGGGCGACAGTGATTTCCCGACGGAGCAACGGACATCTTTGTTTGCTTAGCGAGACGGCGACGATGGTCCAGCCCAGTTAGCGCGTAAGTTTGAGGCAGGCACGGCCTCGGACCGCGGAGTTGGGCAGCCGTGGGTGTTAGCGTAGTGTTATTAAAATACGAGCCTGGGTGTCTGCAAAAGCAGAGAAAGTCTGGCAAAGTCTGTTGGGCGAAGGGTGATTAGGGTGCCCGACAGTGCAAAGCTTTATATTAGAAAAGTAATAACAGTTGTTAAGATCGGAGAGCAAGTTTCATGCGAATCCCATTATTTCGGTTAAGTTGTGTCGTCCTCTTGGGCGCTGTGGTCAAAGCACCGTTGGTCCTTGCTCAAGCCGATGAGGCAGCGGCTGACACGGCAGCACAGGCCTCCGAAGCGGCAGAACAGGCCGTAGAGCAGACGGAAGAAGGGGGCAAGAGTTTTGAAGAAGCGCTAGACGATATCGAGAAAAACCGTTCATCGCTGCTGTCCGACGGTGAGGATGCTCCCTACCTGTTCGAATATGAATATGAGTACGAGTACGACTCGGACTACAACTCCGGTTTCAAACCGAGAGCGCCGGGCGGTGCAGTAGCAGGGGCCGAGAGTGCGCCCTCGGGTGACCGCATTGAAGAGGCGGGCAAAGAGCTGGTAGATGCCAGTCTGCTGGCTCCCAAGTCCAGAGTGCGCGAGCAATTTGTTAAGCTCGGTGGCGAGTCACTTTCCACGATCGGCCTGCACAGTCTCAATGACCTCGTTGGCACGGGTGTCCGCGGGATGCTGATCCAGCCGAACGAATTCAGTTCCTCGACCCTTGATTTAACGCTACGCGGTATCAGCGGCACTGCCGTAGATCAGGTGACTGGCGAATCCGGTGTTGGCGTCTTTATCGATGGCGTTCCTGTACTGCGCGGTCAGGCCTACGGTCTCGGTTTACTCGACCTTGAGAATATCGACCTGCTCAGAGGCTCTCGCGGTGTAGTCGCCGGGCGTAACGCCTCGGGCGGCGCGGTTTACATGAACAGCCGTAAGCCCAGCGGGGAGTTTGGTTTCAGGCAGCGAGTTCGGCTCGGCTTTGCGCATGACGACGTGCAAAGCATTACCAACATCGACTTGCCAGCGGTGACTGGTTTGCCGATGGCCCGACTGTCCTATCTCACCTCCGATCATCCTGGCTGGATCGAAAATGAGTCCGGCGTTGATGCCAATGATTTTCCACAGCGCGAAAACGAAGCTTTTCGCATCGCATTAACATCGGTTCCATCCGATCGCCTCAGCATTGATTTTGCGATTGAACGCTCCGATCTCGAATCGACCCATCACTACTTCCAGGTGCTGGATATTCCCGGCAATGTACCTGCCTCGCAGATTCCGGGTCTCTCGATTGAAGATGCCGATGTTGAAGATGCGCGAACCTCTTTGGCAATACCTGTCTCCCGCACCGATCAAACTGCGGTGTCGCTGAACAGCAGTTACGTGATCAACGAAAACCTTGAGCTCAAGATGATCTTCGGCTGGAGCGAACTGGAAGACGAGAATTTCGTTAACTTCGACGGCTTGTTCGATAATGGCGAGTTGTCGATTGATGTTGGCCCGGATACTTTTGAACGGCCCGGGGTCATTGAGGGCAGGGCATCTCGCTCGGCTTTCGAGAATCGCATTGGCTATGCCGAAGTGCAGCTCAACGGTAAAGCCTATGGCGATTTGCTCAACTTTTCGGTGGGCCTTAGCCGGCTTGATGACAGCAGCGACGTGGATGACTTTGCCGAGGCGGATCTGGTTTCAACTTCGATCTACGCGACGACCGTGTGGTCACTGAGCGATGAGCTCTCGCTCACCGCCGGCGTTCGCAGCACTGACGACGAGAAAGACTTTGAGCGCAGTGATCTCGAATTCGATACCGGTACAACCGTCATCAGACTGCTGGACGAGGGTGAGGCCTTCCTCGACGACTCCGAGACAGATTTTGTGCTCGCCGCCGATTACGATATCAATAAGCAGCTTAGCGCCTACGCGAGCTGGTCAACCGGTTACAAAGCCGGTGGCGCATCGCTGTTTGCCGAGTGGGAAGGCAACGACTCAGACGATGACATCTACGATCCCGAGACGACGGAAACCATTCAGCTTGGACTGAAGGGCAAGCTTTTGGACAACAAGCTTTACTTTGACGCTGCGCTGTTTTCGACCGACATCGACGACCGCCAACTGGTGTTTGCTAATCCGTCCAACCGTCGTTCGACCAATATCATCAATGCCTCGGAAACCGTCACGATCTCGGGCTTTGAGTTGGATCTGCGTTACAACCCAATCGAATCATTGCGGCTTGGCGCATTTGTGACCCTGCTGGATGCCGATGAGATCACGGTTGATGGTGTTTACAATCAGGTTAATAGCAATCTTGATCCGAGTATTGTTGACGGAATAAACCTAAGCCGGTTGCAGTATGAATTTGAACCTGGCTTAGCCGATACACCGTCCAGAACGGCCTATGTCGAGCGAGCGCCAGACACTTCGATCGCACTGACCGCAGATTACAAGTTTGGAGTGGGCCAGAGTCGGGACAGCGTGTTCCGTCTGGAGTACATTAATACCAGCGGCTATCACTATGATTCCTTTACCGAATACGATGAGTCACGCTCGCTGGTGAATGCGCGTGTGCTGTTCTCCGGGTTTGAACTGGAAGGCTCCGACGATGGCAAAATCCAGATAAGCCTGTGGGTAGAAAACCTGTTGGACGAGGAGTATGTGGTTAACGCGCTGGAGGTCGATAACGACCCTAGTGACTTAACGCCATCTAACTACACGGTCGGCGCCTACGGCGAGCCGCTCACCTACGGTATCGATATCGATTTTCTGCTCTAGTGAGCTGTATACGGGGGCTGGATTGACGCGCTGGTCTCCCGCTTGTATTGCGTAAAAACCACTCTCTCGAGAGTGGTTTTTTTTTGTCATATTGGTCGATAATTGGCGCAGTTTTCGCTTGGTAGTAACTACAAACCGGAGTCGGTCGCTCCGGAGACAAAATTTTGACGTTAGTCAGCATGCTAACTACAGCCATTTAGTCGAAGAGGGTCGATTTGATGAACGAAAGTAGCGTAAGCGGCGCGGTACGCCCGGATGTTGCACAACTGCTCAGCGAGATGCGCCAGATCAGGGAGCAGATCGCACCTGCCGGCATCGGTGAAAACGGTGTAGGCCCGTCGGAGCGAGCAGAGTCTGGTAGCAATGTCGATTTCTCTGAGCTCCTCACTTCAGCTATCGATCAGGTCAACGCCGTGCAGAAAGAATCCGGCAGACTGGCCACTGCCTACCAGCAGGGCGACCCGAATGTAACGCTGGCCCAGGTTGTTATCGCCTCAGAGAAGTCGGGTGTAGCCTTCGAGGCCATGACCGAGATTCGCAACCGCCTCGTGAATGCCTACGAGGATGTGATGAACATGCCGATCTAGCGATCAGGCAGCTCTGGGTCGCGGACTGTGTCTGGACTAAGGCTGGGCTATGCGGCTCGATTGGCAAGCGCGGCGCTGTGGCCCCAATAATTTTAAACCTTACTTTCTAATCAACACACTATGGCGGAAAATACAGTTCCAGCAGTACCCGAACCGCCTCAGGCACTCGATAGTTTTCTCTCGCTAGAGTTCGGTCGTCAGATCGGCCTCATGGTTGGCCTTGCCGCCAGTGTCGCGCTGGGCGTTGGGCTGGCACTGTGGTTGGTGCTGGAGAAGGATTATGCCCCGCTGCTGAGCAGCCTCGATCGCGTCGATGGCAGTGAAGTTGTGGCACTGTTAGACGCTCAGGAAATTGCCTACCGTATTGACCGCTCCAGTGGCGCGCTGTTGGTCGATGCCAGCAAGATCCACGAGGCGAGAATCGCGCTGGCCTCCGCGGGGATGCCAACCGACAGCACCGTTGGCTTCGAGTTGCTTGACGGTGAACAGCCGCTGGGTACCAGCCAGTTTATGGAAGACGCGCGTTATCGGCGCGGTCTTGAAGGCGAGTTGAGCCGCACGATTAGCAGTATCTCTGCCATCAGGGCGGCCAGGGTTCACATCGCAATGCCGCGGGCCAGTGTATTCCTGCGCGATGATCGCAAGCCGGAGGCCTCGGTCTTTGTCGAGACCTATCAGGGCTTATCGGTGGGTGAGCAGCAGGTAAAAGCGATCGCCAACCTCGTTGCATCGAGCGTGCCGGAGTTGAGTTTACAGGACGTGACGGTCGTCGATCACAAGGGCAACCTGCTTTCCGATTTTGAAGAGCAGGGCGTCTTTGCGCAGACCGACAGGCAAATGCAGTACCGGCAGGAAATGGAAGCGAGTCTTATGAGCCGCTTGAACAGCCTGTTAGAAACCGTGTTGGGCCGTGACCGTTTCAGGGCGGAGCTTGCGGTAGAACTGGACTTCACTCAGTCCGAACAGACAGCTGAGATCTTTAACCCGGATCTGCCGGCTGTGCGCAGTGAACAGACGACCACTGAACAAGTCGTGGAAGAGGCTGGTGTTGAAGGCGTGCCCGGCGCGCTTAATAACCAGCCGCCTGCTGAGGGCGTGATCGAGGGTGAGGAAGGTGAAGCCGGCGCCGCCGCTCAGCCCTCGCGCTCGCGGGTGCTAGAGACGCGAAACTTCGAGTTGGATAGAACGATCAGCTATACCCAGCAGCAGATCGGTGTGATCAGAAAAATCACGGTCGCGGTTGCCGTCGACGACAAACCCGGCGCCGCCACCGCTGGCGAAGAGGGCGAGGAGGCTACAGCAGAGGGTGCGGCTGCAAATACCTGGACTCAGCAAGAGCTAGACAGGTTAGCGGTGTTGGTGCAAAACGCGGTTGGCTATGACGTCACCAGAGGCGACCGCGTGAGCGTGATCAATACCCCGTTCTTCAGGGAGGATATTGAGGAATTTGTTGAGCCTACTGTGCCGATCTGGGAGCAGGCGATTTTCTGGACCGCGGCCAAAATTCTAGGGGGTGTGCTGGCGTTTCTGATTGTCGTTTTCATGGTCTTGCGCCCGGCGATGACCCGGCTTACCGACAGTTCACGGCAGATTCGAGAGCTTGAATACAACCATCAGCAGGCGTTGCAGGCGCTCAATCAGGCAACGGGTGGTGATGCAGCGGTAGGTGAGGACGGAAGTGCGACTTCGGCGCGCCAGTCATTGCCCTCGCCGGGAGCAGGTCAGTTGGATGGCCAGCTTTCGGCAGTCCGCGAAATGGTAAGTAACGACCCCGAGCGCGTGGCTCAGGTCATCCAGGGATGGTCTGCACAGAATGAATGAGCAGGTGGCTGAAGGCGAGCTGAGTAACCTCGATAAAGCAGCAGTGCTTCTGCTCGCCATGGGCGAAGAAGCGGCGGCGACGGTGCTTAAGCAGCTTGGCCCGAAGGAGGTACAGCGTCTTGGCAGCGCAATGGCCGAGTTGAAGGATCTCAAGCGCGACAAGATTGAAAGCGTGTTAGCGAGTTTCGCCGAGAAGGTAGACGGGACAACGGGCTTCACCATGGGAACGGATGATTACATCCGTTCGACGCTAAAAAAGGCGCTTGGACAGGAAAAGGCGACCAGCGTTATAGACCGGATTCTCCTTGGCGGAAATGCCAAGGGTCTGGAAACGCTCAAATGGATGGATGCGCGCGCGATCGCAGATATTATTCGGGCAGAGCATCCGCAAATTCAGGCGATTGTGCTGGCTTATCTCGAAGGTAGCCAGTCCGCAGAGGTGCTGGCGTTTCTATCCGAAGAAACCCGCCTCGAAGTCATTATGCGCGTTGCGCGTCTGGACACGGTAAGTCCGGATGCCCTGCACGAACTCAATGCAATTCTGGAACAGCAGTTCTCTGGTGCCAGCGCCCAAAACAAGAAGAAAATCGGTGGGCATCAGGTTGCGGCAGAAATCATGACCAGTCTGGATGCCAGCATTGGCACTGAAATCATGGAGGGTATTAGCTCGGCAGACTCGGATCTCGGTACCCAGATTCAGGATTTGATGTTCATCTTCGACAATCTGATTGGTGTTGATGATCGTGGCGTACAAACGCTTCTCAGGGAGGTATCGACCGACCTTCTGGTAGTTGCACTCAAAGGGGCCGACGACGAGCTCAAGGAGAAGTTTTTCTCCAATATGTCGTCCAGAGCCGCGGACCTTTTGCGCGACGACCTCGAGGCAATGGGGCCAACCAAGCTCAGCGAAGTGGAAGCCGCGCAAAAGGAAATCCTTACCATTGCCAGACGTATGGAAGAAGCCGGAGAGATCATGCTCGGTGGTGGCGGGGAGCAGATGCTCTAGCACGCTGTATCTCCGGCGGAATCCCTGTGCATGATGCTTGTGATGGGATCAACCTTGATGGAATTGCGATAAGCCAATATAGCCGTGGATAAGAGCGATCTAATTATTAGCAAAGAGAAGCTTGAGGCGGACGGTATTGCCTGTGAAGCGTGGCTACTGCCCGAGGTTGCAGGTGCGCATCGGGTGCAGGGCCGAGAAAGCCGTTCGATCAAGAAGAACGTTGTTCTCGCAGAGAATGGCGATGAGCAGGGTGCGAGCGAAGAAGCAAAGGAAGCACCGGCGGTTGCCGACGTTGCTGCAGACGCCGCTGTGGTGCCAGAAACGCTGGGTGAGTTTAATGAGGCCATGACCTTAAGCAAGCTCCGGCAGCTCGCGGAATCGATTCAGTCCGAGGCTTACCAGACCGGTTTTGTATCGGGTCAAACTGAGGGCTTCGCCAAAGGCGAGCAACAGATCGCCGAGCAAATGGAAATGCTTAGCCAATTGATTCACAGCGCTAAAGCGAGCGTTGAACAAGAAAGGGAGTCTCTGCAGCAGTCGATCGAACAAATTATAAAAAAGATCGCTGAGGCGTTTTGTGCCAAAGCTGTTAAAACAGATGACTCGTTGATCGCTAATGCCGTTCAGGCTGCGCTGGAAAGTCTTACACCATCTGACACAAAGCCTGTGGTTTATCTTGCGGAGTTTGATTACAAGCTCCTAGAGGCCAGAGGCCTGCTCGACAGTACGATTGACTGGGAGATTGATCCGCAGCTAAGTACTGGAGGCTGCCGAGTTGCCGGTGCTTACGGCGAGGTAGACAACAGCTTCGAACATCGCCTCAACGGCATCCTTGAACAGCTTTTTCCCTCTCAGAGCTGAGCGATAGACGCGATGCTCTCCGCTGCACTACAACCCCTGCTGGATAAAACGATAAGGCCCACAAGCCCACTCAGTCGCGGTGTCGTGACCCGTATCAACGGCGATCTCATTATCGTAAAGGGGTTGGCAGCGCGAGTGGGTGATATTTGCGTCGTGCAGTTACAGGACAATACCGATTGTGAAGCTGAAGTGATTGGCTTTACCCACGATAGCTTGAGTCTTATGCCGCTGTACGCAGTCGAAGGGCTTTACGCAGGATGTAGCGTTTCACTGCAGGCTGAACGCCATAGCCCGCCACTTGGCAATGTTGTGTGCGGGCGAGTGCTGGACGGTATCGGGCGCCCGCTTGATGATGGCGGTCCAGTTGCCACTGCAGCAAGCACCGGTGTTCATGCGCGGTCTGGCGATCGTGCTGGTGTTAATCCCCTGATTAAGCGCCCGGTCGATACGCCGCTCGACGTGGGTATCCGTGCATTAAATGCTGTGGCGACTATTGGCTGCGGACAGCGCATTGGCCTGTTTGCCGGCTCAGGGGTGGGCAAGAGCGTTTTATTGGGGATGATGACGCGCTTTACTCGTGCGGACAAAGTCGTCGTGGCATTGGTCGGCGAGCGTGGCAGAGAGGTTCGAGAGTTTGTCGAGCAAACGCTGTCGGATATCGGTCATAGGAATTTTGTGGTGATTGTTGCCACGGCAGATTCGACGCCGCTGATGCGAAAGAAAGCGGGGATCTACGCCACACAGATTGCCGAGGCCTTTCGCGATCAGGGCGATGATGTCTTGTTGCTATTTGATTCCCTGACGCGCTTTGCGCAAGCGCAAAGAGAGATGTCGCTGGCTCTTGGCGAACCGCCGGCAAGTCGCGGTTATCCAGCTTCCGTGTTTGTGCAGGTTCCGCAATTGGTTGAGCGAGCCGGTAATAGCGAAAGCGAGGGTTCGATTACCGGTTTCTATACCGTTCTGGTGGAGGGCGATGACCTGAACGATCCGGTCGCGGAGTCAGCCCGCGCAATCCTCGATGGCCATTTGATTCTGGACAGAAGTTTGGCGGAAGAGGGGGTTTACCCTGCGCTGGATCTTGCAAAATCGGTAAGCCGGGTCATGCCGCAGGTCACCAGTGTCAAACACCTGGAAGCAGCACGAAGAGTCAAACAGTGGATATCTCGCTACGATGCCGTTAAAGATCTGATCCGCGTCGGAGCTTACGAACCGGGGAGAGACGCGGAGACAGACCTAGCGATACAAAAGCAGGTCATGATCAGGCAGTTTGTCTCGCAAGCGATGTCGCAAAGTTCCAGCTTTGCAGAGAGCATTGATGCGCTTATGGCGCTGTTGCACGAGCCGGGTGCGGAGTTGCCGGGCAGCGGCAATCCTCCTGCCCTGACGCAGGCACAGGCTGGCAGCCTCGAGTCGATGCAAGATGCAATCAACGAAGAACTCACCACTCACCCGAGCATCACTGACCCCGCAAGCGGCGTCGATACCGTCCGCTAGTTGATTATCCATGCGAGAAAAAATTCGCCAGATCGAGCTTTTACTGAAACTACGCAAACAGCGCGTTGATGAAAGCAGCCGCCAACTGGAAATCGCAAGGCAAGCGTTTGATCAGGAAAGCGGTCGACTCAGTCAGCTGATGGCCTATCAGAGTGAGTACGCCGATGTAAATACTGCCCCGGCGCAAAAGGTGTCTAGCCAGGCGCAGCCCCATACTGACGAGCCCGGCGCCCGGGCAATGGTGTCCCATCTGTCCAATGCATCGCGTTTTATGACGCAATTAGAGGGCGCAAAGCAACTGCAAACAGAGCGCTTAAAGCAGTCGGAGATCCGCTATAAGCAGATGCGAGATCGGTGGAGCCAGGACTATCAGAGTCACATGGCCTTGTCCCGGCACCTCGATGCGCTGCGGGGGCAGTATCGCGTGGCGCTGGAAAAAGAGGATGATCGTCGCTCGCTCGAGGACTGGCTCGCAAGCCGTTAGAATCCGGGTGTATTTCCCTGCTTCTACCCAGTTGTAATTAGCGCGCGTCCATACCTGCCGAAACGCGATTCGCGTCACAGTTTAATTGTGCCCCCGGTGATTTGCCCCCTCCGCTTCGCACGTGCATCGCAAAATAACTGGCGACTGCGCAACTCTAGCCTACACTTTCAGAAGGCGTCCAATAGAAATTGAGGCGTTCTGGCCTCATGGCGATGCCATGTTCACCATGCGATAAACGACGCTCACGCAAAAACGTGGGCGTCTGCCTATAAAAAGTCCAGCTTGTGGAGTTGTAAATGACTGTTTCGGCAAGATTATCAGAAGCTTCTAATGAGCTCGTTATTAATATTCAAGGAAGGTTCGACTTCAGTGCCCATCAGGATTTCCGTGATGCATACGAGAAGTCACTGGATAAACCCAGCAGCTACGCTATCGACATGACCGATACGACCTATCTAGATAGTTCCGCATTGGGTATGTTGCTCCTTCTGCGTGATCACGCGGGCGGAGATACTGCTTCAATCAAAATTGTGAACTGTAACGAGGATGTCAAAAAGATACTCGTCATTTCAAACTTTGGCAGATTGTTCAACATTCAGTAGCGCGCCACACAGTCCAAAGCGCTTTTGATCAATTTTGGTAGAAAACTCTGCGCACATAGCGGGGCCGGCTGCTGGATCAAATGCGTGGGCGAGGGTTTCCGTTTGCGAAAAGAGATACGGATAGAAGGGTAGATCGTGAATTATAAAGTTTCACCGCAAAATACAGTGTCGGCAGGAGCTGTCAAAGTCCTGCTGATCGGCGAGGGCTTAAACGGCAGTCGAGGCGATAAACTCTTCGAAAATTTGCAGGCTGATAATCGTTCAGGATTTGAAAGTCGCGATATTGAAAAGATCTGTCTGCCCGAAGTAGAGAATGTAGAGGCAGAGCTAGAGCGCTCGTTAGAAGAAAAGTCGCACAACGTTGTGCTTTGCACGGGCACGGCACTATGGGAATTCCTCAAACGCTCATCGGAGAGCGCGCAAGGCGACGAGGGCAGCACAGGCCTCGAGGGTATCGCCCGACTGCTCCATGAAACGCGCTCCGCAGTTCTGCTGCTATCGGAAGAGCGTGGCATCAAACTATGTGTGGAGGCCATGACAGTCGGTCGTGCACTCTCGATTCACATTGACGCAGTCATTGATACCACGCCCGACGAGTTGCTCTTTGAGAAGTTGCAAGCGTTAATTTCTGCATCGATTAAGCAGCAGGAACTGACCGAACAAGCTGAGCTGGTGGAAGAAACTAACAACCATCTGATACGGGAACAAGAGGTCGCAAAGGCTGTTTTCGAGAAGGTGGCAAGTGAGCATCGAATCGATCTGCCGAACGTCAGGCAGTGGTTATCGCCCATCGCCGTATTTAACGGTGACGTGTTTATGGCGGCACCGACACCCAAGCACGACCTGTTGGTGTTGTTGGGTGACTTTACCGGTCATGGTCTGGGCGCAGCGCTCGGCGCTATCCCGCTGGCATCGGCGTTCTACCGTATGGCCGGAAAGGGTTTCGCGTTAAAAGATATCGTTATCGAACTGAATAAACGATTGCACGAATCACTGCCGACTGGCTTTTTCTGCTGCTCGTTGATCGCGAAAATTGATTTCGAATCCAACAGCATTGAATATATTAATGCTGGTCTGCCTGACTGCTACTGGTTGAAGCGTAAAACCGGTCAACTGCATCCGCTGGTATCCAGCGCTCTTCCACTCGGGATCCTCGCACCGTCACAATTTGAGCTCGACTTACAGCGCGCCAGTATTAGTCAGGGCGATTCACTGTTCCTGCTTTCAGACGGTCTGCTCGAGACAGAGAACAACTACGGCGAGGCTTTTGGTACGCACCGTGTGGTTAAGTGCATTAACAATGAGTTTATGCGCTCAAGAGAGCTCGATCGCAGCGGCAAATTCTTAGAGGCGATCAAGCAAGAGGTGAAACAGTTTTGCGGTAGCCACGAGCGAGCTGATGACATTTCGTTTGCAGAAGTCGAGATTGTCGATTTCGAAACGTTTCGCGCTAGTTATACCCCCGTTGCGATCGGTGAAGTTCAACACGATGCCGACTGGAAGCTGGCCTTCGGTTTTGGCGCCAAGTCGCTACGTAACAGGGATCCTGTCCCTCAAGTTCTCAACCTGCTACTGGAGGAACCAGGCCTACGGGATAACGCAGGGCCGGTTTACAGTATTGTGTCAGAGCTATTTAACAATGCGCTGGATCACGGCGTGCTGGAATTGGACTCTGAGATAAAAAAGGGTCCGTCCGGCTTCGCGGCCTACTATGAGACACGCAACCAGCGCTTGCTCGAGCTCGAAAGTGGCCAAATTGATTTTGAAATTAGTTACGAAGCCTGTCAGGAAACCGGGACTCTCGACATAACGGTGACGGACAGCGGCGCCGGTTTCGATTGGTATAACGGTCTCAAGGCCGCAAAGCTTGCGCTGCAAGGTGATGATTCAGAGCTCAAGTCCCATGGGCGCGGCATTCCGCTGCTGCATGAGCTGTGCGACCATATCAGCTATTCCGGCCGAGGCAATACCGTGAAAGTCGTTTTCAGCTGGGATCGAAGCCTTGAGGAGTCTCAGCTCGAGGACTCGCGCAAGATCGCCTGAGATCACCCTATGCGGGTTGGTAAACCCCGCCTCTCCATCTGAGCTATGCCTGTGCCGACGCCTTACCGGCGCTGGGTGTAGACCTTCGACCCATTCAGACCTCGCGCTTTCCGGTCGACATTAAAACCAGAGTTGGCATCGATACTGCAATACCTCTCACAAGGACCAAAACCTGTGTGAGGAAAACGATTGTGACAAGTGTATTGCCGACCGATTCGTCTGGGGCTCGCGCTGAAAATTCCAGTGCTCTGCGTACAAATACACCAGCTTCAAGCCCAGCAATTACTTTCGATAGTATCTTTAAGGGCTTGAATTATAAGGATTTAGCGCTACAGGTTAGCTCCCTCTCAAAAAGCGCAGCTGCGTCTGATTCAGCGACGCGTGCGGGTGTCGATGGCGGCGCCGATCGAGAGCGCGCGGCTTTTGACCAGCGGCAAGAGCGGCAATCATTTACCGCCGACGAGCGGGCGGAATCAACATCAAAA
>CAZDEW010000063.1:0-19151 GCA_964504585.1 uncultured Pseudomonadales bacterium | reverse complement strand
CATGTCCGACTACACCAAAGGCGTACCGAGCAAGCTCATTGTGGAAGAGCAACCCGGCCTGATAGGCGCAGCAGCCTATCTGAACTGATGCATCAAGCGCAGGTTTCGTTACAAGAGCCGCCCCACCCCCAGTGAACCGCCCTCTTATAAGTAATACCGTTGACTTGCCTTACTTGGCGACAACAGCCCTGTCACTGGTAAGCCACTCACCTGGAATTAACTGTCCTGTTCCCAGGCGCGTGGTGACTAATGGCTCATTCAAAAGTGCTCCCGCATCGCGTGCAACCCACTGCTGATACGCACTCCCATACTCGATCGTGAGTGATGTTTGACGATTGTCGATCGAGGCAAATAGACCGGAGTGCGCCCTCGACTGGGCAATTTTCCATTTGCCTAGGTAGGTCACCGCATTGGGTTTAACCGTAACAAGAGCCTGCTCGGGCAGTTGAATTGTAGTTTCCACCCCAGTGCCATAGAGCCTCTCGCCAAGCTGCTTAAAGTCAGGCCGATAGACACCGGCCGGCAGACTTAACACTTGCCGCTCTCTGTCGACGTGAATGTCAAACCTCTCACCGTTCGCGACATTGATCAGGCTTAGCTTTTCGATCGCTTGCGCAAGATTCGACGCCATTGAAAACTCAATAATGGCTTTTTCCTTAACCGATTCAGAAACAACTGAGGGACCGCCGAAAGGGTCGATGTTAATTGACTTGGCGTGGGCGCCCGCAGAACCCGCAAGCACAATCATGAGTGCTGCCGAGCAGGCATTCCTCTCTGCTCTACCATAAACGCGTCTGGATAAAAGCTTTCCTGTCACTGTGATACCTTCCCTGTTGCATCAAACCTTACTCAAACCGCCGCACATGGCAGCACCTACTAGCAGACTAGCTAATGGCTAAATACTTTGGATAGCAACGCTTATAACTGTGACGATATGATCAATTTTTGCCCGCAATTAGAATATCGATTCAAAAAACCGCTTGCGCGATCTGAATCTTATTCAGTTTTAAGTGACAGTGCGAACAATTCGATAAAAAAAAACGGGGCCGTTGGGCCCCGTTGTCTAGCTGCTGATTGCACTGCCTGTTTGGCTAGCTCTCTTTGGGCCTGGAACCCACGAGGCCGTAATAAACGATGTAGAGATAAAGCAAGGCTGGAAGGTAAAAGGCAGCCTGTACGCCAATAGTATCTGCGAGTAAACCTTGCACTAACGGAATGATTGCGCCGCCCACAATAGCCAGGCAAAGAATACCCGAACCGTGACTTGTGTGTTTCCCAAGTCCTGTCACCGCAAGGCTAAAAATCGTAGGGAACATAATCGAATTAAACAAACCCACACACAGAATGGCATACATAGCAATTTCGCCACTGACTGTAGCGGCGATAGCCACCAGTAAAGAAGCCATAACCGCGCAAAACGCCAGTGCGTTGCCAGCTGGCACCTTTTGCATCGCCAGCGCGCCAATGAAACGACCTACCATAGCACCGCCCCAATAAAACCCAACCAATTTGGCAGCCTCTACCTCTTCAAGGCCCGCGATACTTTCCTCAGCAAAGAAGTTGACGAGGAAACTACCGATTGAGACTTCGGCGCCAACATAAACAAATATCCCAACGGCACCCAGCACAAGGTGACTAAAGGACCAGGCTGTGCGCCCATCGTCAGCTCCCTGCTCTTCCTCTGCCTGAACCTCTGGCAATCGCAGTGCGGCCATAACAACCGCGAGCAAGACCAGAATACCTGCAAGCCCCAGATAAGGCGCCTGTACTGATTTCGCACCTTCAACCGCACTTTCCACCGCGTCAGCAGCACCGCCCAAAATCAGTATGCCACCGAGAACAGGGCCTACCGTGGTTCCTAGCGAGTTGAACGCCTGCGTCATCGTCAAGCGACTGCTGGCTGTCTTGGGATCGCCCAACACCGTTACATAGGGATTTGCGGCGACCTGAAGTATGGTAATTCCGGAGGCAAGCACAAAGAGCGATGCTAGAAACAGCGGGTAGGACTGAACCTCAGCCGATGGGTAAAATCCGACGCAGCCCAGGGCCGCGATGCACAGACCGATGACGATACCGCGCTTGTACCCCATGCTTTTGACCAGTCTGCCAGCGGGGATCGAAACCACAAAGTAGGCGAAGAAGAAGCAGAACTGCACCATCATCGCCTCGGTGTAGGAAAGATCAAACGCCCCTTTCAGCTTAGGAATAAGAATATCATTCAGGCTGGTTATCAAACCCCACATAAAAAAGAGCGAGGTCAGCGCTACCAGCGCAAACATATTGTTATCGTTAGACTTACCCATGGGGGAAGCAGCGCTATTATTCATACTCACCATACTGACTTACCTTTTTATCTTTCAGCTTTTCGCGGTAATTTAATTTTCCATTGGCAGACCCTTGAGGGCCTGAATCAGCTCACTCAACAGCTAGTCAGAGTAAGTTAGTCCAAAACCGTAAGCATAACGCGGATCATAATCCTCGTCGCCAATGTTCATGGGCACCTGATCCTTGTGTTTGGGCCAGGAGAAAGACAGCTTGCCCTTAAAGTCATTTTGCGGCTTTCCATCTTTGTCTGCCATCAGCACATCTGAAACCCCGTAGCCTTCCGTTCCTGGCAGCCAGGCGGCGACAAATGCATCCGAAGCATCAATGATGTCGTTAATCGCCATGGGGCGTCCCGACATGAAAACGCTAACAACTTTGATTCCATCAGCTTTCAGCTGCTGGATCAACTTCAAATTCTTGGCCTCGCCCGAAAAAGCCAGATCATCCAGATCGCCATCAAATTCTGCATAGGGCGTCTCACCAAACACAACGATCGCGACATCGGGCTTTTTCTTGTAACGCGCGCCCGAACCCAGTTCAATACGGCTGCCCACAGCTTCGGCATCTTCCTTCAGACCGGCGAATACAGAAGTCGCGCCTGGGAAATCGGCATTAGTGTTTCCGGTACCCTGCCAGGTCACACTCCAACCACCCGATTGGTTAGCAATGTCGTCAGCGTGCGAGCCGGTAACGAAAATCTTTTGTTTGGGTTGCACTGGCAGAACGTCACCCTCGTTCTTTAACAGCACCAGTGATTCTCGAACAGCTTGCGCTGCGACCGCGCGGTGGCGCTCATGCCCCAGCACAAAGCCCTGCCCAGCAAACTTGAGCTTGGACGGGCGCAAGGCTTCAGGATCTCCGTCGGGATCGAATAGACCTGCGCGCATTTTAACGCGAAGAATCCGGGTCACAGCATCGTCAACGCGCTCCATACTGATCTCACCACTATTGACCTGACGCAAGGTGTTCTTATAAAAATCCATCCAGGCTTCCGGCACCATCATCAAGTCGATGCCCGCGTTGACCGCCTGTGAGCAGCTGCCGTTCATACAGCCCGGAACATAACCATGGCCATTCCAGTCTCCAACGATCAGCCCGTCAAATCCCATCTGCTCTTTCAAGACGTCGTTGAGGATGTACTTGCTGCCGTGTACCTCGTAGGCGTTCCAACTATTGAAAGACGCCATGATCGACTGCACGCCCGCTTCAATCGCAGCGTAGTAACCTTGAGCATGGATTTCAAAAAGATCTTGCTCGCTAATGCTTACATCGCCCTGGTCGACACCGCCTGTGGTACCACCGTCGCCCACAAAGTGCTTCGCCGTCGCGATAACTTTATCGGGCCCGAAGAAACCCGGGGTGCCTGGTACGCCCTGCAGACCAAGCACCATGCGGAAACCGTATTCGGCAACCAGTTTGGGATCCTCTGAATAACTTTCGTATGTACGGCCCCAGCGCTCATCGCGTGCAACAGCGACCGTAGGCGCGAAGGTCCACTTCATACCTGTCACTGTAACTTCACGCGCGGTCACTTCACCGATCGCCTGAATGAGGTCGGGGTTGCGCGCAGCGCCCAGGCCAATATTGTGTGGGAACAGCGTAGCGCCGCGAACATTGTTGTGTCCGTGCACGGCATCGATACCCCAGACAATTGGGATGGCGGCACGCTTTTCGGGTCTCGCAATCGATTCCATGTAATAGCGATCATTGAGCGCTACCCAATCGATTACGTTGTCACCCTTGCCCTTGGGAAAAGAACCGCCACCGCTCAAAACCGAGCCAAAGTGATACTTCCTCGCATCCTGAGGGCTCGAATAGCGGATTTCGGGCTGGATCATTTGCCCGACTTTCTCTTCTACCGTCATGTCAGCCATGATCTCGACAATTTTGGCCTCCATGGCAGGATCTTTTTTGACGGGGCTGACCGCTTTGGGCCACTTGATCTGGCCCGCACCAGGCTGCTCCAACCCGGCGACCATCGGTGGTCGTTTATCAGATGGCGGGATCTGTGTCGCACTGGCATCAAAACCCGGCGGAATCTGCGTTGCGCTGGCATCGAGATGATCATCAGCATGAGCAAATGGCGCGCTAAGAACAAGCACTGCCGCAAGCGATGAAGCTAACTGAGACTTATGAGGAAGCTTTAAAGAGAGTTTGGCGAGTTTCATTATCAAAACCCCTTCAATGAGAACAAAAAAATTGGCCGATCCTAAGATCGGCCAAGTCATGATTTCAAATGAATCCTAAACTGCTTACAGCTGCCACTTCAAGCGCAGACCATAGGTTCTCGGTCTGGTGAAAAAGCGCGTGTTATCCGTCTGGCGGATTCCTATCGCGACGGGACGAACTTCGTCAGTAATGTTGTTGATAAAGCCTTCGAGTCTGAAGTTGCTGTCTGCGAAGCTAAAGCCGGCACCCACGTCGTAGGTCCAGTAAGCCTCTACGAGATCGTCGAGTCGAAGCGGATTATCGTCTTCGGGGAGCTCACCGTAGATTCTACCGTTGAACACCGTCATGTGCTGCTCATCACGCCATGATGCAGCAATCAGGTAGTCCAGCGAGCCGAGAGGCAGGTCAACAACTTGTGAGAGCGATATGTTAAGCGAGTACCGGGGCGAGCGAGGTAGCCGGTTGCCACCCAGCGAAACCTCTGCCGCGTTAGCACCATCGATGTCTGGATCAAAGCGCGAGTCGAACGTAGTCGGACTCTCTCTGAAGTAGCTCTCGAGCCAGAGCGCATTCACTTTCAGCGTGAACTCGTTGGGAAGGAATAGCGCGGTCTCGAGTTGAGAACCGAATATCTCGTTACGCTTGGTGTTGAAACAGAAGTTAACGCCCAGGTTGGTGGTGTTTTCTACCGATCCACCGCCTGTGTTCAGTTGCTCACCCAGGTTTTGGGCAACACTCTTAACGTTACAGAAGATTTGATTTCGGTAGTCCTGATAAAACAGCGTTGCGTTAACACGAGCCGCTATATCATCAGTGAGGTCGAACTCGTTCTTGGTACCAAGCTCAAAGTTGGTCACACGCTCAGGGTCGGTTTCTACTTTCTGTCCACCTACACCATTCACCCGCGATACCGCAGTCGCGAGCGACTCGTTAGTGGTCGGCAGGAACTCAGGAGCACCCGGCACGACGCCAAAATCAGGGTTGTCGAATAGAGGTACCGTGAAGGTATCGTTAAACAGACCAGACTTGTGACCCGTGGCGATAAGGAAATAGACGAGGTTGTCGTCTGTCAGGTTGTGCTCCAAGCGCAAACGCCAGTCGACAAACGAGTAGCTGATTCGACCGCGCTGAGGCGTTACCGATGTTAATGGGCTGAATGGGAAAACAGCGATAAAGTCGCCGCCAGCGGGACAAAACAGATCATCGTCCAGGCGCGTGTCAACACAGGCCGTTGGCTGTCCGGCAAACTCGTTGGCTATCGCATCATCGAGATTATCGCGATCACCAAAACTATCGATACCATCAAGGAGGAACTCATAGTACTCAGTCTCAGATACCAGGCCATCACCATCGGTATCGGGATCAAAAATGGTTCGACCCTGTACTGCGAACTTAAAGCCTTCAGTACCAAAGCGGAAACCCAAACCACCAGCAGGGTTACCGTTGCCATCAATACCTACGCCACCAATCCGATAACTGGCGTTAACACCGCGTCGCGACTTTTTCTCGTCGGTAAAACGTATACCCGCGGTCGCGCGCGTTCGGTCGCTGAACTGATAGGTTCCGTCAAAGTAAACCGCGAAAGACTCGGTATCGGTATCGGGCTGGTTAAACTCGATGCCGTTAAAGAAAGTGTCGCCGTCGCCGGTTGCGCCGAGGAAGGAATACTGATCTTCGTTGAAGTAGAACAAACCCGTTGAAAAGTAGAAGGTGTTTTCAACCGGTGTGTAGTAACGCAGCTCAACAATGTCAGATTTTGAGTCAGTCAGATCCTGAAAGCGCGAGAAGTTATCAAGGGCCTCACCGACATTGGGGCCACCCAGGCTTTCAACCACGCCGGGATAATCGGGAGTTAAAGGTGTCGAGGCCTGGTAGCTGTATACAAGATCGCGGTGACCGTAGAGAAACTCGATAGAGCCATGGTCCATATGGTAATCGATCTGGAACTTGCCGCCCCAGTGCTTGGTTTCCTGCAATGGCGTGATACCGCGCAGCCACGCGTCACGTGGGTCATCAATCAAATCGGCGCTGATGCCGTTACCAAGCGGGTTCGCGAAGTTAGTCCCCGTATAACCGGTTCCGCGCTCCGTGAGCAAATCACCCGCCAACAAAAAGCTCAGGCGATCATTGGGCTCCCACAAAAACTTCAGGCGGCCGGCAAAGTCATTGGCAGCCTCTGGCCCAGGACGGTTTTCCGGGCTGACATCGTTGTAGTAGGAATCACTATCGCGCTTGAGCAAGGCAAGACGCATTGCCGTGGTTTCGGTTAACGGCGCGTTGATCGTCGCCTGATAAACCTGGGTGCCGTAGTTGCCAATCTCGGTTTCAGTCGCGACCACCCACTCACGACCCGGATTCCAGGAAATAGCGTTGATAGACCCCGCCATTGCGTTACGGCCGCGAATCGTACCCTGTGGCCCAACGTTAACCTCAACCCGCTCCAGGTCGAAGAAAGCGCCACCGATACCACGCGGGCGCGGGATGTAAACTCCATCGATGTGTGTTGCGGCCGCTGGATCACCCAACTCTGTGTTGTTGTCACTACCCACACCACGAATCCATACCGAAACGTTACCACGTTCGTTACCGATCTCGAGGCCAACAACACTTTCAGACAGGTCAGTAATATTCTGCAGTCCCTGCAGCGCGAGCTCTTCACCAGTAAAGCTAACCGCGGTACCTGCAAAATCCTGCAAGCTCACCGCGCGGCGTTCTACCGTTACCACCACCTCATCGATGCTACTCTCATCGTCGTCTTCGTAATCGTCATACTCTGCTTCGACCGTCTCCTCAACCAGCTGAGCCTCTATGCCATCTACGTCATCCTCAACGTCATCCTGCGCCAAGGTCGCGTGAAAAGGCGTGAGCAGCAGTGAGAAAGCAACCCCAGTGAAAACCGATTGTTTAACCGTGCTTGTCGTTTTAAATAATTTTTTCATTGTTGGAATCAACCAATTCGTCTTTATTGGGTATTGTTTTCGCAAATTCCGCGATCAACCGTTCCTGTGCCGAAGCAAACTGCCAGGGCACGATTAAGGCACTATCCGGATGTTGTCGAAGTAGTAGGTATCGTTAGTACCAGACTGACCCGGGTTAAAAGCCAAAACCAGTTTCTCAAATGAGTCGGCGGTGTTAATTGATACTTCCGAGAAATCGAACGTCAGAGTGTTCCAACCAGCGTCGAGCGCCGTTCTGGTCACCGAAGCCCGTTGATTGTTATCGGTTGCATCTTCTGCAGTTAGCGTCACTGGGGTGTTTGCTCTTGGAACCCACACATCCATTTCTATCACCGTGCTGGTGGCAGGTGCCGAGCTGTAATTGAATGGGATTTCCCGGGGGAAACCCTCGAAACTACCTAAAACAGTCCCGTTCGTGCTCTGGGCGAAGTCGCCAAGGAACACAAGACCTGCGTTACCACTGGCGTAGGGATCGCCATTGTTTTCATTGGGCGGGCTGGTCGAAATACCTGAGCGCGCATCGCCAAAGTCTGCAAGTGGGTAAACCGTGTTCGGCGCATCAAAATCATAGGTTATCAGGGCATCTATTGCTCCCAGGTCACCCACGATCGATGTCGCGTCTGCTACCCTGAAGTTATCAAACAATGCGCTGAAGTTTTCTTCCGTGCCATCACTAATGACCCCGTCATCGAGAATAATCGTGATCGCCGAGTACTCATCTGCAGTGGTGCCATTAAAATCTACAACCACTTCCTGCCACTCTGGGAACGGCTCAACCGGCGGAACCGCTAATGGGTCGCCCGGATTAAAGCTCGTGTTAACAACCCTGCCGACTGAAAAGAAGGGACCTTGCACACTCTCAAGCTTGACCGTCACAGGCAAGTCGTCCCGCGGTGATTTCACCCAGAAACGAAGTTCCTTATTGGTCGGGTCGCCCGGGCCGCCAAACACGATATTGCTCGTGAGGTTTATGGTGACGCCACCGAAGATCGCGCTGGAAGGATCTCCCGTGTCGAACTTCCGAACCTGTCCAACCCGACTATTCGGATTCAAGCCGCTCGTATCGTCATTTGCAGTAATGAGGAAGGCGCCGCCTGCAAATGGGGCAATCGGCAAACAGAAGCCCGGCACAGAGTCAAATACAAGAGGTAGCGCCAGATTAGTCGTAGAGCCACCGAAGGTGGTAGAGAACCTGACGTTATCCCACTCGACGTTAATACCCTGAGCAGAGCCGCGGTTGCCGGGCACCAGCACGAAAGGCGCTGTGATTCTTGCCGTGTCTAGTCCCTGCTGCTCCAGGGTGGTGATTGGACACTCGAATCGGTACCACTGGTTTAGATTCAAATCGCCCAGCGGCTGCTCTCCCGTAGAGCTATTGTCGGCATCTATCTTGAATAGCAACTGCTCATTTTCGTCGTTACGCGTGACCTTGATATCAAACGAGAAAGAACCGTTCCGCAACGCCGCAATAGACGGGAACGGATCTGAGGCGCCGATAAAATTAACTGCTCCGTCCGTGCCAGTCGTACCAAAACGCGTTTGCACGACGGTTCCTCGAGGCGCACCCTCGTCAAAAGTATCGTTGTTGCCAGGAATACCGTCTATGTCAACCGTTTCGGTCGAACTAATTTCATCCCATTGAACATGACAGCAATCGGGATCTGTGTAGTCGGGGTTGGGCGCGTCGCCTCGGAAACGCTGGAAGGTGTCATCACCTACAATGCCGCGGTCCCAGATATCGTCAACTTCGTCCAGATAAACATCAACTTCACCAACCACGCCACAGGGCTGACCGCCACAGGCAAAGCCGATATTGTCGATCCGAGCATTGACCCCAGAGAAATTCAACTCAAGCAGACGACTAACATCCCCCTGATCGAGACCCCCACCTACCGCAAGACCATCGCTAAGTAAGAAATTCAAAGGAATGGTGAAGCGACGCCAGTTGTCGAAGCCAACCTCTTCGAGCGGGATGAAGAAGTAGTTACCTCTCGTGTTGTTAGCTGAGGTAATCGCAAAGCCCATAACAAGCTGGCTGCCGTTAAAGCCGCCTGTCGCCAAATCTGGCGTCGACCCGTTAAAGTCGCTTTCTAGATAGAGATCAAATTTTAGATCCGCCAGACCATCGACGCCCGCAATAATCAGCTCCTCGTCCGCTGTAATACCCAGCCCCTGAGGACCGCTTGCTGATGGAGTCACACGAATATAGTCATTGCCACCCTCAGTCTCGATGGTAAACGTTGCATCGCCAAACGCTTCCAAAGACAGCTGCGGACCATCGGGGATGCGCAGCGCATCTGGACCGTCTACGTAAATATCAAACTCGGTGCTAAACAGCGCATACTCCGTCGATGCCGCTGCCAGAAAATCGTTGGTGAAGTTCGGCAGAATCGTTTCGCCAGGGTTATCGGGGTCTTCAGGCAGCGCGATGCCCGTGCGCCCCTCATTGTTCTTACAGGCCTGTCCACCGAGGCCGGTGATAGTGTCGGCCAGGTTGCAGCGATAAACGCGCACGTAGTCAACGAGCATGTCATCACCACCACCGCTCAGACCCGCGATCGATGGCGGCTCTCCAGCAAAATTTGGCAAGCTGCCACCAACGGCAGTGTTAAGGATGATATGAAACAGCGAGTCGAACGGCGCGTCTGCACCGGGTGCAGCCTGAAAACCTATGCGACCCTCGGCTGCGTCCGACGAGTACTTAATAACGTCCTTTATTTTGGCATCGTTAGCAAGCGTATTTGAACTCCCCTGCGGCGCAGAGAATTCATCGACGTCAGTGAAGTAGGCATAAAAATTAGTTGCTTTAACGGAGTAGAAGTTAACGCCGTCTATGTAAAAACGGATCTCCTCTTCGTCCCATTCGACTGCGTATACATGGAAATCGTCGAAGAAGTTAAAGCCCGGCCCGGGGAACGGGTCTTCGCCAGGCTGGAACGCCTGCACTGACTCTTCGAACTGCTGTGTCGTGCGCGTATCGAAAATATTGAACGGGAATGGTCCACCGAAGTGTATCGCCGAGGATACGTAGGGCTGAGGGTTGGGACCAAAGCCTCTTGAGTAGGCTTCGAAAATATCGATTTCGCCTTTGGCAGCCCAAACCCCATAGGGCGATGGATCGCTACCCAGAAGCCAGAAAGCGTTCCAAAGGCCCTGCGCTGCGGGCAGCTTGATTCTGGCCTCGACCCGGCCGTAGGTAAAATCAAACAGACCCTGTGTGCGAATTCGACCTGAGGTGTAATCGTAAGTGCCGACGTTGGCGACCGGATCGTTAGGATCGGTGACTACGGTTGTTTCAGCACGCGAGTTGATGACCAGGTTGCCACCGGTAACCGTGATATTGTCCGCTGAGTAATACTGTTCTTCACCATTACCCCAACCCGACAGGCCCTCTGCCTTACCATCACCCAGTTCGATCTCCCATTTGGAGGTATCCAGGGCGTTACCGTTAAACTCGTCGCTCCAGATTAGCTCCCAGCTCGCGACGGGAGGTAAGCCGTCAAATGCATCGTTGTCATTCTGGCCAGCTCCGCCACCACAGGCAGCGAGAAAAATAGCCAGACCGGGCAATGACGCCCATTTTGCGATTTGACGGATTGAGTGACGTCGGTTTGTCTTGAGTTCAGCCTGAGGCATGATGTTTCCTCGAAAAATTCAACCAGTATCGGATTGCATAAGGGCTGCCAGTATCCGCGCGACAGGCGCGCTCCAAGCATCCACATAACATTATTTGACCATCCGATTAAATGTCAGTTCTCACCGGGCTCACATGCACGAGCCTTGCACCACTGTCCCGGTGTTGAGGCCAAGCTACAGGCCTGATCGATTGCTCAAATGGCGCAACGACGGTCGGCAGAGCGCAAGTCATTCATTGTGGTTATCGGGATGACTGATACGCCTCCCGGGCAGCTTGTCTGATTACAAAACGCCCGAGACTGACTGACGGGGAACTTTGCCTGATACCTGTATCGACTACAAATGGAAGTCGACTATCGGGACGCCCCTGCGATAAGTTGGACAGGCAGCGCGTCGGAAGAGGCTAATGTCTTATTTTTCAAGCGATTAGAGTAGCGCTGAAGAAGCTTGTCGCTATGAGCTTAAGCTCGCGATCTAGCTGGGTTCAGCAAACCCGCGACAGGCCAGCCAGTAAACAAAGCCCGAAATTACTCACTGCAACCGCCTCGACTCGCGCCACTTGGAGCCACGGCAAGATCGACTCAGGGCTGCAGGTCGATAAAATCTCTGATCACGTTTTTATAGTGCCGGCTCACCTTGATGGTTTCATCGCAGCTGAGGTAGAGCATGTACTCGCCCTTGGTGTGCTTTTTGATCCGGATGATGCGATCAACATTGACAATTGTTGAGCGATGCACTCGCTTGAAGCGCGTTTGGTCCAACCGCTCAAGCAAGCTGTGCATGGTTGAACGGATAACATGCGTCTTGCCCTGCACGTGGATGCACATGTAATCACCCGCTGCATCGATCCAGTCGATATCAGACTCGTTGACCAGAAAAACGGAGTCGCCATCCTTAACCGTGATCTTGCGCTCCTCGCCAACCTTGGGCGCAACCTCCTCATCTGTCGACTTGCTCTTTACGCGCTCTGCAATTCGATTCACTTCGCTATAGAGAATTTTGCGCTGCGCCAGCCCTTTGTCACCCTGGCTGAGCGCACGCATCGCCCGTTGTACTGCGCGGTTAAGCCGATCATCGGTAATGGGTTTTAACAGGTAGTCAACAGCATTAGCGTCGAACGCATCGATGGCATATTCGTCATAGGCAGTGACGAATACAACTTCCGGCATATTCTCGGCACGGATAGAGCGGATAACATCAAAGCCATTGAGACCCGGCATTTGTATGTCGAGAAAAACCAGATCCGGATCCTGCTCGCGGATAACCTCCAGCGCCAGACGACCGTTCTCACACTCAGCAATAATTTCAAGCTCTGCAAAAGGCTCAAGACTGGACTTGAGGAATTTGCGCGCTAATGGCTCATCATCGACGATTACCACTCGATATCGCGGAGAGCTTTGTTCTGAATCCTGCACAGTTGCTAATTTGCCCATGGTTGTTTCTCAGCTGGCCAGTTTAACCCAAAGTACTCAACCGACCATGCCACTGATTGATATTGTTGTTTTTAACCCCTGCCCCGGCTGATTAAACAGCGTGACATTAGCCTTATCGCCGAACAGGTTGTCCAGACGATCGAAAATATTTTTTATACCTACGCCACCCGAGTGAAAGTCATCTCTACCCAGCTTTCCTGCCGGTTTCCCCTCGATGCCCGGGCCATTGTCTTTGATCTCAATGATCAACTTATCGCCCCGTACGCGCGCAGCGAGATCGATGTCGCAGCCATCCTCGCTAACGTTCATCGCATGCTTGATCGTATTCTCAACAATCGGCTGCAGTATCAGGCTGGGCACCTTGATCTTGCGCGCCTCGGGCTCTACATCGTAGCTGACCCGCAGCCTGTCCGCGAAGCGTATCTTCTCAATGCTCAGGTACAGGTCCAGAGCATCAATCTCTTTTTCCAGATCTACCAGGCCCTTCTCTTCATCCTTCAGCGCGTAGCGAAGGAACATGCTCAGGCTTTCTACCGTAGCGCGGGCTTCCTGCAAGTCTTTTGAGACAATCAGGGAGTTAACTGCGTTGAGCGTATTGAACAGAAAATGGGGATTGAGCTGGTAACGCAGCATCTGCATGCGCGATTCTGCCGCCATCTTCTCTGCGCGAACGCGCTTAAGCTTCTCGGCGCGCGAGCGTTCGACCAATCTGAGGCGCCTGTCCTTCTCATCGGTAGCCATACGATAGTAGTGCATGGAATAATAAACCGCTGTCCAGCAAAGAAAAATAAAAAAACCGCTGAAGTACCATCCACCGAAATCCTCCCAGACTTCCGATCCTTCGGCAGTCAACCAGATAAAGGATGCGACCCTTAGCAAGGACCAAACAAAGGCGAACACAATCACCGTCGCCGCGATCATTGCCGCCAGCCTGGACAGGCGTATCCCCCAGGTCCTGCGATAGATAGTTCGCATGGGAAACGTCAAACCAAAACCAATGAAGGACTGCAGCAAGGTGTGTGCAATGTGCGGCCACTGGGCGGTGCCGTACCAGAGCGTCAAGCTAAAAAAAGTAACAACCGTTAACACAACCCAAAATATGGCTTGCATAAACCAAAGGCTGATGACGATTGGTCGGGTTTCACTGGGTATAACGTTAATCTTTTCCAAGGCTTGCAGTATCCTGCCGTCTTACTCGGTGACGGGCTTCAGTTTTGGGGGTATCCCCAACTATTAATAAAATCAATGACTTTTTGTCGTGGCGGCCGGCAAATAACAACAACTCACCGCGCAATCCAATCTGCCGCGCACATGGCACAGCTGAGCGAATGCTATCCACTCGGGGAAAGGATGAAAGTAGCATATCCGCTTAGCGTTGCTTCGCGCAATCGGACAAGGGATTCACACAAGTAATAACTATCGGCGAAAGTAAACGTTCATTCGCATACACGGTGAAGAGCGAGCATTGGAGAGCTCCAGCCTGATAGCAACCGCAAACAGATAAAACGCCCAGCTGCATCGGGCAGCTCAATCCGGAGATACCACAGAATCAATGGCACTAAATCAATGGAACTAAGCTGCGCAGATTTAAACAGTATGCAACGTGGATTCACGAACCGATGCCGAAGGAACTGTAGACCAAACTAAAGTAAGCCAATGCACCAAACAAGCAAAAATTCAGCGACAGACGCCCGGGCTCTTAACGGGCCTCTCATCCACAAACAGCCTTTACGCTCAGTCGCACTCCTATGCGCAATCCCCATACTCAGCCTGATTAGCGCATGCCAACTCGCCGAGCAATCGAACAACACAGCCCAGAGCGAGTATTACAGCTTCACTTATGAAAGCGCTGCGGAAGAGCAGTTTGTGGAGGGTCTGCTCGACGCCATGACCATCGAGCAAAAGGTTGGCCAAATGGTTCAGGCAGAGATCAAAGCTGCTACCCCCGAAGAAGCGGCCAAATATGCGCTGGGTTCCGTCTTAAACGGCGGCGGATCCTTCCCGGATGCCAACATGTATGCCTCCCGAAGCGACTGGGTTGATCTCGCTAACGCCTACTATCAAACCCCTCATAAGGAGTCGACCGACACGGTACAGATACCCATCCTCTGGGGTACCGATGCAGTTCACGGTCACAACAACGTATTCGGCGCAGTGATTTTCCCCCACAACATAGGGCTTGGTGCCGCTGATAATGCGGCTCTGACAGAAGAAGTCTATGCCGCAACCGCCAGAGATGTGCGAAGCACCGGGATCAAGTGGGCGTTTTCACCAACCGTTGCGGTCGCGCAAAACCTCAGGTGGGGGCGCACCTATGAAAGTTTTTCTGAAAACCCGGAGATTGTGAGCAGACTCGGAGAAGCCGCCGTGCTGGGTCTACAGGGCCGTGAAACTCGATCAGTTGCAGAAGGTAATCGTGTCATCGCCACTGCCAAGCATTTCATTGGCGACGGTGGAACAGTAAGTGGTATCGACCAGGGCGATGTCGTGGTTGATAAAGAGCGCCTGCTAGAGCTGCACGGAAAGAGCTTTCAACGAGCGATCGATGCCGGTGTCCAGACCGTTATGGCCTCGTTTAACAGCTGGCACGGCGAAAAAGTTCACGGGCATCACTATTTGTTGACCGAAGTTCTCAAGCGGGATATGGGCTTCAATGGCTTCGTGATAGGCGACTGGGATGGCCACGCCCAGGTAGACGGCTGCAGTCGATCGTCCTGCGCCCAGTCGATCAACGCGGGGGTCGACATGTTAATGGCGCCCAAAGACTGGAAAGCGCTTATCGAGAACACCCTGAGTGACATCGAAAACGGCAAAATCGCGCTGTCCCGCATCGACGATGCGAACCGGCGAATCCTCAGCGTCAAATATCGCGCGGGTTTGTTTGACGAAGGCTACCGCCAGCAGCCGGTGCTGGAAGATTCTGCGATTGCATTAATTAATCAGGAACACCGCGCTATTGCGCGGCGAGCTGTTCGTGAGTCTCTGGTCCTGCTCAAGAATAACAATCAGGCCTTACCCATTCCTGCGGATCAACGCCTGTTAGTAGTCGGTGATCACGCCGATAGCATAGCCGCCTTGAGTGGCGGGTGGTCATTGACCTGGCAAGGCGATGGCACCACTAACCTCGACTTCCCTAACGGTCAGTCTATCGTCTCGGCTTTGAAAGACGTTATGGTCAGCAATGGCGGCAGCGTCACATTAAAAAGCATCGAAGAAATACGCCCGCTTATCGAGGACAAGCAAAGCTTCGCTCAACTCGTTAGCGACTTCGACAGAGTGATTATGGTGTACGGCGAAAAACCCTATGCCGAGGGCGGAGGTGATGTTCACGAACTGCTGTTACCGAACCGAATACTCGCCTATGCAGAAGCACTTGAAAAACTGCAAGCCGCTGAACTACCCACGATATCACTACTGGTCTCCGGACGGCCACTTAGCGTTAACCGATATATCAATGCCTCTGATGCTTTCGTCGCTGTCTGGCTGCCCGGCAGTGAAGCATCAGGAATAGCGGATGTTATTGTTGGCAAGCGCGACGGCACACCGCGATACGACTTCACAGGCTCCCTGCCCTTCGCCTGGCCAGGCTATGCCTCTCAGGAGCAGTTTAATAGCAACGAGTTGATTGCTGGAGATGCCCCTGAGGCTGCAGAAAGCACACAAGCACAATCCAAGTTGCCCGCTCAGTTCGCGCTGGGATACGGTTTGAGTTACCAGAATACTGCACAGCTTGCTGCGCTGGACGTTTTAGATAATCAGGATCCAACACTGCTCGTCAAAAATGACATGCTGCCCATCTTTATGAAAACGGTCTATGAACCCTGGGCACTTTATGTCGGCGACGAGGACAACTGGTCCGTCGGCGTTGACGGAAATCGCGGCGCAACCCAAAACCGACAAACGCTCACCGTTCACGCGACTGACAACCAGACCCAGGAGGACGCTCGCAAACTAAGCTGGTCAACCGAAAAGTACGGGCAGTTCTACTTTCAGTACCAGCAGGGCGTCGATATAAGCAAGCTGGCAAACAAGAATGGCGCACTCGCCTTTAAAGTGAAAGTTGACACCCCTCCTAACAACTCAGTCATATTGCGCATGGACTGCCACTACCCCTGCGCAGGTCAACTGGATGTTGCAGAGTTCTTGAGAGGCCTGCCGGCGAATCAGTGGCAGGACGTTGCGATCGACCTCAGCTGCTTCGCAGAGCAAGGTGCTCAGTTCAGCCATATCAACACGCCGTTTCTGATTGGAACGTCAGGCAAAATGAGCATTGAAATTTCGGACATCATGATAGCGACCGAGACTCCAGCGGATCAATCAATCCGATGCCCGCGATACACCGCTCAGCAGGCGAACTTCTAGCGGCGGTCACGCGAAAGCTCGGGAGGTATTCGACTACTCATCGCGGAGCGATGGAAAATCACAGTAATTAGATGTACAATTATCGATCAGCATTAATCTAAATGCCCGATGGCTTCGAATTAATGTTGGTACCGAACAGATAACAATCGCCATGGCCGCGACGCTGAGAGCGATGGAGAGTTTGGATAAGTCAGCAAACGGCGGTGTTGGCCTTGGCCAGTACTAACAAGAACAGATTCTGATATCACTCATTCACGGTTCAATCTAAAACGAACCGCTGATAATTATGGTGGCACCATGTTTAAACAAGCACTTCACTTAGCGACCTCGTCTATTCTCGCCATCTCGGTCTCATCCGGGGTTAATGCTCAATGCTCTGTTCCGTGTACCTTAATTTGGGCAGACGAATTTAGCGGATCAACACTGGATATGGCGAAGTGGTCATACCAGTATGGCGACGGCACCGGCTATGGGATACCTGGCTGGGGCAACAATGAGCTTCAGTACTACACCGATACACAGGCGACGGTTTCAGGCGGTTTGCTCACAATCACCGCAGAAGAAGTCAGCCCACCGGTTGGCGGCAGAGATTATATTTCGTCGCGCATTCGCAGCATTCACAAACACGACACGGCATACGGTCGCTACGAAGTTCGCGCAAAGCTACCTGCGAACCAAGGGGTAACCGGACAAGGGACATGGCCCGCCGTCTGGCTACTGAACTCAGACCCCAACAGCTACGGGAACTGGCCGGCTAGCGGTGAGATAGATATCCTAGAGTGGCTGGGCAATAACCCCACGCGCATTTTTGGCACACTGCACTACGGCAACATAGGCAGTGGCAGCGCCAACAACACCTCTGACTATTTTCTCAGCGCCGGAACAACCAACGATTTTCACACCTACGCCGTTGAGTGGGAAGCAACACAAATTCGCTGGTATGTTGATGGCAACCTCTATAAGACAGTGAACTCAGGTACCTGGTTTACAAACGGCAGCACCAATCCCAATGCACCGTTCGACACACCGTTTCACTGGATCATGAACGTTGCCGTTGGCGGAAACTTCCCGGGCAATCCGACCGGGAGCTCAGTGTTTCCTCAGGAATTAGTCGTTGACTATGTGCGTCACTACGAGCTGAGCACTACGCCAGTCCTGGACGGCACGCCTTCTGTGCCTACGCTGGTTTTCGAGAATTTCGAAGACAACAACCCGTTCGACTGGATTACTTTCGGCAGCAGCATCGGTGGCGGCGGCATCGGCAATAACGTCAGCAATACCCCTCCCGGTGGCGGCAATTGGGCAATGGATACCGGCTGGGGCGGCGGTCAGGCTGGTTTTTATGGCGGTTTTCAAAAGATTTTGTTTGACGATCTGGCGGGCATGACCAAGTTCAGCTTCTGGATTAACCCGGACGGCATTGACAGCGGCACCGGCTCACAAAATTTGAACCAACACTACCTCCTCGAAATTAATATTCAGGACGACGATACCGGTGACGGTGTATGGCAAAACTTTGCGGACGACGAGTTCCAATATACATGCGAAGTGTCTCCGACTGGCCCCTGCGCTATCGTGGGCGGCGGCTGGCAGAAAATCGAGATTCCGCTGTCGAGCTTTGTTCACGACACATCATTTGCGACTGGTGGTACCGGAGTCCTTGAGAGCACCAACGGCGTCATGCACAACATGACTGTCGCCGTTATTTCGGTCAACGGTCAGCCCGTCAACTTCGATACCGATGAGTGGGTGTTTGAAGGGGACGGCGACCCCTGTGTGCCCTCCCAGTTCGGTGCCGGTTGCACGATCGATACCGACGGCGATGGCGAAGCAGACTCCATTGAGGGAGAGTTTAATGATACTGATGGAGACGGGACACCCGATTATCTAGAGTCATCCATTACTGATCAGGATGGTGATGGCACGCCTGATGAACTGGATCTCGTCGACGTAGACCCCTGCTTGCCGGACCCTGAGTCCAGCGCCTGTGTCGCACCCATGGCTACTGTTCCAATTCAGGCACCATTTGTCTTGTTAATGGGTATGCTGGTGATGATTATTGGCACAGCCGTAAGGCGCGCGGCTCGCTAAGCCCATCGCAAAGCTGCTTATCGCGACGGTGGTTGTAGCAATTCTTGCGTTGTAACGCCTTCTGACCATCTGGCTAAAGCAAAGTCGATCATCGGGAAGTAAACGCATGCGGAGCCCTGCTCCTGACCTTTCCCCCAAAAACCGGTCCATGACGAGGATGAGATTTCCAGTTAATCTA
>CAZDEW010000062.1:0-19425 GCA_964504585.1 uncultured Pseudomonadales bacterium | reverse complement strand
CAGGGTGGCCTCTCTTGCTGCGCAATTCACCTTCCGGTTCACTCCGCAAGACGATCCGCGCAGCGAGTACTGTGGGTACGATCATTGCCCCCATTTAGAAGGTAATCACGCACACTCGACCATCAGCGAATAGATCAGAGGTTCCTTCGACTAGCGGTTCCAGTCAACCACCTGCTCTGGCTTCATCCAGCAGGCATGAAACCCTGAGGGCACGCGCCGCGGAAGAATTATCCTCGCGATTGGTCCAGCGCTCATAGCTTGTGCATCAAATACCTGAAGATCCTGAACTTCTGTTTTATCGTTCCAACAGAAGGCGATGACGTAGCCGTGATCTTCGCTATTAGCCTGGTCGGCGGGCGCAAACCAGGGTTCGCTGTACCAGCAGTGTTCGTGATCGTCCGACCACTCGCCAGCGCTCTCCCCGGTATCGGTGTTCATTTTCCTAAGTCCGGTCCATCGAAGCATCTTGGGGTGGTGGTCAACAAAATATGCCCATTGCGAACGGCGCCCCGTGAGTGCCGAGTGGTAGCCTGGAAACTCGACATTATGTTCGCCATTCAGACACTCTTCGTGCGTCTCGCCAGTTTCAAGGTTCATGCGGTATCGCCATAAACGCGCGTCCATTTCGAGCCCGCCAATCATCTTGGCCGTTCTCGCTTCATCGATACTGCCGTCATCTTTCCTGGCGGGCATGTATCGACAGGCAACCATGACTATCTCACTACCTTCTTCCCATGCGTTGACGACGTGGTAGATAAAACAGGGAGAAAAGTCGAACCAGCGAATGCTATCACTGGCACCCAATCGCGGGATTACGCCGAAGCGCATTGGCAGTTCAGCGTTGAACGTAATCTTGTGGCGCCCGGCTTTCAGCGCCTCCTCATCGTGATAGACGGGCACATCATGCAAGATAGAGTAGTTCTCCGTGATCGCCATATCGTGCATGAGGCGATCGCCCGGAAGTTCGACGGGTACATGATGTAACAACTTTCCTTCTTTGCTAACGACACCGTAGCTCATAAAGGGTTTTTCGGTGAAGTAATCGAAGTACATCATGTCGCCGTTCACTTCATCAACCTTGCAGTGCGCAGACATACCCTTGCCGGTTCCACTCACGTAATCAGGTGCTGCGCGTACGGTTTCAAGCGTGATTGGATCCAACAGATGCGGTATTCCCGACAGGTACCAGTTAACAACGGCATAGCCCCCGTGCCCAATGACATCGGTATTGGCGACATCAGCCATCGGTTTTACTGTGCTGTCTTTGACTGAAGCCATCACGCCCCAATGGGTTTCCTCGCCCGCTGCATCGTTTTTCTGCCAGGCCTCTGTTCTAACGTAACGGTTGCGGTAGGTAAAACGCCCGTTTCTGAATTCGCCGGCGTGGATCATGCCATCACCGTCAAACATGTGGTGCATGCCTTTTGGTTCAAAGCGTGGATTGGGTCCATTGCGAAGGTAGACGCCATTAAGATCTTCCGGAATTTTGCCCTCTACCGGCAGCTCGGTAAGTTCCAATTCGTCTGCGATCGGCGCATAAGCGCCGGTCAGATGGGGGCCGTGCCCGTGTCCAAAAGGCGCATCATCAAATAGCTTTGCACTCATGACTGTCTCCCGCTAATACTGAATAGAAAATTGTTATTGATGCTTACTATCGCGTCGCCATACCAGCGCATGTAGGCGAATTGACCCGTTAGCTAATGCCTCTTCTGCAGAGAGCGTGAGTTGATTACCCTCAAATCTGGCATGACGTCGCTGAACCGAGCCGATAAAATTTGGATTCTGAGAAACTTCCACATGGTGCAAAACAACGTCTTGTTCCTTGTCTCGAATCATTTCCCATCGGCCTCCATAAGCAAAGCTATGGTCGACTAGAGCCGCTTTCTGAGAATCGTTTAACTTGCGCAGGCTGCCTTCCGGTATGGGTGGGCAATCCGTATTGCAGATGATCGCTGACATATACCCATCGGCGGTGTACATCAGCTGCCCGCGTGCGCTTTCACCGTAGGGAAAGCTTCGTTGGCCGTCAGCTGTGATTGACCAGCTCTGCAATAACCAGCCACCTATGATTCTGTCATCGTTCATTGTGGTTTTGCGAGCACCCTCAATCGTTATAGAGCGTTAAGCACGCTTTTTTAAAATGGGCTGTCGTCGTTGGGCGATACGAAATCTTGAACTGACGAACGCTAGGTCAGCAAGGCAGGCGTTGCCCGCGGGGTTGAGCCCGGTGACATGGTAGTCACTGTACGCAGCCGCAAAGTTTATCCACATTGCGCCGGTGAGATTAATGCTTAGATTGGCGCCAGCTTCGGCATAGGCATCGACCCAGCGATCCACAAAGCTCGCATTGGTCGAGTACATATAGGTCGAGATTGTGCCTCGTGTTCTTGCCAGTTCTGTCGCTTGCGCTGCTGCTGCGTCTGCATCGTCGCTAGCGACGATGAATAGCACGGGTCCAAAAAGCTCTTCGGCATAAAGCGCTACATCGCTCAGCTCGGCTGCGATGACAAGCGGTGTAAGCGTGCGTGCTTGTGAAAACTCGGGATGCGCGTAGGGAGCAGCTTCACGCAGAATTGCCAGATTGTTCGTGGCAGCACGTTGCCGCGTTGTGTCGACAACATCGAGGCTGATTTGCCCTTGAATCGCGCCCATGATGCCCGCTGCACTTTTAGGGTTGTTTGCAATGACGTCAATCTCCGCAACTATAGCCTGCGCAACCTCATCGAATGATCCTGGGCCCGAAGCCGTTTGAATCCCATCCTTTGGGACGTATACGACTTGCGGGCTAGTACACATTTGAGCCGAGAATAAACAGGATGCACGTGCGATGGCGCGCGCGGTATCAGTCAGGTCTTCTGCTGATTCAATCACGACGCTGTTGACTCCGGCGGTCTCTGTATAAAGGAGCTTGCCGGTAACCGTCTTTTCAAGGTGGCTGCCATAACGTGGGCTGCCCGTAAAATCGATGATCTGTATCGCGGGGTCTTCAACATAGCTTGCAGCTATTGGTTGGGCGATGGTGTCGGCGGCAAGTGTCACCAGATTTTCATCGAAACCAAATTCGGCGAGCGTCTGCCTGCAAACCTCGACGACAATAGCCATGGGCAGTACAGCAATCGGGTGCGGCTTGACGATGACCGGATTGCCTGTTGCAAGACTGGCAAACATGGATGGATAAGCGTTCCAGGTTGGAAAGGACGCGCAGCAGATGACCAGACCAATACCCCGTGGAACAAGCGTATAGTTTTTTTCCAGCGAGACCTGCTCTCCGGCGAATTTGCGATGGTACTCGGCTTGAGGCGTGACATTGTTCATGGCTATGTGCGCGTACGCGAGGGCCTCGATGCCTCGATCGAGAGCGTTTGGTCCCGATCCGCTGAACGCTTGCGTATAACTCTGACCCGCGACGTGCATAATCGAATACGTCATTTCAAAGTTTCGTTCATATAGCCTTTCTGCGATTTCAAGGCAAATCGCGGTGCGCAGTTCGCCTGACGCTTTCGACCATGCGCGAGCCCCCTGTTTTGTGGCGGCGATTACGGCCTGTGGATCGCAGATCGGGTAGGTAATACCCAGCGCTTCCCCCGTATAAGGCGAAACTTCCTCGCCAACCCATCCTGTGGTGCCGGGTAGATCGATAGCAAAGGGTTTGCCCAGTCTTGCCTCGAACGCCGCTTTACCGGCGCCGGGTTTTTCCGGACCATGTATTTTGGTTGATGGCGAGTCCTTGAAAGGGCTCCAACTTCGACGCGAAGAAACCGCTTCCACAGCGGTTTTCAAGGTGCCGCTGTGTTTGTCGATAATAGCTTGGTGCAATTCGCTGTTCATTTATTTCTCCAGGCGTTCGACGACCAGAGCGCTGCCCGCACCGGAGGCCCCAGCTGCAATCACAATGCCAAATCGGCCATCGGCATGGTCCAGTGCATCGAGCAGTGCCGACACTAGTATTGCTCCTGTGGCGCCAAGCGGGTGACCCTTGGCGATATGGCCGCCGCCTACGTTTACTTTTTCTGCCGGGACTGAGTAATCGCGGAGAAACTTAGCGATGGTAACCGCAAAAGCTTCCATAAACTCGATGCGATCCATGTCTTCGAGAGTCAGCCCGGCACGGCTTAGCGCTAGCTCCGTGGCCGCAAAGCACGCGGTCAAGGACTCCGCCGGGTCGCCGCCAATATCGGCTGCCGCCAGAATTTTTGCTCGGGGTTGAGTGTTAAAAGCGTCCTTTGTGCCAAGCAGGGATAACGCGGCGCCGTCGGCTATCGGGGGTGCATGAGCAATAGTGTGACGATGATCGATATCGCGGCCTAACACATCTTTATAGTGAGACGCGGCGGCTGCGAAAGCAGGTTCCAGCGCCGCCAGCGATTCTGCAGTCCCCAGCTTCAGGCACTCTTCAGTGTTCAGCGCATCGATAGCAATACGTGATGCAACCAGACCTGTGTTCTCCGCCGCTGCGGCTTTTTGCTGTGATGCAAGCGTTACTGCATCAAGCTGCTCGCGAGAAATTCCTTCGTCTTCTGCAAGGCGATCGGCGGCCAGGGCGACGAGAAGATAGCGACGACTGACAGGAAGCGAATCGTCTTGATAGAAATCCGCTTTATCGGCCATAAAAGGTACCTGAGACATCATTTCTACGCCGCCAGCGAGCACCTGATCGGCCTGTCCGCTATCCACCATGGCCGCTGCCTGATTGATGGCAGTTAATCCCGATACACAATAATTATTGGTGGTAAACGCGGTGGTACGGTCAGGTAGTCCCGCGCGCAGCTTAGATACCAGCGCGATATTCCCGCCCTGGGAGCCTATCTGGCCGACGGTACCGAGGATAAGCGCATCGGGATTTACCGGATTAGAGGTCCGATCTTCAATCGCGCTTATCAGATTAGCGACGAGCTGATCGGGTTTTAATTCGGATAATGCGCCTCCGGGTTTTCCTTTCGCGCGAGGCGTTCTAACGGCGTCAAAAATATAAGCCATGTCGTTTCAACTCAAATCGTCAATGGAGTGACTGTGCCGTTCTGGCGGGAGCAGGTTCCGCTTGTGGTAAAGCGTCCAGCGAACAGGTGCAGATCAAGCCAGAATAGCCCGAATGATCGCATATGAAGGTATGATTATGCAAGTTATATGCTTCGCACCTTGCGTGGGCATAGTCGGAAGCCCTATCCCGACTCTATTAGAAAAGTTGGTCTTTGAACTTCGGGGATTCAGGAAGCTTTGGAGTTCGCGTGGAGATCGCCCATTGCGGTTGCCGCTGAGCTTTGTTGCTCGTGATCGCTGGACGGGTGATTCGCGCTGTTGGTGTCGATCTTGAAGGTGGCTGCCAGCTCGTCGAGCTTGTGCTGATTATCAGCAATCGTATCTGCCAGTGATTTCAGGCCGACTGGTTTACCGTAGTGATAGCCCTGTAGGAAGTCGAAACCAATGGAGGCAAGGTAAACAGCCTGCTCGTGTGTCTCAACGCCTTCTACCGTTACCCCGCAGCCCTGGGAGTGACAGAATTCCACCAGCGGCCTTAGCATGAACTTCTTGTCGTCTTCCATCGCCTTATCGATAAAGGTCTTGTCGAACTTTATAACGTCGGCGGGAAACTCAACCAGCTGCATTAACGACGTGTATCCTGTGCCAAAATCATCAATCGCAATTGTGTAACCCTGCTCGATCAAGCCATCAAGAAACTGATGTGCGCGCAGATCAAAATCAATGTTGAGCGTCTCGGTGATTTCAAACTGGATGTTCGTAGGGTTCACGGCATAGATCTTGGACTGCTCGTCGATATGTTGTCGAAGGCTATTCAGGTTCAACTGGGCTGAAGAAAGGTTGATCGACAGCTTAATCTTCCAGGGCATTAACTTTGCGATTGACGCGTACTCTTTGAAGCCGGTCCTCACGACCCACTCGTCAATCTTCATAAACAGACCGCTAGATTCTGCGATCGGAACGAACTCAGCCGGAGACACCGGGCCGAGCTCAGGAGAATTCCAGCGAACAAGCGCCTCAAAGCCCGCGATCGTTGCTGTGCCGGTAGCGACTAGCGGCATGTAGACGAGCTGAAACTCTGCGTCGAGATCCGCGTTCTTTAGAGCATTCTCGACTGCCAGACGACGATTCATCGCAAGCCACAGTTCGTGGTTGTAGTATGAATACTGGTTTTTACCCGATGACTTTGCCGAGTACATGGCCGTATCGGCGGCAGAAATCAGCTCGCTGATAGTGTTGCCATTCTCCGGGTATAGTGCGATTCCCACGCTTGCGGTAACCGGAAAGTTACTGTGATCGATGGCAAATCCCTTTTCAAATATCGAGAGAATTCGGCTAGCGATGCTCTGCAGCGAGGCTTCGGAAACGTCACCACGATAAACTACACAAAACTCGTCGCCGCCAAGACGAGCCAGTATCAAATCCTCTTCGTCTGATTGTTGTTCTGCTCGATCGGTTCGAAACTTGGAAGCCAGGCGCTGGCTGAAGCGTTGCAAAAGTTCGTCGCCCTTGTGGTGGCCATACTGGTCATTGACGAACTTGAAGTTATCCAGATCGATATACAATACGGCGACTGAATCGCCAAGTTGCATAGACTTTCGTAAGAGTTTTGGTGCGGCTTTCGATACATAGGGGAAGTTGTACAAGCCGGTCAGCGCGTCTCTCTCATTGATCTCTGCGACGTCGCGGTAAGACTGGGCGAGTCTTGCATGCAGAGTAGAGAAAGATTTGGCAAGGCCGTTAATTTCATCATCCAGAGATTCTTCGTAGTCGATCGTGTCCTTGTGCCCGGAATCAACGGCAACAATATTGTTTTGCAAATCCGCGATGGGCGTGACTATGTATCGTCGAATTAGAGCGACGGTTAATGAGATATAAGAAACAATAAACGCACCGCCGAGGAAAAGGAAATTGACCAGCATCAAACTGGCTTTTTCCTGGTAGAAACTGTCGTCCACAACGATTTGTAGGTTCTGACCCTCCGTTACCTCATCGCCAATGGCGAGGTTGAGTGCATATTTATGTGTTGGCAATGTCGCGCCCGCGCCGTGTAGCTTCACTTCGGCTGGGTAATCGTTCAGAAAAGTGTCGAGTAGGACTTCGAACTCGGTCGGTGCGATCGCTAGTTGAACAGAGATACTGTCCTGCGTGCGATTTGCCATGGGGGGCTCATAAGTAAAGCGGTCTATGAGCTGTGTGAGTACCAGCAGATTGACGCCATCTAAAGTTTCAAAGTAGTCCCAGCGTGACGTTTTCTGATCTCCCAGCAGTAGCCCGCTGTAAAGCGAAAGTTTGGCATGAGGCTCGGCGAAGGGGTCTTCGCTTCTCACAATGCTGAGTAAATCATTGAAGCCCTTTTCGGTTGGCTCAACGATGGTTAAGGAGATGTAGTCGGTATCTCGATAGTTGAATTGTGAAAGTGTGGCGCCAAATCCTGAGCGCACAGAAAGCTCTCGAAAATCATTTTCATTTTCGATATACCGCATCAGCATTCGCGAAGACGTCGTCGAGTACATGTAGCTTTTCGCATAGCTACGGTACTGCCGGAACTTTGTCGACAGCTCAGCCAGTCTCGCATCGAGAGTTTTCTCCTCTAGCTGAATAGTTCGTGCGAGGAGACTCTCGTAGGCAAGATAGGTTACTGCGCTGGCACAGGCTAAGGTGATCGGCAGTATGACAATGAGAAGTCGTTTATTGAGCTTCATGCTTCAGGATAAGAGACTGAATGATCCTGTTGCGTAATTTTCTGGCGTCGATATCCATCACGCCGTAGTAGTGCTGGCCGCTTAAGGTTTTTTCGCCGGGGTAGACAGAGCTGTCTGCCAGGAACTCTTCGCTTTGTAGTGCTCTCGCTGCGCTGCTGGTCGAAGCAAAATATATGTCTTCGGAGTTCAAAGCGGCAATATCCGGTCGGTTTATAAAGTTGATAAACTCAAGCGCCAGATCCTTCTTTCTGGAAGAATTGAGCACAGCAAGGCAGTCCGTCCATACAACAGTGCCTTCCTCTGGCACGACGTACTCCCAGTTTTCCGACCCCTGAATCTCATTCATCGTCCAGTGGTCGCCGCTGTAAACTTGCGCCATATGCAAAGTATCGTCTTCGGGGTTGGCGCTCAGATAGGTAATTGGGTATTCAAAGGTCAGTACATAAGGGATCAGCTCCTGCATGTCCGAGAATGCCTGTTTGAGCTCTTCTTTATCCCCGGTGTTATTGGAATAACCCCTCGTAATCAGTGATGGGAGTAAGGTGTCGGAGGACTCCTTCAGGATTGCGACATGACCCTTGAGATCCTCTGGCGGTGATAAAAAATCTGCCCAGGATTTAGGCGGTTCCTTAACCTTATCGGTACGGTAAGCAATTCCGATCGTGCCGTAGGTGTAGGGGACGCTGTACTGGCTGCAACGCTGGTTCCAGACTTCGTCGTTGTTTTCTGTGTTTGGCAGAGACTGGCTGGATAAGTCTAGAAGGATCTCACTTTTGCCATAGGTGCGTGAGGCCGTCTCATCGATGATAGCGATATCAATCGCATCGCTATCATAGGAAATCATCATCGCATCTCTCTCTTCATCGCTGTCGAAGTAGATCTGCTTGATTTGATTACCGGTTTCCTGCTCCCATAGGCTGATAACGTCTTCACTGAGATAGTCTTCCCAGTTAAGAATCGTCAGCGTTTCTGCTTTAACAGCGGCCGATTGAAGTGAGATAGTTGATAAAAGTGAGCCCAATACAAGGGCGTTACGCTTGGTTTTCATAGTATCCTTACCAGTGTTTATATCCTATTCAAAAAGTATAGCGACGGGCACTGTGCGAGCGTTAACGTTCAGGGATCAAAACGGCGTTCGTAGCGGTTTTTATAAAAAAAGAATATTATTTTTATTTGGCTTTAAAGTTTTCAGTTCCCCAGACTATTTGCAGGCTTGCTGGAAGCGACAGACGGCGGCGTAGGATAAGACCCGCGTAACGCTGCTCGCAGTTGCTGCCAAGCGGCTATAGCAGGTGAGGCCTATGACTAGCAGATTAAAAGTTCATCCCGTTAACCGGTCTCGCATATTACGTTTTGTTCGAGCGCTTCTTTGGCTCGCCTTCTTCTCCTTTCATTCGATGTTGGCGGCTTCTCCAAAGTCCGATGTTGAACAATTCGTGAAGCCGCAAGTGGAGATCGATGCTGATCAATTGAACAAGATGATTGCAGATCAACAGCCAATCGTGATCGACATTCGAACGCCCAGAGAGTTTGCAGCTGGACATATCGCCGGGGCGATCAATATCGATTACTTCGCCGACGACTTCGAGCGGGAGCTGGCCAAGCTGAGACGCGATAATCAGTATGTCTTGCATTGCAAGAGTGGTTCTCGCAGCACTCGGGCGCTTGTAACAATGCGTGAACTGGGTTTTGCAGAAGTGTTACACTTCGCATCTGGTTTCGACGGCTGGCAAGATGCGGGCTTTGCTGTCGCGCGGTGATAGAGGGTTAGCTCATGCAAAGTTCAAATGTATCCAAAGTCTACATACTGGGGGGAGCGCAGAGTGATTTTGCGCAGAACGTTTCTCGCAGTGGTGGTAGTCTTTTTTCGCTGTTTCAATCAACTGTTCTCGCAGGCCTGGAAAATTCGGGGTTGGATCCGCAGGAGGTCGATGTTGCGCATATTGGAAACTTTGTAGCTGACCGGTTTACTGAGCAGGGCCACCTTGGTGGTTTCTTTGGCCACGTACACGAGGGTTTTTACAATACGCCTGCAATGCGCCATGAGGCGGCTTGCGCATCGGGTTCCATGGCGCTGCTGAGCGCAATGGCTGATATACAGTGCGGGCGCTATTCGACAGCCTGTGTGCTTGGCATCGAGCTAATGAAAAATGTTAGTGGATTACAGGCAGCGGAGAACCTGCGCGGAGCAGCCTGGGTTGATCGTGAGATGCAGGATGCAACGTACCTCTGGCCTTTCGCGTTTAGCCGTCTCGTCGACGAGTATGACGAGCGCTATGGTGTTGAGCATGCCCACCTTGGCGCCATTAGCAAGAAAAATATGAACAACGCCAAGCTCAACCCCAATTCGCAGACGCGAGGTTGGAATTACAGTGATGCCTCGTTTACTGAGGATGATGAAGCCAATCCGGTGACAGAGGGGCGAATTCGTCGCTTTGATTGCGGGCAGGTGACCGATGGTGCAGCGGTGGTCTATCTGGCCTCTGAAGAGGCGGCCGCTGCCTATGCCAGGCGGCGAGGAATCAGCCTCGATGATTTGGCTTATATTTCGGGCTGGGGTCACGTCAACTCACCGATGTTGATGGAAGAGAAGTTGCAGCGCAGCAAGGGGCAGGATTACGTGTTTCCGCATTTGCGCAAACTATTTCAATCGGCACTGAATTCTGCGGGTCTGGATTTGTCAGAGTTGAGCGGGCTGGAAGTCCACGATTGTTTTAATATCACGGAGTATATGGTGCTCGATCATCTGGGTATTGCGCCGCCAGGCAATCCCTCGCAGCTAATTGACGAAGGCTATACGCAGATCGGCGGCGCGCTGCCGATCAATGCCAGCGGCGGTCTGATCGGTCTTGGGCATCCCGTCGGTGCTACAGGAGTCAGAATGCTGCTGGATAGTCAGAAACAGGTCACCGGTACCGCGGGTGATTATCAAATAGATAACGCCAGAAATATGATGACGTTCAATTTGGGCGGCGCAGCGACCACCTGCGCCAGCTTCGTAGTCAGCCGATAAAGCTGCCTGTGGTTTTAGTCTGGATTCAGCTGGCATAAATTCCGCCATGAAACATCATTTACTCGAAGACTGTGCTGTGGTTTTGCGCCAGCCGGTGATCTGGGGCGATATGGATGCCTTTGATCATGTCAATAACACGGTTTACTTTCGCTATTTCGAAGATGTGCGAATGGCCTTCTTTGACAGGGTGGGTGTCATTGAGCACAAGGAGGGTACCCAGGTAGGTCCTATCCTCGCGAGTACCAGCTGCGACTTCAGGCTGCCGCTAAAATACCCCGATGTTGTTTGTCTGGGCGGTAACGCAACGGTATTGTCCGAGAAAAAAATTAGAATGGATTATCGCGTTGTGAGTGAGACGCTGGATGCAGTTGTTGCCGAGGGGCAGGGGCTACTGGTTTACTACGATTACAACGAAAATAGAAGTTGCCCGATTCCGGAACAGATTTTGAACCGAATTGCGCAGCTTGATATCTAATCAGACGATTTATTAATTCGTGTATTAAGTCTAAGAGAGGCGTGTATGGAAATTCCATTTTGGGTGTTCTTGTTGATCCCGGTTGTACTGGCTTACATTTGGTATGCGAGCATTATCGGCAAGCGCAACAAGGCGCTGGAAGCGCTGTCTGGTGTCGATGTGCAAATCAAGCAGCGGTCGAATCTGATTCCCAATATTCTTAAAATTGCGCAAAAATTTATGGAGCATGAGCGGGGGTTAATGGAGGAGATTACTGCCCTGCGCGCTCGGGTCGCCGCTGATTATGACAAGGCTGACAAGCAGGCCATTACCTCGCACTTGCAGGATATCGATGCGCTGAGCTCGAAAATGGGGCAGTTGATGGTTTCTGTCGAGTCGTATCCCGATCTGAAATCTGACCAGACGATGTTGCAGGCTCAGCAGACTTACAACGAAGTTGAAGCGAAGATAGCGGCGGCGCGGCGGTTCTATAACTCATCGGTGACTGCGCTTAACAACGCGATCCAGATTTTCCCCGGGAACATTATTGCGGGCTGGGCGAGCGTGACGGAGATGCCGTTTTATGAAGCCGACGAGGCCTCAAAAGCGCCTGTCAATGCAGACGATTTTCTGAAGTAGCAGCGTGATCCAGCGAACAGACTTTCGATAAAATTTCTCCGGTAGCCAGTGGGTAGTCAAATGCGCTTCCTGTCGATGTTGTTTGGTCTCGGCGCGGAAGCCAGTAACGATAGTGGTCGCTTCTCTTATCGCGGGCCTAGCTATCATCGAGAAGCTTTCCTCAAGCATTTTGATCAGCATCTGCGTGGGCTGATTAATTCTTACGAGGAGCAACGGCAAGAAAGCTATCGCGTTTACAAGCGACGCAGTCGAATTCTGGCGATCGTTTTCCTGATCTTACTGGGGCTAAGCTTTTTGCTTTATCGGCGCGCAGCCTTTGATGTTCCCCTTGAGATCTTCATGCTCTCGTTCGCTTTTTTTGCTGTGGCGCACTACTACTGGGCCGCAAAGCCCGTCCGGGAGTACACATCCTCTATCAAGAATATTGTCTTCCCTCATGTTCTCTCTTTCTACGGTGATCAATACCGTTTCGCTGAGCGGCCGGCCTGGCAAGTTTCCAGTCTTAAGGCCTACGACCTGCTGCCACACTATGATGGCAGTGATAGCGAAGACCATTTGGTGGGAAACTATAAGGATGTTCCGTTCCAGTCGATGGAGCTGCATCTGACTAAAAAGAATCGCAATTCGCGTGGAGGCTCTTCCGAGACAACTGTGTTCAGGGGTATTGCGATTCAGATAAAAATGCAAAAGCAGTTTTCGGGCAAAACGCTGGTAAAGAAAGACGGCGGCTTTATCGGAAATTTTCTTGGCGACAAGTTTGGTAGCTTGCAGCGCGTGGCGCTGGAGGATCCCGTATTTGAGAAGCGTTTTGAGGTGTATTCAAGTGATCAAATCGAAGCGCGTTATTTGCTATCGCCAAGCTTTATGGAACGCTTGCTTGCGCTGATCAAAGTGTTTGAAGGGAGCCAGCTCGAGTGCAGCTTCTTCGCGAACAGCTTATTGATTCTTGTTCACTCGCGAAAAAATAGATTTGAGCCCAGCTCAATTTATACGCCGGTGACTTTTAGCGAGGAAATAGCAACGGTGATGAATGAGCTGCAGGAGCTCTTTAAAGTGATCGACACACTTAAACTGGACCAGCATACCGGTCTATAAATTGCACGCATAAAAAAGCAGGCCCAGATGGGCCTGCGTATTAAAGCGGCGGCTGTCCTGTTTCTGTCCTGACTTATCAAGACAATTCAGGACTTCGCCTGGTTTTTACCACGGAGTCGATTGGATTCGATTTTCCAGCTCTCTTGACAGCTTTCTTGTCAGGGACTCTTGAAAATCGGTGAGATACTTCTCGTCGTAGCCTGTTTTCACCAGACTTTGCTCCGTCACTTCGGACAGGCGTCTGGCGTTCAGCTCTTCGATGTGAAGCATAGGGCCTGTCGAGATGTTTTGCCCTGAGTCGCGATGTAACGCAAATCGCTGGGCTTCGACTAAGTTGGCTCCACTCACATCGGCTGGTGTAGCTGCCGCTAGCCCGGGTAGGGCGATCGTCAGCGCTACGACATACGAAATGGCGGAGCAGACAGTACGTTTTGACATACGGAATCCTCCTTTCGTTAGGTGCCCTCCAGCCACTTTTGGCGGCCTTTGGGCGAATCAAATAATCAAACAGCAGGGCTGGGTGTTGCCCCGATAGCGAGCTATTTTCAAATTGCACACTATGTTACATATAGTAACACTAGTTTGGAATTTTTCAAGTTTTAACACCTCGCCTTACCAAATATACACACTTTGAATAATCATAAACTATTGTTTTGTATAGTAAACAACTGTTTCCTAGGTTCAGGGTTAAACTCGATACGGTTGTTACGTTATATAACAGCATGTTGGATTAAGTATCACTAAAAGTAACATATTGTGATCGATGTCACCGTATACCGAGACAGGTCTTATAGCCACTTTGGCGATCGCAAGCCCTGTTTCGACACCTCTATAGAATTCCTTGCGCCGGTGGGCATGGATCGCCGGGCGCTATGTTATTCTTCGCAGCCCTTTTCACAGGCAGGGCCTGTGTTTGATTGTTTGAGGCTTGCCTCTTTGGCAGAACTCGAATTCGTCTCTCATTGATCCTCCCACATCAGCCAAGCTAATCAATGCCAAACCCAGAAGCAGCCCTCGTACTCGTCGACGGATCGTCATACCTCTACCGTGCTTTTCACGCGATGTCACAAGCTGACCTGAGAACGGCTGACGGATTTCCTACCGGGGCAATTCGGGGTGTGACCAGCATGCTCCGACGACTGCGCAAGGATTTTCCGGATAGCAAGATCGTGGTGGTGTTCGATGCAAAAGGCAAAACCTTCCGCAGCGAAATTTACAGTGAATACAAGGCGACAAGGCCGCCAATGCCCGATGAGCTCCGCATGCAAATAGAGCCCATTCACGAAATTGTTGCTGCCATGGGGCTGCCAATTTTAATGGTGCCGGGTGTAGAGGCCGATGACGTGATTGGAACCTTGAGCCACGCTGCGTCTCAGGCTGAAGTCGCAACGGTGATATCCACCGGCGACAAGGACCTCGCTCAACTCGTGAACCCTGTGGTTACTCTGGTTAATACCATGACCGAGACGGTGATGGATGAGCCGGGTGTGCTCGAAAAGTTTGGTGTGCCTGCGAGTCGCGTGATCGACTTTCTTGCGCTTATGGGCGATAAGGTCGATAACATTCCCGGTGTACCTGGGGTTGGAGAAAAAACCGCGCTTGGACTCATCAATGGAATCGGTGGTATCGATGACATTTACGCAAACCTTGACCAAGTTGCCGATTTGCCAATTCGCGGCGCCAAGTCATTAGGTGCAAAGCTGGCCGATAATGAATCTCAGGCCAGACTTTCCTATGAGCTTGCAACGATCAAGCTCGACGTTGAGCTCCCCCTTTCTTTCGAATCCCTTGTCAATGGAGAGCACAGCGCTGAGGAAGATACAGATCGTCTTGCAGACCTGTTTAAGAGATATGAATTTAAAACCTGGTTATCACAGCTTGGCGCTGCCGGAGCGGAGGCCGAGCCGGCCGCAAAGTCCGGTCCTGACTTTTCAGGCCTGAAGGCCGACTATGAAACAGTTTTAAATGAGGCGGAGCTTAAAGACTGGATAGCGAAGCTCGCGAAAGCCGGGCGTTTTGCCTTTGATACCGAAACCACCAGTCTCGATTATTCAGAGGCGCGAGTGGTTGGTGTATCGTTCGCGATAGAGCCTGGTCATGCCGCTTACGTCCCCTTTGGGCACGACTATGTTGGCGCACCAGAACAGCTGGAAGAGGAGTTCGTGCTTGGCTCGTTAAAGCCCCTGCTCGAAGATTCTGGCGTCGAGAAAGTCGGGCAAAACCTCAAGTACGATCAGCACGTACTCGCCAATCATGGTGTCGAGCTCTGTGGAATTTCGGACGATACCATGTTGATGTCCTATGTTCTGGACTCGACCGCAACACGTCACGATATGGATTCCCTGGCTGAGTTCTATCTCGATTACAAGACTACGCACTACGAGGATATCGCTGGCAAAGGGGCCAAGCAAATTCCTTTTAATCAGGTTCCGATTGAACAGGCGGCTCCGTATGCAGCTGAAGATGCGGATATCACGCTTCGCCTCTTTCATGTGCTGGAAAGTCGCCTGTCTGCTACTCCGACCCTACTCAAGCTGTATCGCGAGCTTGAAATGCCACTGGCGAAAGTCATTACTGATATTGAAACGAACGGTGCACTTATCGATGGCGATATGTTGCTAGCGCAAAGCGAAGATCTGGACGCTGCAATGCGATCGCTGACGCAGGAAGCCTACGAGTTGGCCGGAGAGGAGTTCAATCTAGCCTCGCCCAAACAGCTGCAGACGATTCTCTTCGAGAAGCTAAAGATTCCGGTTCTGAAAAAGACGCCCAAAGGCCAGCCCTCGACGGCTGAGCCTGTACTACAGGAGCTTGCTCTGGATTACCCGCTGCCCGCCGTCATCATGCGCTACCGGAGTTTGAGTAAGCTGAAAACGACTTACACCGATAAATTACCCGAACAGATTAACCGGCAAACCGGGCGGGTGCATACCTCCTATCATCAGGCAGTGACGGCGACGGGAAGGCTGTCCTCATCTGATCCAAATCTGCAAAACATTCCGATACGCACAGAAGAGGGGCGTCGTGTCAGACAGGCCTTCGTGGCACCCGAAAACTATAAAGTCGTCGCTGCGGACTATTCGCAGATAGAACTGAGAATCATGGCGCATCTCTCGGGCGACAAGGGTCTGCTCGATGCATTCAACAATGACCTCGATGTACACAAGGCCACAGCTGCAGAGGTATTCGGCAGTTCTGTTGAGTCTGTAAGTGCCGATCAGCGCCGCAAAGCCAAGGCCATTAATTTCGGGCTGATCTACGGAATGTCTGCGTTTGGGCTCGCCCGGCAGCTGGATATTGGACGTAAAGATGCGCAGCTCTATATCGATCGCTACTTCGAGCGCTATCCCGGTGTCCTTCGCTATATGAATGAGACGCGCGCGAGTGCAGCGGATCTTGGCTATGTTGAAACACTCTTTGGGCGACGCCTTTACCTGCCCGAAATTAAATCCAGCAACGGCATGCGCAGACAGGCTGCCGAAAGAACCGCTATCAACGCGCCTATGCAGGGCACGGCAGCCGATATTATAAAGCGTGCCATGCTCAAGGTTGATGAGTGGCTGCGTGCCGGGGATTCTTCGATCAAGATGATTATGCAGGTGCATGATGAACTGGTTTTTGAAATACCCGAGGGCGAGGTCGATCAGAACACCAGTAAGATTTGCGAGCTGATGAGTGGCGCAGCCAGCTTGTCGGTACCACTGGTGGTTGATGCCGGTCGCGGCATTAACTGGGATGAGGCTCACTAGACTTAAGGTTCGATTGTGCGTTGGGAAAATCGTCGTCGTAGCAGAAACATAGAGGACCGTCGCGGTCAGCCGCAACAGCGCATTGCCGCCGGGGCAGGATCTGGCCTGCTGTTCCGGCTTTTGCCGCTCTTATTCAGGAAGCTGGGATTTAAAGGCGTCATAGCTGTCGGCGCAGGTCTTTTTGTACTCGGCCAGATGGGGGTTGATATTCCCGGGCTGTTGTTGAATCAGCCCGCGACCGCAAGTCAGTCGGCACCGCCAACGTTTACGGCAGAAGAGCAGCGCCTTGCTGAATTCACCTCGGTGATTCTGGCTGATACGGAAGATACCTGGAAGGCTCTCTTCGCAGAAAGAGGAGAGGCCTACCCGGAACCAAAACTGGTATTGTTTACCGGAGCAACGCGCTCAGCCTGCGGTTTGGGTCAGGCGGCTATGGGGCCCTTCTATTGTCCCGGTGACAGGAAAGTCTATATCGATCTCTCGTTCTTCAGGGACATGGAAGTGCAGCTCAATGCGCCCGGCGACTTTGCGCAGGCCTATGTTATTGCGCATGAGGTAGGTCACCATATTCAAACGGTACTGGGTATTTCCAGTAAAATCCACGCGCAGAAACAGCGGGTGAGTAAGCTTGAGGCAAATCAATTATCAGTGCGGCAGGAGCTGCAGGCAGACTGTCTTGCAGGCGTCTGGGGGCATCATGCTGACAGGGCGCGACAAATGCTCGAGGAAGGCGATCTGCAAGAGGCACTGGTGGCGGCGCAGGCAATTGGTGATGACAGGTTGCAGAAGCAGGCGCGCGGTTATGTAACGCCAGAGAGTTTCACCCATGGTAGCTCTGCGCAAAGGTTGCGCTGGTTTAAGCGCGGCATGACGAGTGGAGATTTCGCAGACTGTGATACCTACTCTCAAACCATGCAGCAGCTTTAGTTGCAAGTGTTCATGGGCTAATCTTCTTACCAAGGTTTTTGCAATCCTCGTGCACGAAGCAATCGATGAGGTGGTCGTTAACCAGCCCGATAGCCTGCATATAGGCATAGCAAATCGTGGGGCCAAAAAATTTGAAGCCCCGCTTTTTCATATCTTTTGAAATCTGGCTGGATAACTCGGTTTCTACGGGGACATCCTTAAGAGATTTCCGATTCCCTTGTATCGGGGTTCCGTCGACAAACCCCCAAAAATAATTTGCCAGACTATCGTATTCCTCGCACAGCTTTATCGCTGCCTGCGCATTGCCTACTGCAGATCGAATCTTACCCTCATGGCGTATTACCTTGCCCTGTTGTTTGATCTCGGCAACTTTTTTCTCATCAAAGTTTGCGATTTTTCCCAGGTCGTAGTTTGCGAAAGCCTCTCGATAGCCCTCGCGCCGACGCAGAATGGTTATCCAGCTCAATCCGGCCTGTGCGCCCTCAAGCAGGATAAATTCGAACAGTGTTCGTTCGTCATAACAAGGTCGGCCCCACTCGTTATCGTGATAGTCTTGGTAGAGCGCGTCGTCTCCGCACCACGCACAACGATTAATTGGTGTTTTGGGATTCACTGTGTTTGTACTGGATAAGCAATTGGCAAAAGACTGTGTTGTCCTCGGGCGTTTTGATTTATCGCGCCTTCTGTTAATGAACGACGCAAACTACCCCTGGTTGGTGCTGGTGCCCGAGATTAATGGTGTTACCGAACTTAATCAACTTGACTGGTGCGATCAGCTTCGCCTTATGCGGGAGATCAATATAATCTCCGGTGTTTTAAGTCGGGAATTTCAGCCCGAAAAGCTGAATATCGCAGCGCTGGGAAACCTTGTCCCACAGCTACATGTTCACTGCATCGCGCGATATAAGACGGATGCAGTTTGGCCAAAGCCGGTCTGGGGTCAGGTCGATGCATGCCCTTACAGCCTCGACGAGCTGGAGGATCAAAAAAAGAAAATTATTGCCGCGGTTGTGGATCTTGTGAACGGTAATCCGGAAGTTTCTTTTACCTAGCCGCCGGTCATATTCATAAAGCGCACGATATCGACCTCTCCGTTCAAGTCGAAGTGATGCTTCTCGGGTTTTAAATGCAAATTATCCTCGATCAGCTTGGAGACGAGTTGATGTTTTTCGGGCTCGGTACTCCCATGCATGCGCAGCGGTTCACGCAGATCGATAGAGTGTTCATTGCCCAAACAAAACAGCAATCGGCCCTCAACGGTGACTCGAATCCGGTTGCACTCAGAACAGAAATTGTGTGAGTGGGGTGAGATAAAGCCAACACGGGTTTGAATGTTGTTTTTCAGTCTTTCAGTGGCCCGTTTACTCTCAACGGAAAAATAGCGTGAGGGGCCGTTGGTTTTATCGGGTAGCTCGGTGAGCTGGTATTGCCGGGATAGGTTTTCACGAATGTCATCACTGGAACAAAACGCAAGCGCCCGGTCGTGCTCAATGATCTCGCCGAGAGGCATCTCCTCGATAAACGCAATATCGACGCCTTTCTCGATCGCGAACTCCAGTAGCGGAATAACTTCCTGGTCATTCCTGTGTTTGAGAATCACGCTGTTTAGTTTGATCCGTTCAAACCCTGCCTCAATTGCCGCATCAATTCCTTCGAGCACCTGATCGAGTTTTCCCGTACGGGTAATGCTTGCAAACTTGGCAGGCTCTAGAGAATCGATGCTGATATTAATCCGCGCGACACCGGCTCGCTTGAGATCTTGCGCATACTTTTTGAGTTGGGAGCCGTTTGTCGTTAGCGTCAGCTCCTCTAGCCCGTCTAACGCACCGATCTTTTCTATCAGCCAGAGAATGTTATTGCGAATCA
>CAZDEW010000061.1:0-19587 GCA_964504585.1 uncultured Pseudomonadales bacterium | reverse complement strand
ATTACGAACGAGTATCTTGCCAAGTGGTATATCTTCTGGGATTCCCTGACAAGAAAACGCACTGACGGAGCGCTGGTTCGTCTGGTGACATACGTGCCACCGGGTGAGGATGTTGCGGCAGAAGAGCGTCTCCTGCAGTTCGTCGGTGATGTTTACGAGCGGTTTCCAAAGTACATTCCAGACTGATCGACACCTTTTTTTTCATAATAATTATTTGACCATCGCGGCATGATACTCGCAGTTAGTTTTGCAATGGCACTGTTCATCTGCTCGGCACTCGTGCCGATGATGATGCGATTGGCGCCCGCGCTAGGATTGGTTGATCTGCCAGATCAGCGCAAAGTCCATGAGAACCCGATTCCTCGAGCAGGCGGCGTCGCCATAGTGCTGGCGTTTTTTATTCCTGTTCTGGTCTGGTATCAGGGCGGCGAGGCTCTGTGGTCGCTTCTTCTGGGTGCTGCCATTATCGCCTTGTTTGGTTTTCTGGATGATCGACACAACCTGGCTTACCAGTGGAAGTTCGCCGCGCAGTTTCTGGCGGTCATTGTCTTCTTGGCGGGTGATATCTCGATAACCAAAACGCCGTTCCTAGGGCTTGGAGATCTTGCACCCTGGCTATGTTACCCATTGATTGCATTGTTCATTCTTGGCGTCACCAACGCGGTTAACCTGAGCGATGGCCTCGACGGACTCGCAGCAGGCGCGAGCTTATTGAGCCTTGGATTTATCGCCCTCATAGCCTATACCATCACTGAATACGGAATTGCTTTACTGGCGGTCACTACCATGGGTGCGCTCACGGGTTTCCTGCGCTTCAACACCCATCCGGCTTCCATTTTCATGGGCGATACTGGCAGCCAGTTTTTAGGTTTTATGACGGCCAGTCTGGCGATTCTCGTGACCCAGTCGGAGTTAACGCCGGTTAGCCCGATCCTCGCTGTTTTGATCGTCGGGCTACCGATTCTGGACACCCTGATGGTTATGGCTTTAAGACTCCGCTCGCGGGTCTCGCCGTTCAAGCCGGACAAGCGTCACATGCATCACCAGTTAATGGCAGCTGGCTTGCGTCACTATCAGGCTGTTGCGGCAATTTATCTGCTCAATGTGATACTGCTGGTGCTGGCCTACTATCTTCGCTATTCCATGGATTGGATAGTGTTTGCGGCCTATCTCGTCTTTGGTCTCTCCGTGCTCTTCGGGCTTGGCTTTGCCAGACACTCCGATTTTGCCCAGCGACGCCGCGCTGCGATCGCGAAGAAGACAGAGAGGCGCAATCCGTTTTTCCGTCGCCTCGGTTGGTTCCACAAGCGTGGCAGTGTCATTATTCAGCTGCTGCTTGGCGTCACTTGTGTGGCTTTCGTCTCAGTCGGTTCGCCAGACGATTTTGGCTTCGCCACTATTTTAATCGCCTGTGGAATGATTGTGACTCTGATTTGGTGGTTCCGATTTCCCGACTCTGCACTGTTGTCTCGGGCCGTCGCCTATGCAGCCTGCGTCTGTGCCATCTACGTCGGAGTCTACGAAAGGATCATTGATGTGCCAGCATGGCGTCAGCTTGCGCTGATTGATGTTTTTCTGGGCGTGCTGGTGATCGCGCTGGCGCTGGCAATTCGGACTACCCGAAAGGAGCAATTCAGACTCGATAATCAGGATCTGTTGGTGCTCATCATGCTGTTCGTTGCCGCGGTTCTGGCAGGTGGCGGTGCCGATAACGAGGCGGTTGCACGCGCGATGGTTCGACTCGTCATCGTGCTTTATGCGGCCGAGTTTGTGATTTCGAGAGCGGGTTCAAACCGGGTTTTCGGCAGTTTCTGCATCCTTATTTGGGGCATTCTGGCGCTAAAGTTACTGCTGTGACACAGAGTCGCTCGATCTAAAGAATCACTTTCCTTTCTTAACACTTCTTTACTCCAAGAGCTCCTAAAATTTGCGGGCTTCCCCAGGCGGGCAGTTACCGGCTGAAAGTCGCAATAAATTTGATATGAACTATTCTGATAAGAGCCGTTAGGCCGAAGCCGAATCACCTATTCCAATGCATTTAAGAAGCGCAGAACATGATTAAAAGATTAAGCCACCAGCAGATAGTAGTGAAACTCACCACAGCGTTGACGTTTGTTTTCTTCCTTGCGAGCTGCGGCGGCGGTGAAGACCAGCAGGCCAAGTACCTCGAGCGTGCTCAAGCGCATTTTGAGGAAAAGAACTACGACAAGGCGGGCGTGGACGCGCGTAATGTTTTGCAGATTAACCCCAAGAATATTGCGGCAAAAACCATTCTCGCGGACATCAGTCTGGAGAACGGCGATTTGCGGGTCGCGTTCGGTTCCTACACCGGCATCCTCGAAGATGATCCCAGCAATATAGACGCCAACGTCGGGCTCGCACGCATCCACATGGCGGTGAGAGACTACGAGAAATCTATTGAACATGCAGACACAGTGCTTGCGGCAGAGCCGGGCAATACGGAAGCGATGGGATTCAAGGCACTATCACTGATGGGGCTGGAGCGGGGTGAAGAGGCCTATGAGCTCGCAAGTTCAACGCTCGCACAAGACGCCGGTAACGCTGGCGCGCTCGCGGTGTCAGTGCAGCATCTGTCTGCCAAGGGTGATAACAAGAAGGCTCTCGAGCTGCTCAAAAAAGGCGAAAGCATCAACCCTGATGAGCCCACTATTTCGATCATGAAGTTCGGTGTTTATCAGGCGATGGAAGATAAGCCTGGGATGGAGCAGGAGCTCATTGCGCTAACCGAGCGCTTTCCAGAGTCCGAGCAGTACTCGACGATGTTAGCGGGTTACTACATCAGAGAGGGTGAGTCCGAGAAGGCGGAAGCAGCAGTGCGACGTTATGCGGAAGAAAACGATTCACACGAAGCCAGGAGTCGGGTGGTCGTGTATTTGCTGCAGCAGGAGAGCCAGGAAAAAGCAGCGGCGCAGGCCCGAGCCTACATTGAAGAGGGCAATGATTCGCGCATGGTCAACACGCTGGCCGAGGTTTACCTGTTCACCGGTGATCGCGAGAAGGGAATGGACACGCTCTACGAGGCGGTGGAGCGTGACTCCGAAAGCGTGGGTGCTATCGAGGCCCGCGCTCGCCTTGTGCAGCTGCACCTCGAAGACAGAAATATTGATGAGGCGAGCAACTTAATTGAAGACATTCTGGAAATCGAGTCTGAAAACGAGGTCGCATTGATGGCGCGGTCGGCGATTAGCCTTTCTAACGGTGAAATTAAGGAGGCTATCACTGATCTACGAACCGTGACTAAAAACAACCCGGAAAATCTGGATGCGATAAGAGTGCTCAGCCAGGCGCAAGAGGCGATTGGCAATCGCGATCTCGCGCTCGACAATTACAAGCGCATGATCGATCTTGGTGATAGAAACGCCCAGACGCTTGCCAGCGCAGCGCGACTTGCTATACAGGCTCGACAGTACGACGAGGCGGAAGCCTTTATTCGTGCGGCTCTGGATCAGGAGGAGCAGCAGGAAGATCCCGCACTGGTGACAAATCTGGTCAGACTTCTTGCGTTAAAAGAGGACTGGTCTGAAGCGCGGTCTTTTGCGGACAGGCTGGTTGCTTCAGAGGGCTCTAGTGCGCTCGGACACTATTTGAAAGGCGCGATTGCTTTGCAAACTGACGCAGCGGATGAAGCTATTGGCCATTTCAAGGCTTCGCTGGATCAACAGCCCGAGGCGATAGAGTCGCTAGCGGCCTATGCTTCGCAGCTCGACCAGCAGTCAGGAAAAGATAAAGCCATTGAGTTTATTGAGTCACACTGTGAGCAGCATTCTTTCGCCAGCTGTCATTACGTACTTGGTACCTTCTACGCGCAAAACAGCAACTTTGCCTCTGCCGAGACGGAGCTGCGCCAAAGTCTGGAGATGAACGACAAGTCGGTAAGAACCTACCGGCAGCTAGCGAAAGTTCACGCTTTTCAACGCGATGCTGAAAACTATGAGGCGACACTGTACACCGCCATCGAGGCGACCGGCAGCGTTGAGATGAAGTTTGATCTTGCGACCTTTTACTTCGGTCAGCAGAAGTATCAGCGATCTGCTGACATCTACGAGGAAGTCATTGCGGCTAACCCTGATAAAGCGTTGGCGGCAAAAAATAACGTTTCGATGATTTACGTCGATTATTTAACCTCTGACGCCAATATTGAAAAAGCCCAGTCTTACATCGCAGATCTGCAGGAAAGTGAGAATCCTGCTTATCTGGATACCGTGGGCTGGGTCAGCTATAAACTTGGAGACTATGAGCAGGCTGTCACCTACGTCAAAGCTGCGGTCGACAAAGTGGGTGACCATCCACTGCTTCGCTTCCACCTTGGCATGGCTTACTACAAGTCTGGCGAGCTAGAACTAGCAAAAGAAAATCTTCTGCTGGCAACCAATGATATTCCGCCGGAGGCTCGTTACGATGGTTATGACGAGGCACTTGAAGTATTGGCTACGATTTAATTACGAACGTTGATACAACAGAGGCGCTCAGTGCGCCTCTTTTTTTGGAGTATCCCCTATGAAAAAGGTTCTCACCGTTTTCGGTACCCGGCCAGAGGCGATCAAGATGGCCCCGGTCGTAAGAGAGCTAGCGCAAGCGTCTGGTCTCGATTCGCGGGTTTGTGTCACGGCCCAGCACAGGCACATGCTGGATCAGGTGCTGGCGCTGTTTGAAATAAGCCCCGATTACGACCTTGATATCATGCAGGCAGGGCAGGACTTATTTGATATCACTTCCCGCATTATGCTGGGTATGCGCGATGTGTTTGCCGACTATAAGCCTGACGTTGTGCTTGTCCATGGTGATACAACAACCTGTCTGGCCGTGGCTATGGCTGCTTTTTATGCGCGTATCCCGGTTGGCCACGTTGAGGCCGGCCTGCGTACGGGAGACCTCTCGGCGCCGTTTCCGGAAGAAGCGAATCGATCGCTGGTGGGTCGGATTACATCGCATCATTTTGCGCCGACCGCTTTGGCTCGGCAAAATCTGCTGGATGAAAATATTGCCGCAGAGAATATTGAAGTGACCGGCAATACGGTTATTGACGCCTTGATGTGGGTGCGCTCTATCCTGCCTAGCTACGCGGACGCGACCTGGGTGGAGGCCTTGGGTGAAGAAGTCTTCCATCGAGTGAGTAGCGCCACAGCCAATGACCGCCCCATTGTGTTAATCACGGGCCACCGTCGAGAAAATTTCGGCGAGGGTTTTCTCGGTATATGTGAGGCTATCCGTACGCTGGCGCAGCGCCACAGCGATTGGGAGTTTATTTATCCTGTGCACCTCAATCCTCAGGTTCAGGGGCCCGTGTATGAGATATTGTCAGATCTACAAAACGTCAGCTTGCTGTCGCCTCTGGATTACTTACCATTCACCTGGTTAATGAACGCGAGCTCGATCATACTGACCGACTCGGGGGGTATTCAGGAGGAGGCGCCGGCGCTGGGCAAGCCCGTGCTGGTCATGCGAGATGTGACCGAGCGCCCCGAGGCTGTTGCGGCCGGTACGGTCAAACTTGTCGGAACCGACAGCGAGCAAATCGTGTCGGCGATAGAGGGGCTGCTAACCGATCAGGAGCAATATCAGACGATGTCCAGGGCGCACAACCCCTATGGCGACGGGCAAGCGGCAGGTCGAATTGTCCAGAGGCTGCTTTCGGTTTAGCATTCGCTTTACCAATCCTATTGCCCTGAGCAATCGCGCTGTGTTCTATACGCAGCGATACTCGGGCAATTTTTTCAGGGCTGGTCGCCACGGCGACCCAGGCAAACTACAGTGAATATTCAAGATTACATGACCGGGCTTGGCAAGCGTGCAAGACACGCTAGCCGGGACATGGCTGCTGCTTCGACAGCCGCCAAAAATGCAGCGCTGTTGGCGATTGCTGATGAGATTTCGGCGCAGCGGGATACTTTGCTCGCCAGCAATGAGCTGGATCTCAAGCGTGGTGAAGAGAAGGGCCTTGATGCCGCGCTGCTTGATCGTTTGGCATTAACGCCGTCGCGAATCGACGCAATGATCGAAGGGCTGCACCAGGTTGCAGGGCTCTCTGACCCAATTGGCGCAGTATCCGGGCTTAGCTACCGGCCATCCGGCATTCAAGTGGGCAAGATGCGAGTGCCTCTGGGCGTTATCGGTATTGTCTATGAATCCCGACCCAACGTGACGGTCGAGGCGGCAAGCCTCTGCATCAAATCCGGGAATGCGGTGATTCTGCGCGGCGGCTCCGAAGCGAAGGAGTCCAATTTGGCTATCGCCGCCTGCGTCTCTCGAGGAGTAACTGAAGCTGGTTTGCCCGAGGCTGCGGTGCAGGTGGTTGAAACCGTTGATAGAGCGGCCGTTGGAGAGCTAATCACCATGAACGAATACGTCGATGTGGTTGTTCCAAGAGGCGGTAAGGGGCTGATTGAGCGAATCAGTCGCGACGCTACGGTTAATGTGATCAAGCATCTGGATGGCAATTGCCACACCTATATCCATGATCGCGCGGATCCGGCCATGGCGGTAGACATTGCCATCAATGCCAAGACCCAGCGTTATGGCACCTGCAATACGACAGAGTCACTGCTGCTGTCGAGCGCGGTTGCGCGCGACCTGCTCCCAGCGCTGCTTAAAGGTTTTGCGGAACACCAGCTCGAGCTTCGAGTCTGCGAAAAGACGCAGTCGCTGATCGCAGAGCTCGATGTGCCCGCCGGGCTTACGATTAAGCAGGCCGTTGCAGGGGATTGGGCCGAAGAATTTCTCGCGCCAATTCTGGCGGTCAAGCTGGTCGAGTCACTCGATGAGGCCATTGCGCATATCAACAGCTATTCCTCGCAGCACACGGAATCGATTATTACCGATGACCACCCGGCAGCCATGCGCTTCTTGCGCGAGGTCGATTCGTCCTCGGTGATGGTCAACGCATCGACACGATTTGCCGATGGATTTGAATACGGTCTGGGTGCCGAAATCGGTATCTCAACCGATAAGATCCATGCGCGTGGACCGGTGGGGCTGGAGGGGCTGACCTCAGAGAAATATGTCGTTCTCGGCACCGGACAGATCAGGGTTTGACTAGAGAAGCCGTAGCTCAGGGTTTTCAGTCATCAGCGCCGATCGCTCTGTACGGCGGTAGTTTCGACCCGGTACACAGGGCGCACCTCGCCATGGTGAGAGAGCTGGCCACAGGCCTTGGCTTTGCGCAGATACGGGTTATGCCCTGCGGGCAGCACGCCCTGGGCAAGCGTTTCAATGTCGATGATGCAAGCCGTCTGTCGATGTTGCGGGCTGCATTTTCCGGACTGTCGGATGTCTGTCTGGATCTTTACGAGATGAAATCGTCGGCACCTTCCTACGCCGTGGACTCCTGCAGGCGCCACCGTGCCACTGCGAATGGCGCCCCTCTCTTTTTCATTGTCGGCAGTGATGTGCTGGGCGAGTTGCATCGCTGGGAGCGCTGGCAAGACATTTTGCTTTTCTCGAATCTGCTCATCGTGCGGCGCCCCGGCCAGCGCAAACTCACCAGCGAGATTGACTGGGCTGCAATGCTCAAAGACTTGTCCGGCGCTCAGCAAGCTGAGGAACCGGCAGGTGGCTGCGATGCGAGTGAACGGCTGCTGCATGAATTACTGGAAACGGAGGGTGCCAGCCCCGAAGTCGCGTCGGTGCTGCGCAGCGCCGGTCAGCGGGCTGCTGGCAAGTCGCTGGCCGAGATGGATGTCAACGGAGTCGTAGTTTGTGCAGAACTTACGCAGTGGCCTCTGTCATCCTCAATTGTTCGTGCGGCTCTGGCGATATACGATAGCGCTGTTTCAAGCGAGCTAGCTGGCCCGGTTCAAGACTGGTTACAGGCTGCCTTGCCCGCGCAGGTCTGGTCGTATATAAAGTCAAACAAGCTTTATCTGGCCTGAATTCACATCGACGAGAACCACATTGCAAGCTGAAGACGCGAAAGAATTAATTATTGATGCGCTGGACGATTTGAAGGCGAAAGACATCAGGGCGCTTTATGTGGGTGACGTCACCTCAGTTGCCGACTGGATGGTCATTGCCAGCGGCACCTCCAATCGCCATGTGAAGTCGCTGGGTGATCACGTCAATGTGAAGCTCAAGGAGCAGGGGGTCAGGCCGATTGGCGTTGAGGGTGAAGATAGCGCGGAATGGATGCTGGTGGACTTCGGCGATGTGGTTGTCCATATCATGATGCCCGAGACCCGCAGATTTTATGATCTGGAGTCTCTATGGCGGGTGAGGCCTCAAATCGAGGAAGATGCCGAAACCGAGGGCTAGACCGCTTGCATGGTCGCCTTTTGAGCTTGGAGCTAGTGCGCTGTGGGTATTTCAATCGTTTCGATCGCTGCGAAAATGCCCGACTGGGTCGTAGCGGGTTGCGAAGAGTACAGCCGGCGATTGAGTAAGGAATACAGTCTTAACTGGATCGATGTTGCCCCTGAAGTTCGCGCCAAGACCCGGTCCATTGACAAGATAAAACAGATTGAAACACAGAAGCTGCTGAAGGCGGTACCCGAGAGAAGTCTTGCCATCGTGCTCGATGAGAGAGGACAGCTCAGATCGAGCGCTGCGTTTGCGAAGCGCCTTGAGGGCTGGCTCGAGCAAAGTAGCCATGTGAGTTTTCTGATCGGGGGCGCAGATGGCATGTCGCCGGATCTGAAGCAAATTGCAGGCGCGCAAAAAGTTCAGATTGGGGAAACGCTTGCAATTTCACCGCTGACCTTTCCACACCCGCTGGTGCGGGTGATTCTTGCGGAACAGTTGTATCGCGCGTGGTCCATTAATCATGGTCACCCCTATCACCGAGAGTAGGCCAGATCCCCATTATGCAAGCGCATCGCGTGCTTGCTCATGTTTGCAGGTTGGCTGTCCAGTTATACTGGTTGTTGCAGAACGTTCTTCTAACATTAGGTACTGCGCTAAATGCGAGTCGAAAACAGTCGAATCAGGGATAGCGCGAGAGAAGCGACGCTATTCCGCAGTCGGCTTACGCTGAGCCTGATTGCGACGATACTCCTAAGCCTAATCCTGCTTTGGCGCTACATGAGCCTGCAAGTCGTTAACTTCGACTATTTTTCCACGGCATCCGATAGAAACCGAATCCACACCTTACCTGCAGCGCCCAAGCGTGGGCTAATCTACGATCGCAATGGTGTTGTGTTAGCGCAAAATCAGGCGACGTACAGTCTGGTGCTGACCAAGGAGCGCATTAAGGACCTCGATGCGACGCTCGGTGACCTGCAGCAGCTGTTTGACATCAGTGAAGATGCTGTAGAAAAGTTTCTTGCTCTGGTGAACCAGCGCAAGCCCTATCAATCCGTTCCGCTGCTGTTCAAGCTGAGTGAAGATGAAATTTCCAGATTCTCTGTGAATCGCTATCGCTTGCCGGGCGTTGAAATCGTTGCGCAGCTCACGCGCGACTATCCGCAGGGCGAAGCGTTTTCACATCTGCTGGGTTACGTTGGGCGGATTAACGCCAAAGAACAAAAGCGTATTCTGGGCGACGAGGTCAGCGCCCGTAACTACGCCGCGACCAGTCACATTGGAAAGCTGGGTATTGAGGGTTACTACGAGGATGTGCTGCACGGCGAAGTCGGTGCTCAGCACGTCGAGAGTAATGCGCATGGCCGTATTCTCAGGGTGCTGGAGAGCGAGGGATCCTCGCCGGGCGAAGATGTCGTGATGACGATCGACGCCTCACTGCAGCGGCGTATCCACGAGTTGCTGGGCGACCGGCGAGCTTCTGTCGTTGTTATGGATGTTAACAGCGGCGCCGTTCTGGCGATGGTCAGTACGCCATCCTTTGACAACAACGCTTTCGTAAAAGGCATCAGTCAATCTGAGTATCGGGCCCTAAGCCAGTCCATAGAACTGCCCTTGTTTAACCGCTCCCTGCAGGGGCAGTACCCACCAGGCTCTACCATCAAGCCAATTCTTGGTCTCGCGGGTTTGCATCATGGCGTGGTGAGCGAGTTTACGACCGTTGCTGATCCGGGCTGGTACAAGCTGCCCAACGATGACCGCCTCTATCGAGACTGGAAACGCAGCGGTCACGCCGAGCGCATCAATCTGCACGATGCCATCGTACAAAGTTGCGATGTTTATTACTACGATATGGCGTTCAATCTCGGTATCGATCGCATTCACCCATTTATGGAACACTTTGGACTCGGTCGCAAAAGTGGAATCGATTCAACCAGTGAGGCCTCAGGCCTTGTGCCCTCCAGAACCTGGAAGCGCAGCGTCAAAAAGTCCAGCTGGTTTCCGGGCGAAACGCTTAATGTCGGCATTGGTCAGGGCTATATGCTGACGACGCCGCTGCAACTGGCGATCTCGACCAGCGTGGTTGCAACGCGTGGCAAAGCGATTGTGCCGCATCTGGTGCGTAATCGTGGGCTCGTTGATAGTGTTGAAGCGGACACTTCTGAACTGCCGGTCGTACCCTCTGAGGCCGGTCAGCGAGCCTTGGCCAGTGTGACTGCCGATCACTGGCAGCAAATTCATGATTCCATGCGCGATGTCGTCCATTCCATTAAAGGAACGGCAAAATCGATTGGCGTTGACGCCGCTTACAAATTTGCCGGCAAGACTGGCACTGCGCAGGTGATCGGCATCCCGCAGGGTGAGGAGTACGATGAAGAGGCAATTGCAGAACGCAAACGCGACCACGCGCTGTTTGTTGGTTTTGCACCGCTGGAAAAACCTGAAGTAGCTGTGGCCGTGATTATTGAAAACGGCGGGAGTGGCGGTGCAACCGCGGCGCCCGTTGCCAGGCAGGTACTCGACTGGTACATGGAGACTGAGCCGAGGTCACGAAAAAATAATCGGGGCTCTGATCCCGGCGCGCTCTATGCATCCCTGAGCGAAACAAGTCGAGAGGCCGGTTGAAATGCCAACGGAGTTTCAACGCAACTTGCCGGGCGGGGCTTTTGTTGGCTCGGAATCGCGCTGGTCTCAAAGGCTGCGAATCGATCCGGTGCTGCTTGCATTGCTGTTATTGGTTGCCGGTTATGGTCTGTTTGTGCTCTATAGTGCGTCTGGTGGCGATATTACGCGGATCAAACGGCAGGTGGTTTATCTGGCGATTGCCTTCTCCGGGCTCGCTGTCGTTGCCCAATTCGCTACAAAAACTGTACAGGCATTGTCGCCACTCGCCTATGTGGCTGGCAGCCTGTTGCTGGTGGCTGTGCTCTTTGCCGGGGTCGAGGTCAATGGTTCGACGCGTTGGATCAGCCTGCTGGGCCTGTTTCGCTTTCAGCCCTCTGAGCTTATGAAGCTCGCTGTTCCACTGACGGTCGCAGCTTATCTGGCGCGCGTCCCAAGTCCATTGGAGCTGAGGCACCTGGTGGTTGCAACGTTAATCGTTGTCGTGCCCTTTTTGCTTGTCGCGCGTCAGCCCGATCTTGGGACATCACTGCTGATCGGCGTGTCGGGTCTGCTGGTGATCTGGTTGGCAGGCTTGCGCTGGTCAATTATCTTCGGTTTTATCGCTTTGGTATTGGCGGCAGCCTGGCCAATCTGGATGTATGTGCTCAAGGGCTATCAAAAACAGCGCATTCTCACGCTGCTTGACCCCGAAAGTGATCGACTCGGTGCCGGATGGAACATTATCCAGTCGAAGACGGCTATTGGCTCGGGTGGGTGGACGGGCAAAGGCTGGTTGAACGGAACCCAATCGCATCTCGATTTCCTCCCTGAAAGCCATACCGATTTCATTATTGCAGTGCTGGCTGAAGAGTTTGGCTTGCTCGGTGTGTTTGCGCTGCTTACCTTGTACATGTTGATCGTGCTTCGATGCTGCCAGATTGCACTTGCAGCGAATGGACGATTTTCTATGCTCTTTGCCGGCAGCCTCACCTTTACATTTTTTATTTACGTGTTGGTGAACATGGGAATGGTTTCCGGTATCCTTCCCGTGGTCGGCGTACCGCTACCGCTGGTGAGTTACGGCGGTACTGCAATGGTTACTATGATCGCGAGTTTTGGTTTCATGATGGCTGTTCACGCCGAGTCCAGTCGCTAGTGCATACGACCTGTCTTTGCTTGAATGTTGCGTTGGCGCACTGAACTCAGGCCGACGGATCGCATCTAAAGCCTGGTTTTTGGTGTTTTCCCCAAGGCGGCGCTTTGAGCGTGTCGTTGCTGACGATGATTCGGGATTGAGAATTCGATTTAGAAGACATTACTTATGAGAGTATTGAGTAACAATTTGCAACGGAAAATCAGTCTGGGGCGCAGCCGTACAGTTTTCTCTGCCCTGCCGGGTAAACTCGTTAAAGCGTTTTCGGCTTTTTCAGCCTTTACGGCCTTTTCAGCTCTTTCACTTACGGTTTTTTGCACTGCGGCTTATGCCGACTATAGCAGCCATCCCAAAGCGGCTAAGGTCATCGATGCGTTGGTTGACGGGCATAGCTTTACCCGCGCTGAGGTCGAGGCTGTGTTGCGCAAAGCCGAGCCGGATCAGAAAATTCTGGATGGTATGGCCAATGCGGCGGAAAAAACTAAAACCTGGACAGCCTATCGCAAGAGCTTTCTGAATGAATGGCGCATCGAGAAAGGCGTGGAGTTTATGCAGGCACACGCAGAGCTCTTGAGCGATGCAGAGCGCCGCTTTGGGGTGCCTCCCCACATTGTGACAGCAATACTTGGTGTAGAGACTAACTACGGTGGTTACACGGGTAAGGCGAATGTGCTGAATGCGCTTGCAACGCTGGCCTTCGAGCATCCCCGGCGCGGCAAATTTTTCACCAGTGAGCTGACCGAGTTTATCTTGCTTGCGCGCGAAAAAGGCTGGCAGGTCGATGCGGTAGCGGGCTCACGCGCGGGCGCAATGGGTATGAGCCAGTTTATGCCAAGCAATTACCGCCGGCTGGCCGTTGATGGGAACGGTGACGGCGCCGTCGATCTTTTTGATGCAGCAGACGCAATCGCCAGCGTTGCTCACTATTTTGAGCATCACGGTTGGCAAGCGGGCGATCCCGTAACCGCACAGCTCAGGCATCAGGACTCCGCTAAATTAACGCTGAAAACCAAAGGCATCAAGCCGGACACCACGTGGGGTGCACTCAAACAGCAAGGGTTTGAGCTCGATAGCAGTGATTCGGCAAGCAAACTCGGCCTATCTGATGAAACCCCGGCGCGGGTGATTCGATTTAATGACAGTGATGGTGATGAGATGTGGTTGGGCTTACAAAATTTCTATGTGATTAGCCGCTACAACCCAAGGACCAAGTATGCAATGGCGGTTTACCTGCTCAGTCAGGAGCTCCAGTTGGCGAGCGCTCAATGAACTCTGCTTTTGCCCTAAAAGCGCTGCTAAATCGCGGTGTATTACTGTCGCTGGCGATGGTCGTCACGGCCTGCAGCTTTTTTCCGGAGACAATACCCCGGTATAAGCGAGACGGTGCACCGGGTAAGACGCTTGCAGCTTGTAGTATCGAGAATGCAATTCCTCGCGTTGAAGTCGTTGGCGCGCGAGGTAATCCTGAAAAGTATACGGTTAAGGGTAAAACATACCGAGTCTTGCGCGATGTAAAGGGGTACCGAGAGCGCGGTGAAGCCAGCTGGTACGGCACTGCATTCCACGGCAACCCCACTTCTAGCGGCGAACGGTATGACATGTATCAGATGACAGCCGCCCACAAGCATTTGCCGTTGCCATCTTACGTTGAAGTCAAAAATCTGGACAATCAACGCCGAGTAATCGTACGCGTTAATGATCGAGGCCCGTTTATTAGCGGCCGCATTATTGATCTATCCTACGCTGCAGCAACAAAGCTCGGCATTCTCGCCAAGGGCACGGCCAGAGTTGAAATTGCAGTATTGGACCCCGAAAACTTTGACTATGCGCGCTGGGCCGGCGACCACGCCTGTCAAGCCAATCGACCGCCCACGACGTCTAACTCCTATCCGGTGGTATCCAGTCAGGCAGCTAGTGCTTCGAATGGATCCGCAGGCGGACGGACCAGCCAAGGTGCTGATTCAAAGCCCGCTATAACCGCTGTTGCCGAGCCGGCCACTAATCATGCTGCATCCGCTGCGGGTTCTATCTACATTCAGCTCGCCACCTACAGTCAGCTGTCGACCGCAGAGCCAGAGCAGCAGCGATTGAGCAAAGCCTTGCTGGCCAATGATATTCACTACGCGGTGGGTTTGTATCCGTATTTTCGGGCGGGACAAGAGCGGCCATGGTATAGATTGCGGCTGGGACCAATTGCCTCGCAGGCGAAGGCAACGCAGCTGATGCAGCACCCCTTGCTGGCGCGCTTTGGAAAAATTTATACCATAAGCGATGGTTGATAGCTCGCTGTGTGGTGGTTTAGAGAATCTGCTCAAAGTCACATCAGTAGCGTGATAATTTCAGCTTTTACTGGGTGGCAGACTGTTCTTTAATTCGGCTTTTTTGCGATGCGCGATTGGCATGAGCTTACGACAGTCGGATATGGCGAGTGATTGTGAGTCGTGGTACAAGCTACGTTGAGTCATGGCGTTGTTATTGCCGAACTGTTAACACCGTTAACACTGTTAATGCTAAAACAGCAGCAATATACCATTAAGGCATCGCTAATCGCTTGCCAATGAACTCTTATCAGCAATGGATATCCAGTCATTATTGTGAAGCGATTGTTTTTAAGCCAATGTTGTTAAGAGCTTCTTTTAAAAGACTGTGAAAGAGTGGGGAGCGTAAGTTTCTACCGCAAAAAACTATCGCGCGAATTTACCGGGGAATAATGAGAAATATAGAGTTTAGTTTTCTGTCAGAAGCGCCGCTTGCAATAGCTGTTAGATTGCGGGCTATGGTTTTGAAGAGTGCCCCTCGGCAAGCTGTCGGAGGGCGCTTTTTTCAGCGAGTCGTATTCTGCCTTGCCGTGTTTTTTGCTGGCGTTTCCATCAGTGGCTTATCACTGGCAATGGTGCCAAGCCCGCCTCAAGTTGCTGCCGGCAGCTATATTCTCATTGATGCGAACAGTGGGCACGTGATCGCTGAGTCGATGGCCGATGAGCAGCTGCCTCCGGCGAGCCTCACCAAGATTATGACGGTTTTTCTCGCTTTTTCAGAGATTGAGAAAGGCACAGTGACCTTCGCAGATGAAGTCCCAATTAGTGTTAAAGCCTGGAAGATGGGCGGTTCAAAAATGTTCGTGCGTGAAGGCACCGACGTCCCTTTGCAGGAATTGCTCAAGGGCGTTGTGATTCAGTCGGGCAATGACGCAAGTGTCGCTGTGGCCGAGTATATCGGCGCCAGTGAAGAGGGTTTCGCGGAGCTGATGAATCAGCAGGCATTTTTGTTAGGCATGAACAATACCTATTTCCAAAATGCGACGGGATGGCCAGCCGACGGACATTTTTCTACGGCGCGCGATATGAGCATTCTGGCGCGGGAATTAATTAATCGTTTTCCGCAGCAGTACGGCCTCTATTCGCAAAAGGAGTACACGTATAACAATATCACGCAGGCAAACCGAAATGGTCTGCTTTGGCGAGATCGCTATGTTGATGGCATCAAAACAGGACATACTGATGAGGCCGGTTATTGTCTGGTCGCCTCGGCCGAGAAGGACGGCATGCGCTTGATATCGGTGGTAATGGATACCAATAGTGCCAAGGCACGTGAACAGGAAACCCAGAAACTGCTGCGCTACGGATTTCGTTATTTTGAAACGCATGCTCTATATGACGCTGGTTACAAGCTTGCAGATGCAGTGGTGTGGGGCGGCGAGTCCGAAACGGTGGGTTTAATGTTGGAGAAGCCGCTAACGCTGACGGTACCCAGAGGCGAGCGGGACAATCTGGAAGCCGTTATGGAAATTGATAAAGAGATTTTGGCGCCGGTCAATGCGGGCGATAGCTTTGGTGTGCTCAAGATCATGCTAGACGGAGAACTCCTGGAGCGCAGACCTCTGTTGGCATTAAACAGTGTAGAGCAGGCCGGGTTTTTATCGCGCAGCTGGGATCAGTTGGTCTTGATGGTTAGAGGCCTGATCGGTCTGGAAAGCTAAGCAGGGCTATCATTTTGAGCGAGTTGATTGTTGGTGGTGTTGCTTCTGGCGGTTCTGGCGATGAACCGAAAATCGAGTTTCCTTGCGATTACCCGATCAAAGTATTGGGCGAAAATGTAGAGGGCTTTCAGCAGCAGATTGAGGCAACCTTGCGACTTTTTGATCCCAATCTTGATGCAGGTCGTTCTACGGTAAAAGCGAGTAAGAAGAGCCGCTTTGTTTCAGTCACCGTGTTTATTACTGCGACAGGTAAAGATCAGCTCGCTGCCTTGTATGCAGAACTCAAAAAAAATTCAGCGGTTAAGATGGTTCTATAGCCATTGCATAGCCGCTACATAGCCACCACATAGCCACCACATAGCCAACACCAATACGATGCATGCGCGTGCTAACACTACTCTATATCTGATAGGTATAAGGCTGTCGTGCTACGACCCTGCGGGTAGGCTGATATGCCTACCTTGATTGTTCGCGATTATCTCGATCGGGACTCCCGGCAAACAGGTGTAGAAAACCGAGGAGCTAGAGCTGCGTCGGGTGCTACAGGCACCAGAGCATACGCTGAAGTGCTTCAGGCTATGCAAAGCTTTACGCGTGGCAGGGACGCATCGACCACCGATGAAATCTGGCTGCTTGAGCACGGTATATACACTGGGGCAGGCTAGCGATATCCAGCATATCTTGCCTTCGGCGACGATTCCTGTTGTAAAAACCGACCGAGGCGGGCAGGTCACCTATCATGGGCCCGGCCAGATTATGATTTATTTTCTCGCTGATATCGCAAGGCTTAAGTTAACTGTTAGAGAGTGTGTGGTCGCGCTGGAAAATGTCATCGTAGCGGTGATGAAAGAATGTGGGGTTGAAGCCGCAGGCGATCGCGAGGCTCCCGGGGTTTACGTAAAGAATAAAAAAGTAGCGTCGATAGGCTTGCGCATCAGCCGCGGTAAAAGCTACCACGGCCTATGTCTAAACTATGATGCGTCGCTCGAGCCGTTCACGCATATCAACCCCTGTGGTTTCCCGGACCTCGAGGTTACGCAAATGGCCGAATGCTGCGCCCACTTGCCGAGCAGGCCTGCGCTGGCCGAAATGATCGCAGCAGCCTTTGCTCGTGAGCTCGGCTATCAGATCGAATTCGCTTAAAAAACAGGCGCAAACTTATGATTGCTCCGCCCATTCAGTGAGGCCAGCCGATCGCGGCACCAAGCTGCTCGGTAGTTCACCTTAGGCAACCAGATTTGCGGTAATTTTACTGCGTAAAATTCGCTCAACCCCTCCAACTTAAAGTAAAACATTAAGGGTCATATTTAGCTGACTGATACGCTGAGATATTTCCTTTCCCTCGTTTTCGTTCACAAGTTAGTCAATTTTCAGGCGCCAGCCACAGGCTGCCAGGCCATATTGCATGTGTCCATGGTGGATCTTATAGTGGGCCGATGTGCCATATACGGAGGGTGATGTGGGAGAAAGTGTTGATAAATCGCGATTTTTAAGGTCCTGATAGGGCGATATTCACTCAGTAAGATCAATTTATCATCAGCGCTTGAGTTTGTTCTCTCCGCTTTTCAGTCATGTCTTTCGTCGGCCACAGCAGTGTCAGTATTGACCAGAAGCGCAGGATTGCGGTTCCGGCCAAATACCGTGAGGAGTTGCTCCGCTGCTGCGGAAATAAGCTGGTCTGCACGATCGGGCAAAGTAACTGGTTATTTCTCAGGCTTTTTCCAAGGCCGCGTTGGGACTTGCTGGAGCAGGAGTTTAGTACCGGTCTGCTGGGCAATGGAGAGAATGACGAGATCGAACGCTTTTTGATGGCAATGGCTGAGGACGTTTTTGTCGATGCCAACCACCGCTTACTGTTACCGCAGCATCTGGTAGATCGCGTCGGTCTGGAAAAAAAGGCAGTGCTAATTGGTCGCGGCAATCATTTTGAACTTTGGAATGAAGACGACTGGCGTGAAGAGGCGGAATCGGGATTCAAGCTTTTCAGCGATCTAAAGAAAGCGGATCGCTAGGTCGTGAGTGATGTTCATGGAGAGCATCTGCCGGTTATGTCTGCAGAAGTATTGGAGGCGTGGCTAAGCGACAGATCGGGTATCTATGTTGATGGCACCTTCGGGCGTGGTGGCCACAGCAGCCAACTGTTAGAGCAATTGCAAGGAGATGCGCGGCTTTATGCATTTGATCGTGATACTGCAGCGATTCAGGTTGCTACACGCCTTACGCAGCAGTTCTCGCAGCTACGGCCGATTCACGCTTCCTTTTCAAGGATCAGAGACGTCATAGAGGGCGAAGGGTTGTTGGGTCAGGTCAGCGGCGTATTGTTGGATCTCGGTGTTTCATCACCGCAACTTGATGATGCGAGCCGTGGCTTCAGCTTTATGCGTGACGGTCCTCTGGATATGCGAATGAATAATGAAGAGGGTCAAACTGCCGGCCAGTGGCTGTCCTCCGCCGATAGTGCGGAGATCGCGACAGTTTTGCGCCAGCTTGGCGAAGAGCCTTTTGCTGCGCGAATCGCACGGGCTATTGTCGAGGAGCGAGATCGGGTCCAGCTGACGAGCACCTTGCAACTGGCCCAGCTTATCGAGCGAGTTATTCCCGCGCGTGTAAGGCATAAAAGCAAGATTCACGCGGCGACCCGGAGCTTTCAGGCAATACGCCTACATATCAACGACGAGCTTGGAGAGGTTCGCCGTTTGCTTGCGGACATCATCGACTTGTTGGCGCCAGGTGGGAGGCTTGCAGTCATCAGCTTTCATTCTCTTGAGGATCGGATAGTGAAGCGCTTTATTCGAGATGCTGCGCGGGGGCAAGAGTCTTTGAGCGGGATTCCGCTCCGTGAAAGCGAAATGGGGCGCACGATGCGGCAGCTGGGGGGCGCGCAGCGGGCGAAAGCGGATGAGCTTGAGCGCAACCCCAGGGCACGCTCTGCGATATTGCGAGTTGCAGAGAAGCTTTAGCTGTCAGCTCGGTCTGGTGTCTGTCACCGGTATCTATTGTCTCAGTGAGGTTGGTTTCGCTTGTTAAAAATCGTTGCCGGTATTTTTTTGGTTATCTCGATGCTCTGTGCCGTTGTTGTGACAAACCAGAGCTTTACTGCGCGCACCCTTTATGCGGAAGTTGAGAATGCCTATCAGCAGCAGCTCAGATTAGAGAAGCTCAAAGGTCAGCTGCGCATCGAACATAGTACCTGGGTCACTCCCGCCGAAATCGAGCAGCGGGCAAGAGGGGAGCTGGGAATGGTTGCACCTGAAGAGAGAGTAACAATCAGGTTTTGAGAGTGAGTGTAACGAGGTTGAATAAATCGCTGCGCGTCTTGCGGCTTGCTATAAAAGGGGGCTGGCGTGCAGGCTGCTGAACGCTGGCGTTTTGCCGCGATTGTTGTCGTGGGCCTGCTATTGCTTGCGGCGCTCGTGCTACGCCTGCTCTACTTGCAGTTGTCGACGACCGAAAGCGGTAGTCAGCACTTGCAGCAGGCAAGTGACCGGCGCCTGGTGAGTGATAGCGCAGTACCCGGGATCAGGGGTGAAATAGTCGATCGTCGCGGTAATTTACTGGCTTACTCGACGCCCACGGTTTCCATCGGCTTTCGTCATGG
>CAZDEW010000060.1:0-19588 GCA_964504585.1 uncultured Pseudomonadales bacterium | reverse complement strand
GAAGGTGAATTGCGCAGCAAGAGAGGCCACCCTGGGGTGCAAAAGTCTCTGTCTCGGCCATCATGGAATAAATCAGAGGTTCCTTAGATAATTCTCTGACAAATTTCGAATACTTTCAAAAAACTCTCGGCATACCGCATCAATGATCTCAGCAACCGGTTTCACCGATTCTATGCGACCGGCGACCTGGCCAGTCAGCGCAATACTCGCCTCCATATCCCCACCAAAATAGAGCTTTTGAACATTCGCAAACTCGGCCATTATATTGGCGTCGACTGCGTGTTCTAGTTTCGATGTTTTCTCTGTTCTCAGCGCGCGAAGGCCGGGGCCTTTCGCTCGATTGAGAAATACTGTATCGGTCTCCGCCGCAGAGACAATGGCCTGTTTCCATGCGTCGTTTACCGGCGACTCGGCTGCAGAGACCATACGTGTACCCATCTGAATGCCTTCAGCACCGAGGGCAAATGCAGCAGCCATCGACGCACCATCGACAAAGCCGCCAGCAGCGATGATGGGAACATCGACCTTTGAACGAATCAATGGCAGCAGCACCATACTTGCGACGTCTCTGGGATTTTTAAATCCGCCGCCCTCGCCGCCTTCGACAACCAATCCATCGACCCCGGCATTGACGGCTTTAATGGCGGCGTCCAGCGTTGGAACCACGTGAAAAACTGTGAGTCCCGCGTCTTTTAGTTGCGCCGTAAAGCGCTCTGGATTACCGGCAGAGGTCGTCACAAATTTAACGCCCTGATCAATCACGAACTGAACGATCTCCGGATCCCTGACGAAAGCCTGCGCTATGTTGACGCCGAAAGGGCAATCCGTAAGTTCGCGCATTTTTAGAATTTCGGCTCGGATATTGTCCAGCTCCCCCGACGAGGTTTCGATAATGCCTAGCGCCCCCGCATTCGATACCGCGGACGCCAGCTGCGAACGCGCAATCCAACCCATGGGTGCCTGCAAGATAGGTGTTTGCACGCCCAGCAAATCTGTAATTCGATTGCTAAATTTCATTGAACTCTCTCGTTTAAATTTATCGTATGGTGGCTGTCGACCAACACTAGTTTGCATTATTGCAACAATGCAGCTTCAGCTGAATATCATCATCCGCGCGCCGTACGCTCTATTTCATAAATCACGTAGGGTGTGTCACCAGAAAGCGCTCTCGTATGCGTCCCCGATCTTAATCGGGCTCCCAGCTTTTCCATGGCTCGCCGAGAGCGAACATTATCCGCACCGACCCAGAAGATAACGCGATCGACGATACCAAATGCGTGCTCCAACATGAGATTTTTAAGCTCCGTGTTGTAGGCACCACCCCAATAATCAACCCCTAGAAACGTCCAGCCAATTTCTATCTCTGCCTTGCCAACATCCAGTCCATAGTAGCGGCTCGAACCACAAACAGTGCCCGTCTGGTTATCGACAATGGAAAAACCAGAACCGCAACGAACCGCCTCGTCAAAGAAGACTCGAAAGATTTCTGCCTTGTACCGATCTCGCACGGGATGTAAAGCCCAAACGGCAGGATCGGAGGCCACCGAATACATCTCCCGCCAATCATCGAATCGAATCGGCCTAACTGTTACCAAATCGCCAACCAGTGTCGGTTGAAGACTATTGCTCTCAACATTCAATGGAGATTCCACAATTTTGTTAGTAACTGGCAGGAGGTTTACGCTCAGATCACACGTTTATTCTAACTTTCCTTTCAAGCAAACACTTCAAACAACCGTTTCAAATAACTGTCTCAAACAACTGTTTTAGGCAACTGTTTTAAGCAACTACAACATCGACACACCGGCGAGTGCATATGCCTACGTCAACGATCGGGCAAGCTAATCTGACCCAGCAGGTAAGTCACTGCTGAACCCGAAATCCAGACTCGATCCTCTCGTTGCTCACAGTAAACGTCACCACCCCGGCTCGATAACTGTCTGGCTGACAATCGGGTCTTGCCAAGTCTTTTTGACCAATAGGGCGTGAGCTGAGTATAGGCAGAGCCGGTAACCGAATCTTCAGGTATGCCAAATTTTGGGGCAAAAAAACGTGCGACAAAATCATACTGCGCGCTCGGTGCAGTCACAATAACGCCCCGGCGATCGAGCTGAGCAAGCATGCCCATATCGACCTGAAGATCTACCAGCTGCTGTTCGCTCTCAAGCACAGCGAGATAATCTTCTCCGCCATAACAACCCTCAGGTTCTACACCCAGAGCGGTTATCAACGTCGCCTCCAGATCGCATGGTGCAGCCGGCTGCGATGGAAAATCCAGTGTGAGTAGTTCATCCTGTTGCCGTTGTCGCATCACCAGCAACTCTCCTGATAGCGAATCGAACCTGATCAGCTCGCTTTCGTAATCCATGTGCTTATAGAGAACGTGTGCTGCAGCAAGTGTTGCATGACCACAAAGCTGAACTTCTCGCTCGGGCGTGAACCAACGGATATGAAATCCGCTATCAGTGGCGACAAAAAAAGCTGTTTCGGCCAGATTATTTTCTTCTGCAATGGCCTGCATCGCGCTGTCCGGTAGCCAGCCACTCAAGGGTACAACAGCAGCCGGGTTCCCTTCGAAAGGACGAGAGGCGAACGCATCAACTTGATAAATAGAGAGATTCACTGCTGCAAGACTACATTAATAGCGACCAAGCGCTCATCATACTACGATCGCGGGTGGGTTAAATCAGAAGATGGCAGGCTAAATTACGGTGCTGGAGCCACTCGCTGGCAATTTAACTCTCTGCAGCTAGCCCGCTAGCCAAAACGGAGGCGATGCTGAACCAGAATTGGTGTTGCCAAACGCCTGGCCAGCCTGATCCTTGACGCCAAGCCCCTTTCCGCCGAGATCACGCCTTTATGCGCCGCGCAAAGCGTCTTGACGGAATCCGTCAGCTGCAGCAATTCGTCGATCCAGTCCTGAAAAGCATCAACCGCACCGGCGCGTCTTTCGAGGGCAAGCGGCAATGTTGGATGAAACTGGATCAGCCCTGATAAGCCAAGCTTCCCTAGCGCTGGCGCCAGAGGACCGGGGGCTTTGGTCAACATCAGCGTATCGTCCACATGCAAGGTTTTGCTCCGATCATGTATGGCCAGAATCGAGCTAAAGTGAATCGACTCATTCGCAGAAATAAAGTCAACGCCTTGTGGCACAGTAAACTCAAGATCCCCTAGAAAAGGATTATGCTGGGCAAATTCCTCGCTACGCTGGCTCTCCCAGCTCAAGTGAGAAAGTTTCTCGTGGTGTCTTTGCGTGCCATAGTGTGCAGCATTGGGGAAGCGCCTGAATATTTCTTCACAGTGCACAGTATGGAAGGGATGCAAATTGATCACCGCTGATAAGCGCTCGCCTCCATCTGTCAACTGTTCGATCTCACGCTGTTGCTTTGCACTAAAGCTATAGCAATCCAACAGCACGAAGTCACCACTTTGCAGCTTCACCAGTGACGCATGGGTTCCGATATCGAGGCCGGCGACTTTAAAAGAGCCTCTGAAATTCCAGAAGTTTTCTCCCAGCTTCATCTGATGCCTCCTCGCAAATAATGTTTATAGCAATTTTCGATGTGCTCACAAGCCAACAGGACCCTCTGCCTTAAGCGCGACGATACGAGAATCGCACTCGTTTGTATCACTCAAAAATCTCATTTTTTCTATAGTTGTGCTGCGCTTCTCAGAAAAAAATCAAGAAAATCGATGCCTTCTATCTTGTTGCATGCTTTTTGATTGCTTGGTTCCAACAAAAAAAAAGATCACTCTCCAAGGATAAAATTTTCGTGAAATATTTTTTTGACGTTTATCTTTCTGAGCAAATCTCCTGCCCTAAGAAAGCCGTAGCAAAACAAAATTAGAACGCGCAAAACTGACGTCTCTATGCAGCGAACCTCAACCGTAGAGTACTCATACTGGCCACAAACCATGAGCGCGTCGTAGTGAGCCACTTATGCTCGCAAGGGTGACGCAGCCCGAAGACAACGAGGACAACAACACGGTTCCGGACACACGACGCCAAGGCATATCACGCGTTCTCGGGCTAACCAAATACACTCTCAAGCCATCAGGAATTTTTTAACGATGAAAAGCATACCCATTTCCAGAATTGTAACATCCCTTACTCTACTACTCAGCTTCAGTTTCAGTGTCTCCACCCACGCCTACGACTACTCGCGCTGGATCGACGCATTCTTTAAGCGATTTATTGACACTGAACAAACAGAAGACGATGAACTCGAAACAATCACTGGTATCGTATTGCAAAGCGGTGGTGAGTTTGACAGTGATCCGCGCGACTACGATATCCTCCTAACGGCGGTGTTAACTGCCGAGATTGAGGGCCTGCTTGCTGACGAGGGCGCCGACCTTACTGTTTTTGCACCAAATGATAGAGCTTTCATCCGCCTCGCACGCGATCTGGGGTACGAAGGTTACGATGAGGCGGGTGCATTCAGCGCGATCGTAGAGACTCTGACTGCGCTCGGCGAAGGTGATCCGATACCATTACTTACAAGTATACTGAGCTATCACGTTGTCGATGAAAGCGTGTTTTTCGGCGAACTCAGGCAGCTGGATTCCGTAGACACACTCCTCGGAACGAGTATCGTTCCCCGCTACCGCCAGCTTATCGACGCTGAGCCTGAGCTAAAAAATCCACGGATCATACTGAGACGCTCGAATATTCCAGCCAGCAATGGCGTTATCCACACTATCTCTCGCGTTTTGATTCCCCTGGATTTGGATAACACACCCCTCGGTACAGGTACCGTAACCGATATCGTCGCGGCCAGTGGCGGCACGTTTGATCACAATCGCTACGACTTTGACCTGCTCCTCAACGCTGTTCAAGCAGCCCAGCTTGCTACCGCCCTCTCTACACTGGAGGACTTAACGGTGTTCGCCCCGAATGACCTTGCGTTCATTAGGCTTGCGCGTTCTCTGGGTTATCACGGCGTTGACGAAGCGGAGGCTTTCCAGTTCATCGTCGACGCGCTGACTGAATTGGGCGACGGAGATCCAATCCCATTACTGACCAGCGTTTTGCTCTACCACGTCTCACCTTCAACCTTGTCGCTAACAGGCGTTGTTAACGGTGACGACATCGCTACGCTGTTTGCTGACGCAGACATTTCTCCGGAAGGACGCAAGCTCGAGGATGAAGACGACGGCATCCGTAACCCTCGCTTGCTTCTGGGGCGCGGCGACATCCGGGCACAAAATGGATTGATCCATACCATCAACCGCGTGCTTCTGCCGATCAGCGTGACTGATTTGCTCGAAGAGCATTGAGATACAAACTGCGCTAGGCAGACCAACATCTGCCGATGCGGAATCTAAATTTTTTGGGTAAATCACTATGAATCGCATTTCAATACTTACCACAGTTGCCCTGGCCGGGGTTCTCACCGGCTGCGGTGGTGGATCCTCAAGCGGGGGCGAAACCGGCTCCTCAGACACGGCTACGATTACGCCGGCCCTTAGCCAGTTTGAAGCGGTGGACGCTGATTTTGAGAGCGTTACCAGCGCTGACGTCACGCCGTTTGACCTGGATCGTCTCGAGACTGAGGGAGCCAGCACTGTCATGTACAACACGGAGCTGGATTGCAGCGATGGTTTGCAGGAAACGTTTTTTGAATTCGACGCTTCAACTAGCGGCTTAGCAGCTACGCTTTGCGATGGTACGCAACTTGAAGCAAGCTACTTTGTCGAGGATGGCCTGCTTGTCATTTCAGACATGATTCTGGATGGCGAGTCGTCCCAAAGCCCCGGCGTGGACTTTTGGGGACTACTGGCATCGAGTACTGAAGAGCCCGCGATCGCCTGTTTCGAAAGCATCGCTTTCGATCAAGAGGATGATTTGCAGACTGCGGATTTGATTCCCCCTGCCTCGGCGGTGACACTTGACTGCTCAGAGGAATCCTATTTATTTTACGGGCAAGCGGACGCGATCGCTTTCGTGTCTTCGAACTCGTAGCACGTCAAGATCGAAACAATCCAGTGTTTGGCGTTTTTTAGCTCTAGCGACCACCGTCCGTTGAACTTTAGAAAACGCCGCACTGGATTGGTCCGAGCGTTCTCTAGCCCGGATGGTGGTAGCGCCCGAACCAACGCTTACCAGACTCGTAGCCTGACAGACGCTCCGCCATAACGGGGATCTCCCAACCGTTACTGCGCGCTTCTTTGAGCGCTTTAGCCTGCCACTTCATAGCACGTTTAAAATCGTCTGTAGCTGGACTAACAGCCGCGTTCGGTCACTAACTCAAGGATGCGCTATGCCCATCGCCATCGCGTGCCCTCACGAGAATCTTCGAGCACCACGCCCGCCTCCTCGAGTTCACTGCGGATCTCATCGGCACGCCCATAGTTCTTATCGAGTTTGGCCTGCTGTCGCTCCGCAATCAGCTCATCGATGACAGCATCCGAGTAACCTTCTTGATCCCCTAGTCGCAGCTGAAACCATGCCTCTGGCGTAAGGTTACACAGGCCAATCATACTGGCACAGGACAACAGGCGGTTTTTCAGGAGTATGCGCTCATCACCCTCAGCTTTGTTGAGCTCTCGAGCGATAGCTAGAAGCTCACGCAACGCAACAGGCGTATTGAGATCATCGAGCAGCGCCTGATAAAAGGGCTCCTGGCTAATATCCAGCGTTCTATCCTGCCCAATATCTTCTGCTGACTGTAATGCGCTGTATAGCGTATCGAGCGTCGCTTTGGCCTGGTCGAGCAAATCGAGATTGAAGTTCAATTCGGAGCGGTATTGAGCACTAAGCAGCGCATAGCGAAGCGTCTCGCCATGATAATTCTGCAAAAGCTCGTTAACCATCCTGAAGTTGCCCAGCGACTTTGACATTTTCTCGCCATCAAGATTGATATAGCCGTTGTGCATCCAGTAACGGACGAATTGCTTCCCGCCATGAGCGCACTCACTTTGCGCGACTTCATTTTCGTGATGCGGAAAAACCAGATCCCGACCGCCACCGTGAATATCAATAGTCTCACCCAGGTGTTTCTCGATCATCGCCGAGCATTCGAGATGCCAGCCCGGCCGGCCTCTACCCCATGGGCTATCCCAACCCGGTTCGTCATCGGCCGAGGGTTTCCATAGGATGAAATCACCGGCATATCGTTTGTAGCTGGCGACTTCCACTCGCGCGCCATCCAGCATCTCTTCAAGCTTCCGGTTCGATAGTTTGCCGTAGTCCGCCATGCTCTCCACGGCAAACAACACATTACCTTTGCCTTCTCCCTCTTCAACCGCGTAGGCATGACCACCCGCGACGAGCGTCTCCACCATTGCGATCATTTCCGGGATAGTTTGGGTCGCATAGGGCTGAATGTCAGGCAGCAGATTGTATAAGGCGCTCATATCATCGAAATAAGCGTCCGCATAGCGTTCACTAATGGATTCGATCGACACCCCTTCCGCACGAGCGGCATTCATAATTTTGTCGTCGATATCAGTAATATTGCGCGCATAAACAACCTTGGGAAACAAGGAACGCAAGAGACGATAGAGCACATCGAACACCACCGCAGGTCGCGCATTGCCAATGTGCACACGGTTATAGACCGTCGGGCCACACACGTACATAGTCACCGCGCCGGGATCCATCGGCTCGAATTTTTCTTTTTCACGCTTTTGCGTGTTGTGTAAATAAAGTTCAGGCATTCTCTTGGTACTGGATTATGTTTGGCGATTTACGCACTTGACCTAGAGCCTAGCTCTGATCCATCCTGGCCCAGGTGTCTCGCAAACCGATTGTTTTATTGAATACGCAGTTATTCTCATTAAACTGATACCTGTCAGCTACGAAATAACCTTCACGCTCGAACTGAAATACCTGTTCTGGCTCTGCTCTTCGCAGGCTGGCCTCACCTTTGGCATTCACGACTGAAAGTGAATCAGGGTTAACACAGGACAAAAATCCCTCCTGACCACTCTCATCAACAAACGCCTCAGGATTCGGCTCGCTAAACAGGCGATCGTACACGTTGACGGTTAGATCAATCGCGGTAGCCGCATCAACCCATTGAATAACACCCTTGGGCTTAACCCCATCTGCCGGATCAGTCCCGAGCGTATCAGGATCATAACTCGCCTGTACTTCGATGATATTGCCGTCACTATCCTTGGTGCAGCTATCTGCGGTAATCACATAGCCATTGCGCAGGCGAACTTTTTTCCCTACTACCAGGCGCTTGAACTTTTTATTCGCTTCCTCGCGAAAGTCGTCGGCATCGATGTATACCACACCGGAGAAACTCAGCTCTCGGCTGCCCATTTCTGGCCTTTGCGGATGATTGGCTCCCTGCAATATCTCGCTTTTCCCCGCTGGGTAATTGGTGATGACGACTTTTAACGGATTCATCACCACCATCGCGCGCGGCGCGTGATAATTGTGATACTCACGCACCTCGTACTCCAGCATTGCAACGTCGACGACACCGTTTACCCGTGTAACCCCAATGGCTTCGCAAAAGTTTCTAAGCGACTCTGGCGAATAGCCCCGTCGACGCATCCCTGCAATCGTCGGCATGCGTGGGTCATCCCAGCCACTCACAATCTGAGCATCGACGAGCTGCTTTAACTTGCGCTTGCTGGTCACCGTGTAATTGAGATTTAAGCGGGAAAACTCATACTGCCTGGGTCGACGCTCATCTTTCCCGGCAATAGGCAGGTTTTCAATAAACCAGTCGTAGAGCGGTCGGTGGTCCTCGAACTCCAGCGTACAGATACTATGACTAATGCCCTCTATCGCATCGGACTGACCGTGCGTGAAGTCGTATGTCGGGTAGACACACCACTGATCACCCGTCTGGTGGTGTCTGACCTTGCGTATGCGATAGATGATGGGGTCGCGCAGGTTCATATTGGGCGATGACATATCGATCTTGGCCCTTAACACTCGCTCTCCCTCATCAAACTCGCCGGCGACCATTCTTGCAAACAAATCCAGATTTTCGGCACCGCTCCTATCGCGGTAGGGGCTATTCTTCCCTGGCTCGGTCAGTGTTCCCCGATACTCGCGTGCCTGTTCGGCAGAGAGATCACACACATAGGCGTGCCCGCTTTCGATTAGTGCAATCGCAAAATCGTGCAACTGCTGGAAGTAGTCAGACGCATAGCGCTCACTGCCGGCCCATTCAAACCCGAGCCAACGAACGTCCTCCTTTATGCTGCGGATATACTCTTCGCTTTCTTTCTCCGGGTTAGTGTCGTCAAAACGCAAGTTACAGGTGCCAGCAAACTCCTGGGCCAGCCCAAAATTGAGGCAAATCGACTTGGCATGGCCAATATGCAGAAAGCCATTCGGTTCGGGTGGAAAACGGGTCACCAGATTTTCAACCAGACCTCGATCTCCCTGACCCGCCAGATCATCCTCAATGATCTGCCTTAGGAAATGTCTTTTTCGGGGGGCTTCAGGCAACTCCTCGCCTGAATCTGTCACTAAACTCATCTAATTTCCAGATTATTCCAATTAACTAGCGTGTCTTGGTAAATTCTCAAAAAGATCAACGTCTGGGGGTCGGAATGTTCACCCACAGCACTGTAGAACAATTGATCTCTGAGGAAAAAACAGTATTATAGCGAGCCTTCTTGTTGCCGGCTTTGGTTTGCACCGGCAGTGGGCGTGAACATTAACATTTACCGAAACTCCCTGATTTCAAAACGGATGAAACGGACAATTGATCCCGGAGCGGAGCGCTGATCTGGATCCAGTTGCGTGCACTGCTCACACACCAGGCACTGACGCGAGCAACGCACTCAGATCATTACTTTCCAGGAATCTGCACAACCAAGCTGCTCCCCCTTCGGGGCGACAGACTGCACATTAATGCGATACCCCAGCCGGCATTAACCGGCAACTAACCGAAGAGACCATTTATGATTCGACTGAACACCAGCTACGGCGATATTTGCATCGAACTAGACTTTGAAAATGCGCCCAAGACCGCCGCCAATTTCCAGCAGTATGTCGAAGAGGGCTTCTACGACGGCAAAATCTTCCATCGAGTGATTGACAACTTTATGATTCAGGGCGGCGGTTTTGACGCATCCATGCAGGAATCGCAAACTCGCCCACCTATAGAGAATGAAGCCGACAACGGACTGAGTAACGCCGTCGGCAGCGTCGCAATGGCACGCACATCGGACCCCCACTCTGCCTCGGCGCAATTCTTCATCAATGTCGCAGATAACGACTTTCTGAACCACTCAGGCAAAACGATGCAAGGCTGGGGCTACGCTGTATTTGGCAAGGTCTCGGAAGGCATGGACGTGGTGGAGAAAATCAAAGCGGTTGCAACTGGCAGCCGCAATGGCCACCAGGATGTCCCGGTCGACACCGTTGTTATCGACAAAGCAAGCGTCGAATAGCAAGCCCTGCGTCTTCGCGCGATGACTGTGCATAGCCTGTTTATCTCAGATCTGCATCTGAGCCCACAGCGGCCGGATCTATGTGACGCCTTTGAACGCTACTGTGAGAGAGCCAGGCAGGCGCAATCGCTGTTCATACTCGGAGATTTGAGCGATGCCTGGGTTGGCGACGATGACGACTCAGCGACAGCGACTCTAATCAAAGACGCGCTGGCTCGATTGGTTGAATCCGGTACGCAGGTCAAACTAATGAGCGGCAACCGCGATTTTCTGATGGGCCAGCAGCTGGCAGCGGATTGCGGGCTCACCCTGCTTAACGACCCAACGGTGGTTGAATTGTACGAGCAAAATCTGCTTCTCATGCATGGCGACAGCCTGTGCACCGATGATGCAGAGTACATGGCTTTTCGCGCTCAGATCCAGAACCCCGATACCAAGGCATTGCTTATGACGCAATCTCTGGAGGATCGGCGCAATCTGGCCAAACAATTGCGAGAACAAAGCCAAAGCGCGAACGCAGTCAAAGCGGAAGATATCATGGACGTCAATCAGGAGCAGGTATTGGCACAGCTCCGCCAAGCGTCGGTCGACGTTATGATCCATGGCCATACGCACCGCCCTCAGGTGCACGATTTCAAATTGGACGGTACCGATGCGAAACGCTATGTCCTCGGCGATTGGGACAAGCGCGGCTGGCACATTGTCGCGACCACAGAGTCGTTGAAACTGGAGTCGTTCGAGCTCTCGGAGCTTTGAGGCAAGGATAAGGTAAAGTGTACTTTGCGGTGCAATCTGGCGACTTCTAGAAGCTAGTTGACGACCGCTGGAAGGAAGTCGACGACTACTAGAAGTAAATTGACGACTCCTAGCTGTAAGTTGACGACTCCTGGAATAAAGAGAGACAGGTAATGACAAGCGAAAGCAATCAGTTATTTGACGAATCGAGGCAACGGCTGGAACAGTACATCGCCGCTCACCTGCCCCACGCTCACAAAAGTGGGGTTTTGCTGGAGTCACTCTCTTCCGACACGCTCGAAATGAGCGCACCCCTCAGTGGCAACGATAACGAGTTGGGGCAGGCGTTCGGCACCGGAATCTATACGGTGTGCCACATGGCCTGCTGGAGTGCCCTGTATTTGCGCTGCAAAGAGGTCATGGATGCGCCGCGAATACTCACTCGGGATGCACAAATACGGTATCGACACCCTGTCACTGCGAGCACAGTCACCGCGAGCTGCAGACTGCCCAATGAAACGCAGTGGAAAGGTTTCTTCGCCCACTATAAAAATACCGGGAAAACCACTCTGACCCTGACCAGTCGCGTTTACAACGGCAAGGATATCGCCGTTTATTTTGACGGTGTTTTTGTGTTGGTCGATGAAAACACCAAACTCTCCTGATTCACAGGCTAGTCATCGTTGTTTTTAACCCACTCCGCGCAGTCCATGGCCTGACCGCTGACCAGAGCCTCCACGCAGGCAGCAATAGCGGCCGGTCGCTGCATATGCCAAAGGTGACCAAAGTCCTCATCGATGACAACCGTCAGGTTTTCAAAGCGCTGTGAGCCGGTAAAACGTTCACCCCAGTAATTGGCGTTATCAACGGGGACAAGACTATCCTCACCGCCCTGCAGGATAATAATCGGTAGTGCTCTAAAGGCCTCGTCGCGAGCGATTTGCTCGTTTATAGCACTGAGACCGGCAGGTAGCGCCAACATTTCCTCGGTCGCACGCTGAAGCTCACTGCCAATAACTCTGCGCGCCAACCAGGTATCTGCCAGACGATGGTACCAGCGCACTTTCATTGCCTCCGGCGAGAGTCCTCCCGCAACGATCAAAAGGCCGCTAATCTCGGGGGAAGCCAGCGCCAGTGCGGGCGCCAAGGATCCCCCCCAGGAGTGTCCGGCAACATAAACCGGTACCTCAGGGTGATCCTCTCGCAGACGCTGAACCAGCGGGCGCAAGTACGCTTGCTGCTGAGCGAGTGTGGCGAAATAACGACTGTGCAACTCTCGCTGTCCAAACTCATCGCTGAACTGGGATGAATCGCCCCAACCCATCCGATCAACAGAGACCCAGAGCAAGTCGGCAGTACTCTCCGCTGAAATCATAATTGAGCCGATGTCACTCCAGCTCCCGGGCGTACCGTGGAGCCAGATAACAATACCCCTATCGGGGTTACCGGCCTGCACATAGGCGAGTTCCCGACCATTAGACTCTATCGTCTCTTGCCTAATTTTGGGGTGGCCGATGACTTCGCTCTCAACGAACGCGCGATGCCTCTCAAAGTCATCCATAGCCGAGCAACTTAATAAGAGTAAAACCGTTACCGCCAGCGCCAGACAGCGGTAACGATCGCACCGGTTCAATGCTATGGCTATGAATTTGCCTACCACCCTAATCTTTGTCATATCGCTCCGCCGCATCGTGCGCCTTGGTGTATTCCCAGTTTGCGACAGCGTGATCCACGCAAAGTTCGTCGATTCGCTCGCAAGCCCCTAAATATCGAGAATATTGTACGATCAAGCGTATTTATCTGCTTTGACATGATACTTTGCGCGCAGACAAAGACGAACCGTCTCTCACCAGACAGCGTTATACTACCGGCAACAAGCTGTGGCTTCACAGAGCAATCTGGAAACATCGACTAAAAACACCACCCCGTGCGAACAGCGAACCTAAAACATGCATGATGTCCGCCTTCGACCGTTCTTTTTAGCGGCGCTCATCGTTTTGAGCGCATTGCTAGGCGCGTGCTCAATTCCCTATTATCATCAGGCAGCAATGGGACAGTTGCATCTCATGAAGATCGATGAACCCATCGACGAATGGATCGCAGCGCACGAGCAGGATGATGATACAGAGATACAGGAAACTATCCGCCAGCTTAAATTAAGCCAGAGGGTTAGAGCCTTCGCTAGGGAAACCCTGCATCTGCCGGTAGGCGAAGCCTACCTGAGCTACGCCGACATTGGCCGGGATTTTGTGGTGTGGAATGTTTTTGCCGCAGAAGAGCTCTCGACCGATGCTCATACCTGGTGCTATCCGGTTATTGGATGCGCACAGTACCGCGGCTACTTTGATAAAGACGAGGCAGCCGCCTATGCCAGAACGCTTGAAAACCGTGGGCTGGAAACCCATATAGGCGGTGTTCAGGCCTACTCAACATTAGGCTGGTTCAATGATCCGGTACTCAATACCTTTCTCAACAGGAGCGATGTTCAGCTAGCCGCTCTGCTCTTTCACGAGCTCGCTCATCGTCTCGGGTATGCCAAAGGTGATACGGAATTCAATGAGAGCTTCGCCACCGTGATCGAGCGTTTCGGCGTTTCGATCTGGCTGCTAGCTGACGACGGCGGCAACGGTCAGGAGGCCTATGCGCGCTACCTTAAACGCAGCGCAGCGAACGAAACTTTCACCCAGCTCGTCTTAGCCAAACGAAATGCGCTGACCTCGCTTTATGCAAACACCAGCTTGAACGATCAGCAGAAGCTGCTGCAAAAATACAGCCTATTTCAAGAGCTACGGGTAGAGCTCAAGCATCTGGATGATTCCTACGCAAACCTTACTCGCTACTCGGTGTGGAGCGAGACACTCTCAAATGCGAAACTGGTTCCCGTTAACAGCTACAACCGCTGGGTAGATGCAATTGATCATCAGCTGCAAAAAGAGCTCGCAGCGGCTGCCTGCACGCATGCGCAGTTTTTCCAGCAGGTAGACCAGTGCAGAACTGGCCTGGAAAATTTTTATAAGCGTCTTAAAAAACTGATAAAAGCGAACCCGGAACAGCGACTAAGCACACTACAAGGCTGGCAACTCGCCTACGAGGCCAGCAAAGCTCCCATCAGCGTGCCAACTAAACTGGATTAGCACGCGAAACCAGGTGGACCATAGCGGCGCAGAACTGTCGACGCCAAGGGTTGGCCGGAGTGTGACTGCAAGGACGTCGCAGGAATCCGAGCTACTGCCCGCGGAATTCCTGTAGCAGCATATCCAATTGCTCGCCAAGCACGTCTTCTTCAGGAACCAGAGCCAAAAGCCTATCGAAATAGAGAAACTGCTTAAGTAACAGGGTAAATGCGTGTGGGAAGACGATGCCGTACTGACGGGAGAGCCCACTCAACTCCATCAGCCAACGATTGGCATCCTCCATAAAAGCGTCATTAGCGGCATCGGTAAAAGAGTAATCGGAAAGGTCTTGATCATAATCCTCGAGCGCCTTGAAGCGCTTGATCAACGCCTCGACATCTCGCTCGAATGCGCTGCGCTGTATTTTGTCTCGCGTCATGCCGATATCTATTAAAGCGCCGGCGATTCTTTTACTATCGGCCTGACTCATGCCGTCAAACAAATCGAAGCTGGCGCGCCAGATTTTTTCACTGACACTGCCTACCAAACCGAAATCGATAAACCCGACTACACCCTCCGGTAATAACATCAAGTTACCCAGGTGTAAGTCTGCATGAAAAAACCAGTGCCCGGTGAGAGAGGCGAACCAGGTCTGTCTCGCCGCAGCAACAGCTCGCTGGAGATCGCCGCTGCCTGTTTTTGAGCTGCCCGTATTGCGCACGACGTCAATAAAACTCTCGCCAAACAAGCGTTCCATCACCAAAACTTTTTTAGTCGAATGCTCAACAAAGGGGCGCGGCACAACAACCGATGTATTGCGCTGATCCTGCAGAAAGCGACTGAACTCAAGCAAATAATTCGCTTCCTTGGTAAAGTCACACTCATCCATCATGTAGGGATAAATGGCCTCAACAAAACCGGAAAACATTTGTCGATTTAGATTTGGGGTAAATCGCTCCAACAACTTTGTTACCAGCAACAACACGTTGAGGTCGGCATTGATGGTGGCGGCCACACCCGGCTTCTGAATCTTGATAACGACGGACTCGCCGGTACATAGTGTCGCTGCATGAACTTGTGCAATAGAGGCCGATGCCAACGGCTTTGGGTCGATCCAGGAAAAAATCCTGTCTATATCGGAATCGAGCTCAGACTCCAGCACGGAACGCATCAAGGCAAAATCTTGCGAGACGGTTTTATCAAAACAGTCCTGAAATGCTTCGACATAAGCTCTGGGAAACAGCGAGGGCGAACTGCCAATGAACTGGCCCAACTTGATATAGGTAACACCGAGCGACTCAAACAGCTCCCGCAGTTCAACAGGACCTGGAGCACGTCGACTTCCAAGCATTCTTATCAAGCTAGGCGAGGCAACAGACATTGCCTGTATCGCTCTTTTGGCCTGAAAAAACGGAACGCCGAGAAGATTATTCTGATCCGCCCTCAGGGTAAGCTTATCCCGAAAACGCATGGCGAGATCTGCCATATCTAAGGAACCTCTGATTAATTCCGTGATAGCCGAGACAGAGACTTTTGCACCCCAGGGGGCCTCTCTTAATCTGGAACACAGCACACAACCACTCTGCGCGGAAAGCCCGAATAAGAAAACACCTCAATCCACCGGCGTAAGGCTGGCGATTGCCATCATCAAGAACCCGGTGAATGCCGCATTATTCGGTGATAGACAGGGGTCGACCAGCGCTTTCATTTCGTCGATATGGGCTTTAAAACCCTCATAGAACTCCCAACTGGGCCTCGGCTTGTACTGAATGTCATCGATGTCGAGGAATGCGAGCACCTGCTTGGCGGTCGTTGGTTTTACAAAAACTTCTTCCTCGGGCTTGAAGTACAGCGGCAATATCGACATCAGTGACCACTTTGCCAATTTGTATTCGGCGAGCAAGTCGCACATCTCGTGGAAGCCTTTCATTTTGTTGCCATGCAAGCGCTTGCGGAAGGCGTCGGCAAACATGGCTTTTTCACGCGGAGAGAATGCGCGCAGGCAATCGCGGTACTTCGGCTTTTCAAATAACGAGACCATCGACGACTGACAGGTGATGGCGATCATTTGCTCGAGAATTTCCTCATCGTCATTAAAGCGAACCTTGCGAAAAGCCGCCCGGGTTTTTTCTACCATCTTGTCCATTTTGTGTTTTTTGCCAACACCCTGTAGAACGGGATCCGAAAAACCGCCAGGATAGGCCGTCAAAAACGCTCGCTCTAGTTGCCCGAGCTTCTTCTTGTTCATGAATTACTCTTCTCGACTCTGTTATAAAGCAATTAAAAAGCGCCCATGCTCAGCGCGGTCATCATCGCCTCACCCGCTTCCGCGCAGGCTGCCCTGTCTGCCTCACTTACGCCGTTACGGGCAATGATCGGCTCCATTACTTTGCGCATCGGGTAGCCCCGCATAATTCTGTCAATCTCCCTCACTGCCCCAGTACCGTCATTGCCAGCGCTGACGACTAGACCATAGGGAATTGAAAGTTGATAAGGCTCAGCTGGATAAAAAGTGCGATCAAAAAAATCTTTGATCATGCCAGACATGTAACCAAAATTTTCCGGCGTCGCGATAATTAAACCATCGCAATTGAGTACATCGTTGATCCCGGATTCAACCGCCCGCTTGAGATCCACCGAAGCTCCGCCCGGCTCCGCCCGCGCGACTTCCGAGGCACCCCGATAGGCTGCCCGTGCCATGCTCTCGGTATTTCCAGTCTGCGTGTGATATACGATCAATAAGCGCTTCATGGCGGCAATTTTAACGCAGTACACTCGCCTTGGACTAGACGGATCCGCAGACAAGCCGCTATTCCCTTGCAAAAGGTCAATAGCTGTATATAATTACAGCCTGTTTATGCGTACAGCCAATAGGTCCCGCGATGACACAGGATAGCCTCACACCAAGACAGCAGCAAATTTTCAACTTAATCTGCAACACCATCGAGCGCGAAGGTATGCCCCCTACCCGAGCCGACATCGCTCGCGAGTTTGGTTTTCGATCAGCTAATGCTGCCGAAGAGCATCTCAAAGCTCTCGCTAGAAAGGGATACATTGAGATTATGCCCGGCACCTCGCGGGGCATAAGGGTGATTGAGGATACCCCCGAGGGGCTCCCTTTGATTGGTCGCGTCGCTGCGGGTAATCCCATTCTTGCCCAGGAACATATTGACGACTATGTCGGCATCGACCCTGGGTTCTGGCGGCCTCAGGCAGATTTTTTACTGCAGGTCGTTGGCGATTCAATGATCGAGCTGGGTATCTTTGATCAGGACTATATTGCCGTACACAGCACGCAGGAGGCGCACACCGGCGATGTGATCGTGGCGCGAATCGATGATGATGTCACCGTAAAAACGCTGAGAAAAACAAGAAGCAAGCACGTCGTCCATCTCGAGCCCGCTAACGAAGACTTCTCAACGATCGAGGTCGATTTGCGCGAACAGAGTTTTGCCATCGAAGGGCTCTGTGTTGGCGTTATCAGGCGATAGATCCGCTCACCAAGGCCGAATCGATAGCAAAGCATTTATCCCAAAGACCGGCGAGCGCAAAACATCCAGAGCGCCCAGAGCATCTAGAGAAGGCAACTAGAAAACAAACAAAAAGCCGGCAAGGAAAGGCAGGGAGAATGTATCCCTGAATGAAAACGACAGAGAAGAGCTTACAGCGCTGCCGAGATAGATTGTCGGTATTGATTGTCGGGACAGATTGGCAGGATAAATTGCCGGGATAGATGTGCTTAAAAGCGCCTTATTGGATTACTGCAAGAAAAGGCGATCGCCAGGCCGAATACTTATCACTGCCCCGCAGCACCGGGTTATAGCACTAACCGAGATCACCAACGCATATGATCAACCCAAAGCACCAGGCGCGTGCAGGGTATCAGTCTTCTTAACGCCGCTTTGCCTAGTGCAATACCCGGGTACTCGATAGATCAGAGGCTTTGATGCCCTCCATCCCCTGCTTGGCTGCGATACGCTCATCTCTGGCATCATCTGCACTCTTGTCGCTAACGCGATGTTCGCTGCCAAGCTGCTCATCATTAGAACTCTGCGTGTCAGACGAATCGCTCTGCTCTGAAACAGATGCAGCTGCGCCGTTGAGCTGGGCTTCCGCCACGACCTCAATACCCGCGTGAATCATTGCCCTGGCAACCTCGATCTGCGCTTCTCCGAGCATCTCTGATGCCTCGTCTGAGAATCTAAGCTCCAGCAAGGGCTCTCCCTCGCCGTCTGCTCTCTGCAGAACAATTTCACCGGACATTAACTCAACAATTTCTAACAATGACGACACTGAAACCTCCAGAAATGACTGAATGCCAGTCTACCACCGATCGCGTCTGAACACTAATTGGACTCTTGGGAAGTCAGCTGAGATAATCTCTATTATATTATATTTTTCAATGGCTTAAGATTATTTATTATAAACTATATTAATCTCTAGCATTCCTGGCTTAGCGAAACCACTGTGGAATCGAGGGCCAAAAGCATGCTCACCACATCGCTAATGAGCTCCTTCAGCGGTCTATCCCGCTCCACTGCCAGGGTCGAAACGGCCTCCAGATCTGAGGCGATCAACCCCTCAGCTTTAGCCGGGTTTCTGTCGGAACCGGAAACAATCGCTGGCCGGACTGTTTGATCAACAAAAAAACTATCGTTAGCGCGCCAGTATTCGAGCCACCGAGCATGCGCGAGCTCGGAGCGGATAAGGCTTGCTTTCGAGCTAACAGCCGAAAGATCCTGGAGAAAAGCGAGTATCCGATCCGAGGGGCCCACAAAGGATTCCGAATGAACCCTTTCAGTCTCCTCTTCAAGATGCTCACTCAGAAAGAACATCAGCGCCCTTTGCAAATACAGGAGTGCGCTCTCGAGTAAAACTGGCTGTGACTCCGCTTCTGGACCTGACTGCTGCTCGAGCTGCAACAAGGACTCCGCGCCCGCTATGGCACGCAAAAAGCCATCTCTGGGGCTTGCAACCGGAGTCAGATCAACCATAAAACGGCCTCAAGAGTGAGCGCTCGAGATTCGCTATGCCGTGGCAATTACTTGGCCTTGGCTTTCGCTTTGCTTTTAGCCTTGGCTTTGGCCTTCGGTTTAGCTTTTGCTTTCGTCTTGGCCTTTGCCTTGGGCTTGGCTTTTGCTTTTGGCTTTTCCGTGATGTTCCATTTACCGTCGCTGTAGTCAGCGCGCCATCCAGTCGCTTTACCCTCTACTTCGGTCATCAGGTACTGCTCTTTAGTCTTGCGCTGAAAACGAACCTGAACACGATTCCCCTGTGGATCCTCTACCGGACCTTCCATCAAGAAATGGTACTTCGGATCAATTTCACTCTTGTGTGGCAGGAGCTCATCGACATAGGGAGCCCTTGTC
>CAZDEW010000059.1:0-19885 GCA_964504585.1 uncultured Pseudomonadales bacterium | reverse complement strand
TAACACTCTTTCCCTACACGACGCTCTTTCAGATGTCTATGCCACGATCGCAGTCGCCAAACTGATTCGTGACCGGCAGCCCAAAATGTATGAGCATGTTCTGGGCTCTCGCGATAAGAGAAGCGTGGCGCAAGCCCTTGCGCTCGGTTCGGGTAAGCCTCGCTTGCACATATCGTCGAAGTTTGGCGCGGTCAACGCTAGCGCGTCAATGATACTGCCCGTGATGGCTGATCCGACAAATCGCAACGAGATACATTGCGTCGACCTGCGATACTCGCCTGCCGTGCTGATTGACTACGAAGCGGAGGATTTGGCACAGATGCGCTTTCTCCCGTCTGCAGATTTACCTTCAGGTATTGAGCGGTTTCCGTTAAAGTCGGTACATCTGAATAAATGCCCTATTGTCTTACCGCCTGCAATGGTAACTGACGAGGTCGCCTCGCGCTGCAATATTGATAGGGACGCATGCGATGAAAATAGAAAAGCATTGCTGGCATACCCTGAGTTACAGTCCAAGCTATTGCGAATGTTTGAACTGGCATCCCCCCGTGCTCTGCCTGCAATGGAAGAGGCGCAGCTTTATTCAGGATTTATAGGGAATGCAGATAGAGGGGTGTGCCAGCGAGTTATAACAATGGATGGCGAGCAGTTGGCAAACAGTAATCTGGTTTTCGAGGATTCGCGTCTGACCGAGCTGTTGTTCCGCTATAGAGCGAGAAACTATCCGAATACGCTCTCAGCGGCTGAAACGCAGGAATGGAGGGAATGGTTTGAGGGTAGAGTCTGCGATAGCTCGCAGCACATCGAAGAGCAGTTAACGATTGCCCAGCAACTCATTGACTCCCCCCTCAAGGAGGATATCGGTAAGAGGGAAATCGCCATCGCATTTCGAGACTTTTACCAAAACCTTCTGCGCGGTGTCGAGCCTGAATCCTAGCCTCTATCTCCATATAAAAAATAGCGCAGTCATCGGGCACCAAGCTTGTAAAATGTTAGATGCCTGTACAAAAAGTTAGCCGTAAAGCGCAATTATCTGGGTAAATTTAACGGCAGCTTCCGGCTTTCACCGTTAAAATACTAGGGGACCTCTGATCTATTCGCTGATGGCCGAGTTTGCGTCCCAATGGCGATGATCGCGAGGCGCGTCGCGAAGGTCGCATGCCGTAGCTATACGACGAGCGGCGCAACGAAGCGAGCATGCCATTGGGTGCAAACCCTTGCAGGGACAGGCTTTTGCGGTCCATCCGCTGCGTTGATCCGCTTGGAAAGGACCAGTCATTCCCTGCGCGAATCGCCTTGCGGAGTGAACCGCAAAAGACTCTGTCTCGGCCGTCATGGAATAAATCAGAGGTTCCCTAGCTTCAACCAAGATGCGGAGACATCGTTTGTCTGAACAAGTTGAACAATCACGATACGGGACGGATAGTTTTCGTCAATCTACGCTGATGCCCAGCCGCTCGGCAGGCATTTTGAGCTTTCTCGGCATGTTGGTGAATGCCTTTCAGCGCTGGCGATTTTCCGGCGAGATGGCGAATGAGCCCAAGCTCATTCTGGCACTGGCGCCGCATACGACGAATTGGGATTTTTTTGTGGGTGTTCCGTTGATGCTCGCCATCCGCGCTCGCGTTTCAATTATGATGAAACAGGAGGCATTTTTCTTTCCATTTAAGTCTATTCTAATGAGCGTCGGTTTCGTCCCTGTCAACCGATCAGAGGCATCCGGTATGGTCGGTGCCGCAGTCAAGGAGTTCGCGGAGCGTGAGAGGTTTTGGTTAGTGATCACCCCGGAGGGAACCCGCACCCGAGGCAAACGATGGAAAAACGGTTTCTTGCGTATTGCCGACAAGGCCGATGTGCCTATCCAGCTTTTGGCGATCGATTATCCAAGTAAGACACTGAGTTTTGGGCCGGTTATTCGGCCTGGAGAAGATAATGATGTAGATATCGAGCGCTGCAAAGACTATTTTGCGAACTTTACGGGTCGATATTAGATTTTGATCACATTTGATCAAGTATTAGTTGTATACGCTCAATAAAAACATGGTTTTACGCGGACTAGAATGAAAGTTACCCGCGGCTGAAGTGTTACAAGATTGCTTTTTTACAAAGCGGCTTTGACGAAAAACTGCTTTCCTGCAAAACCTGCTTCCAGCACAAGCACACGATTTTAACAGTCACCATCTTCAACGCAGATGACCTTATCACTATCGGTTGTAAACTATCGGCTGTGAATATTAGCCGGTAACTTAAAGCACGAGCTTCTAGCTGTATTCGACACTATTTAGATATTTTCCTTGAGGTTTTTCGATTGACGGTTTCTTTCTCGACATTTTTTCGTTTGATTCCGCTGACGCTTTTGCTTGCTTTGAATTGTCTCAAGGTCGAGGCGGGGCAAGGGAGCGTGCCTGGCTCGCTTTGGGCCAATCAGCTCTCACGGCATGCAAATCATGAGTTTGAAATTGGCGATTCCCATCCGCTACGGACTCTTGTTGACCGAGAGAAGCGCAATATTGAATCCAGAGGCGCGCACCTTTACACGATTACGCAACGATCAAGATACTTCGCGCACTATTTGCTGAGTCGATGCATAGAGGAGGGCTTGCCTGTAGAGTTAGCGTTAATACCTATGGTTGAAAGTGCTTTTGACCCATTTGCATTTTCGCAAGGCGGCGCATCGGGGCTTTGGCAGTTCATGACAGGCACCGGTAAGCACTTTGGGTTGCATAGCAACTGGTGGTTTGATGATAGGCGCGATCCAATCCGATCGACGGAAGCTGCGTTCCAGTATTTTTCAGATCTTCACAAGAGGTTTGGCAGCTGGCCATTGGCGATTACTGCCTACAATGCAGGACCAACGCGATTAAGTCGTGCTTTAAGAAACGATCGCGCTGCAGGCGGATCGGGCGAGTTCACGGAACTGGATTTGCCGCGCGAAACCAGAGCCTACCTTCCGCGTCTGCTTGCGCTGCGCGAGCTACTTATATCGACGAGCAATCCACGCAGCATTTTTCCGGTGGCTGATCAGCCGTATTTTGAAGTGGTGGAGTTGCCCGGGCAAATTGATCTCGCGCTTGCTTCCCAGGTATCCGGTGCGCCGATAACAACGCTTTATCAATTGAATGCGGGCCTCAATCAGTGGGCAACTCCACCTGAGGGGCCGCACAGATTACTGGTGCCCGTTGCTCATGCCGGAAATTTCGCTACTGCCTTGCAGAACCGCGACAGCAAGCCGTTTTTTGAGTGGCAGATGGTCGAGGTGCGCTATGGTGATACGCTCGGTGAAATCGCACAGGACAAGAAAAGCCGTCTGAGTCACCTGCGTATGGCCAACGACATTCAGGGGGCGCGAATTAAACCTGGGCAGAAGCTCTTAGTTCCAGTTCCCGTCGCTGCGAGCAGCAGCGTGACAGAGGCTGAACTTACCGCTCAGTTGGAGCGGCAGTTACAGCAGCTAAGGGAGTTGCGACAGGGTGTACGTAAAGTTGCTTATCGCGTTGTCGCTGGCGACTCCTGGTGGAAGGTGGCTCGAAAATTCAATGTGGCGATGGGGGAGCTGCTGGCGTGGAACAATGCGCAGGAATCGCAGGCCCTGCGAATCGGCCGCAAACTTGTGATTTGGCAGCCGGTAGAGGAGCGTCGACGAAATGTCGCTCGCACGATCTATTACAAGGTGCGCAAGGGCGACAGTTTGTCTCGAATCGCGAGTCGCTTTAACGTGAGTCCCGAGCAGATCGTAGCGCGCAACGATTTGCGCAGTAGCCAGTACTTGCAGCCAGGACAAAATTTGCGAATTAGTGTCCCGATAGTCGGGCATAACGTAGACTAAGCTCGCTTTGGTTGTGGGTAGGAATGTGTGGTCAGGAATAAAGAATGGTCGAAAAGAATTTTGGTTTGCAGATATTAGAGGCCGTTAATAATGAGGATTGGGCGGCAGTTGAAGTTTCGCTAAACAACTCCGAATTCGCTCAATTGTTGGGGATGAGCATTTCACTTGATAATCCGTCGCTGCCACGCTGTGAAATCCGGGAAGTCAGTTCATATCATCTGGGAGGAGTGGGTCAGGGCTATATTAATGGCGCCGTAATCTCAGCCATGTTCGATTATCTACTCGGATTAACGGCTTTGCCCTATGTGAACGAGGGTTACTTTGCGACGTCCAATATCAATGTCCGCTTTGTCAAGCCAGTTATCAATGACCGGTTCTATGCGGTTGCAACTGAAAAGAAAAGAATTGGAATGAGTGTGTTTTCGGAGGCAACTCTCTACAACGGGCTAGACGAGGCCTGCGTTCATGCCACCGGTGAGATACGGGTGGGTATTAGCGGTTCCTGAGCAGGGCCATCAGCGAATAAATCAGAGGTTCCTTAACTTTCCGGCGCGGAGAGTAAGCTGCCTACTGCAACACGATGACCCTGCTCACCAAGCCACTGTTCCGCCGCCTGCCAGTTCGGGTCGTGTTTTTCCACGAGACTCCAGAAGCGGGCTGAGTGATTACGATGGCGCAAATGACACAGTTCGTGTGTGATGACGTAGTCACGAACAGACTCTGGTGCCAGTGCAATAACGGGATTTAGCTGAATTTCGCCGTTGCTCGCGCAGTGGCCCCACTTGCTCCGTGTGATACGGTAGTTGATTCCTTTCAGAAGTTCATTAAACCCCTGCTGTTCGCAAAGCCGTTTTACGTATGTGTTCAGCAAATCTGACGCGTTTTTTTTGAGCCAGCTTAAAAATAAGTTCGTGGCAAGACGCTCCTTATCCGCATTAGCAACCCCTGATGGAAAGCTGATGTGGAAGACCTGATCTTTTGCCAGCAGTTTGCCGCGCTTGTTATTACGTGCAATCTTTGTGTGCGCGCCGGCCGCACTGCAGTCAAAGCAGACTCGCCAGATTTTCCCATTAATACAAAGCGTGCCCCGATCGAGGATGCGAATGACTTCCTCTCTTTGTTGCAGCTGCGAATCAATTTGTTGGTGAATCCAGGCCTGCTTGCTGGCGATAACCTCCCGAATCCAGTATTGCGGTGCGCGTAGCGGTGCCCTGACAACAAGTTTGGCGTTGCGAACCACCAGAGACAGGGTTTTGCGTCGTGAACGAATGAGTTCGCAATCCTCCAGGCCTATTGGCCTATCGAGCAAATGAATGTGTTCCTCGGGCGCAGGTACTGGTTTAACACGAGCGCTGCTGCGCTCTTGTTCCCGAGCACGCGTCAGCTCGGAATCATCAAATAGCGCCAGCTGCGTTGCTCTTGGATCTTTTGCTACTGGCGTACGGTTTGCAGGCTTCATGGTTGCCCGCTGCCGGCGTCAGTCTGGTCTGGAATTCTGTGGGCTGCTAGTTCCACATTAGCCGGCGTCATACCGTGCATGGTGATCACACCCTGATAGCGTTCCTCGCCGGTCGATGTAAAGTCGAAAGTGTAGCGGCGCAGGAGGGTGATGGCGCCGGAAGAGCGTCGAACTGGTTTTATGGCCCGGAAGCTAACGCTTTGGTCAAGCAATTGCAGTCCTTGCTGGCTGCAGTGTCGCCTCACCGCTGCAATGGCGATTTCACGCACGCGCATGCTATTAATCGCTAACAGTGCCAATGCTGCGATGAGCAGTATCAGGAGGGCTTGTAAAATCATTGTGGTCTACAGGGTTGCTTGGTTCGAGGCGTCGCGCAATACATTATGCAATAGATTTTGCATATAATCAGCGGTCTGTAATTGCAGTTTTTCTGGCGGTGGGTGAGTTGAGATGATCGGATGCTGAAGAGGCGTGGGGATGGGGCGTACGAGCTTCTATTAACCGCGGAGCGCCTGTTTGCTCAAGATGGCCTGGAGGCGGTGTCTACTCGACAGATCGCGCGAGAGGCTGGGCAAAAAAATCACTCTGCGCTGCAGTATCATTTTGGTGACAAGGCAGGGCTTCTGGCGGCAATTCTGGACTACCGGCTGAAGCCAATCAATCAGCTTCGTGCAGAGCGTCTGGAAAAGCTGGTATCTCGAATCCGCCCGCCAACGCTGGCCGAACTGGTCGGCGTGTTCGTTCAGCCAATGTGCGAGCAGTTGCGAAAACCCGTTACAGAAACAGCCTATCTGGGGATGTTGTCCCAGCTCTATGCCTATCGAAAGGGCCGTGAACTCTATGCACAGCATGGCGAATTGAATCGCGCTTTGCACGGCCTAAGCCAGCAGATAATCGAACAGCTCAAGCCCAGACCGCTTCCCGTGATTCATATTCGCCTGCAATTCATGGGGCGCCAAACCATATCTGCGGTCGCCGAGTGGGACGATTTGCGACGATCCAAGAACGAAGATATGTCTGAGGAGACTTTGCGTTGGCGCACGGAGCAGCTCGTGACGTTTATTACGCATGGACTCTCTGCCGCCTGATACCTGACAGCCACCGCACGCGCGAGATCAATAATGAAAATAGCTTTGCTTCTAACCGGCAACGAACTCATGTCTGGTGATACCGTTGATTCAAATTCCTCTACTATCGCTAAAGCGCTGGTTGATCATGGCTTCGATGTTCACTACAAGACTACGGTTGGCGATGAGTTCAGTTTGCTGTGCGAAGAGATGGAGCGTCTCTGGAGTCGCTACGAGCTGGTGGTTGTGAATGGTGGCCTGGGGCCAACTTCGGACGACTTGACGGCCGAGGCGATGGCTAGTGTTGCCGGAGAAGAACTTACAGAAAACGAGGAAGCCAAACGGCAGGTGGCGGCCTGGTGTGAGAGGCGAGGTATCAGAGTTTCGGCGGCGAATTTGAAACAGGCCATGCTGCCATCGAGCGCCTCGGTGCTGCACAATCCCGTTGGTAGCGCACCCGGTATTGCGCTGTCAAAGCAGGGGCGCAGTCTTGTCGCGACACCCGGGGTGCCTGGCGAGCTTGTGGCAATGCTCGAGGGCTCGGTACTGGAATACCTCAAACGTGCTTTCCCGCAACAGCGTGGCCGATTGGTGCGGCGCTTAAAAACGTTTGGTATGGGGGAGTCTGCGGTGCAGGAGCTTGTGAGCCGCCATGCTGAGCTTTGGCCAGAGCGAGTCACGCTTGGTTTTCGATCGGGAATGCCCTTACTGGAGCTCAAGCTGGAGGTTGATGCCGAGAGTGATCTCCCGCAACGCGATCGCGCTGAGGCTCTAATGAATGAGTGGTTGGGCGATTCTATTGTTGGAGAGAACGACGATGCGCTGCCTGATTTGCTCGTTTCTTTGCTTCATAAATCGGAGGCAAAGTTGGCTGTAGCCGAGTCCTGTACGGGCGGGCAGATTGCAGCACAGCTTACCTCAGTGCCCAATGCCTCCAGGGTTTTCGATGGCGGGGTCGTCTCCTATGCCAATGCGGTTAAAGTCAATACGCTGGGGGTTGATCCGGCGATTATTGAAGCCCACGGCGTTGTCTCAGAGCCTGTTGTCAGGCAAATGGCCGAGGGTGTGTTGCAAGAGGTCGGAGGTACTCACGCGATCGCGGTATCTGGAATCGCAGGTCCCGGAGGAGGTACGCCCGAGAAACCTGTTGGGACCGTTTGTATCGCCTGGGGAGCCGCAGATAACTTACAGACGATCGAGTTTTGCTTCCCCTACGGCCGAGCGCTGTTCCAGCAGTATGTCAGCGCTATTGGTCTGGATTTGTTAAGGCGCTGTTTGCTGGGTCAAACTGAGGCGCCGGACTTTCTACGTGCGGGTGGCCGTTTTGCCAGAGCACAAAGAAATAGATAGAAGCAGGCTGAGAGAAACAGACAGAAACAAGATTGCGAGAGAAAAAAGGGAGAAAAAAGGGAGAAAAAAAGAGCGCTACTGCAGCGCTCGAAGTGATAGAGATTACCATCGATCCCAACTGGGAGGTATCACTCAAGTGGAGTGCATACCTGTTGATGGCCGGAGACCTAGATGCTCTCGACTATCTGTGCGCCGCCCTGGTTTCGGAAAACCAGTTACTTGACGGAATGTCGCTCGGGTTACAGTCATTGGGGTTACAGACGTTAGTCCGAACAAACCATAAAGAGCCGGTCTGCATAAGGTTAGTACCTACTAACCTGCAGCGTCGCCGACGACCAATCTCTGTAACTACGGCACCCGTGGAAAACGCACCAGATCGTCTTACCTGCTCCAACGTGCTGCGGCAGCCAAAGAAACTATGGATTCCGCTCAATAGCCCGCTAGGTACAAGTCACAACTACGTAACAACTTCGCAACACTTCGACTACTGCTACATGGCTAATGTTGCAACAGCGCTTTAGAATGTGCAAGGTAGAAAACGACCCAAAAGCTGTCGAAAGGTTGCTTATTACTGAATCGTAATACGCGAACTGCTAGCGAACGGGCCGGTTTCAGAATTTGCTCCGCGCAGTCAAGAAAATGACCTTATTTCTTTATATTTTTAAGGATATTCTCAGAAGCACCGTAGCCGTTTCGTTAGTGCTTCTGCTTATTGTTTCTAGCGGCAGGCTGGCCAAGTACTTGAGTCAGGCCAGCAGCGGTGATTTGGCGCCAGAGTTGGTCTTTTCGATAATCGCGTTCCGGTTGCCCGATTTTTTACCCCTCATTTTGCCTCTCGGTACATTTGTTGGCGTCATGCTGGTTATCGGACGCTTGTACATTGATAGTGAGATGGCGGTTCTCTACTCGAGCGGCATCAGTAAGCTCAGAATTCTTTTCTATGTGGTGGTTCCTGCTTTCCTGCTGAGTACAGTGGTCGCATTCCTGAGCTTATATGGTGCGCCAAAAAGTCTCTCGCAGGTAGAAAAGTTGCTCGCCCAGTCGCGCTCTTCGCACAGCCTCATGCTTTTTCGAGAAGGCAAATTCATGACCGACCGTGACGGCGAGTTCGCAGCGTACATCGGAAAGATTGGCACAGATAGCTCGCTCGAAAGAATATTTATGATGCAGCAACAACGCCCCTCCTCTAGCTCTGACCGGGAGGCGGCAGTGGTCGGCGGAACCTCGATACTCATCGCGACAGATGGCCTTATCTTGCCGGGGGGAGTGGAGGACGAGCGCATTATTGAACTACAGGCTGGCAGGATGTATGAAAGCCGTGGAGAGGCGCTGGATTACAGGGTGTCACAGTTCGAGAGCTACACCCAGCGTGTGCAACTTTCTCGCGGAGCAGAAGAGCGCAAGCTGAATATTGATACGACTCCGACGCTGGATTTATTTGATAGTGATAGCCCTAAATATCAGGCAGCTTTGCACTGGCGGTTCTCGCTACCGGTGACGGTCATTGTAGTCGCGGTGTTGGCCGTCGCCATGAGTAAAACGGATCCACGCCGCGGGCGCTACGCGCGTATGCTGCCGGCGATCATGATTTATCTGGTTTACATCGTCTCTTTGAGTGCCGTGAGAAACCTAATTGAAGAGGAGGATTTACCCGCGACATCAATTTGGGCCCTGCACGGGGCGTACCTTTTGGCCGCGTTATCAATCTACTTTTGGCAGGAAATTAATCGTTTCTTCACCGGAGCGCAGGCAGCCGCCGCCTGAATTTGCTGCTGCGAGAATAATTTATGAGTCAGTTATCGGGGTACTTATTCAAGACTGTGTTCGGCGCTATTGCGCTGGTGCTGTTTTTGATTGTCGGACTCGATGTGGTGACGGCTATTATCGACGAGCTCGAAGATCTTCGCGGCGCATACACGTTTATCGAAGCCGTTTATTACGTGGTTCTCACCGTTCCCGGCAGGATGAGTGAGTACATTCCGCTCGCCTGCCTTATCGGATGCCTAATCGGTATGGGGTCTCTGGCGAGCAGCTCTGAGCTTGTGGTGATGAGGGCAAACGGGATGTCGTTATTTTCGCTGGCTAATCTTGCTTTGCGCCCGGTATTGGTCTTTATCGTGTTTTCATGGGTGCTCGTTGAGCTTATCGCGCCGCAAACCGAGAATTGGGCGAAGACCCATAAAGATCTGTTGAGGCTTGGCTCGGAGCGCTCGCTCGTTTCCAATTCCGGTCTCTGGCACCTCGAAGGCAATACGTTCATGCATTTTAATGTGGTGCAGCCTGGTGGCGTTTTATACGGTGCGCTTTTTTTCCACTTCAATGAAAACAACGAACTCGAGCGCCGCGTTTCGGCGCGTCGCGCAAGCTTCGTGCAAGGCGGTTGGCTGCTCGAGGACGTTAACGAGATTACCTTCGAAGCCAGTCAGATCACGTCGAGCGAGATCCGCCAGAGAGAGTGGGATACGGAGTTAACCCCTGATAGCCTGATCTTTCTCATTAACGAGCCGTCGCAACTTGCGCCATCCCGTTTGATAAGGTACGCCGGCTACCTCGAGGAGCAGCAAATTGACGCTTCTTCCTTCTGGTTGGCCTTTTGGCAGAAAGCACTGCAGCCGCTGGCGATCATTAGCCTGGTGCTAATCGCTCTATCTTTTATTTTCGGCCCGCTTAGAAGTGCGACCATGGGGTACCGCGTATTCATTGGCGTGGTGGTAGGCATTGCTTTTCAGTTTGCGCAGAATTTGCTGGGCCCCGGCAGTCTGGTTTACGGGTTTAGCCCCTTGCTGGCCGTGGCTGTACCTATCGCTGCCTGTGCGGTTGTCGGTATGGCATTGCTGATTCGCGCTCGTTAGAGTTGTTGCTATTGCGCTTTTTTCGCAGGCATGCTCACGTAGGTGCGAGAAACTCTATCGTGTAGTGTCGACCCCTGTTTGTCGATTAGCATCCACCAATAGCCGATACCGAATAAACACAAAGAGAGCGTTGCACCGATAGCGCGAATTATCAGTTGCAGTATGCTCGGTTCGCCCTCGCCCAGATTGTGCAGTTCAAGTTTCCACGCCCGCATGCCCAGTGTTTGTTTGCGCGCTTTCCAGAAATAGACGTAGAAGCCGATACCAATAATAGCGAGGTAAAGCCATATCCACTGATTGATCGGAACCTGCGGGATTTCGTGTACGACTTGATCGGTCGCAACCTCGCCAATACCTGATGTGACATCAGACGATATAGCGATGGTAACCGCGACATAAAGCGCCGCTGCACAAAAGAGGGTCGCGAAAACCAGTATGCTGTCGTAAACCATGGCAAGTAGCCGCCTTGGCAGGCTTGCGCTGATGCGCTCTGGGGCAGATTGATTGACTTGTGTGTTCACAGTGATGTTTGCTTTTCCGGATCGCTAAAAGGGGTCTGCCAGCGTCGTTGAAGTATTGCCGGCCAGCTTGCTGACAGCATGCAATAAAATGGACGCTCGTTCAGTGCAGTCGCCGCGCGCGGTAAAATGCTTGAAGTCCAGTTGGCACACGTTGTAGCATAATTCCAGCGCCTGAGCACAGTATCATATAGCGGAAAGCGACAAGGTAATTTGAATAAAAATATGAAAATTTTGTTGATAGAAGACGACGCCGCATTGGCCGAGTATATCTGTGACGGTTTCAGAGAGCGTGGAGCGGAGATACTTCACATCAGCGATGGTCAGGATGGCCTTGATCAGGCGCGCGAGCAGGAGTACGACACGCTGATCGTGGATCGATTACTCCCTTCTCTGGATGGCATGGCTATCGTAGCCGAGTTACGAGCCTCAAGTGACACAACCCCTATTTTGGTGCTGAGCGCCTTGAGCGCAGTGTCGGAGCGAGTGGAGGGTTTAAAGTGCGGTGCTGACGACTACATGGGTAAACCCTTTGATTTCGAAGAGCTCTTTATCCGTGTTGAGGCCCTCATTCGTCGGCGCAATTTAGACCAGCCCGTTACTGATCTTCAGGTCGGCGACTTGCATCTAGATTTGTTGACTAATCAGGCGGAGCGAGCAGGGAAAAGGCTGCTGTTACAACCGCGGGAGTTCCAGCTGCTCGAATACCTGATGCGGCATGCCGGTCAGGTGGTTACGCGCACCATGCTGTTGCAGAATGTCTGGGACTATCACTTTGATCCTCAAACAAACGTCATTGACGTACATATTTCTCGCTTACGGCAGAAAATTGATAAAGACTTCGATGTTTCGATGTTGCGTACGGTTCGCGGCGCTGGCTACAAGCTTGAAGCCTGATCGTCACCGTTTTAGTGCAAGTTTTTATCTTCTGAACACCTCCAGGTAAGCTTCGATAGCCGCTGATTCTGTTTAAGCGCTTCCATTGCTCGCAGTTCTTCGAATTTCTCTGTGCCGCATAAGGTTTGTCGTGTGAATAAGTTTTTGACCTGTGCATAATTTTTAGGTCCTACATCTCTCTGTGGATAAAACTCTGTGGATAAATTGGGTCGCACTGCTTGCCTTCAGCGATTAACGCGTCGCTTTTTTTTCCGCAAAAAATATTCGGTTGGAGGGGTCGAAAGATTGACTGTATTTTTCATTTTAAAAAAAATCTGATAAAGTTAGTCAATCGTGTGACGCAGTATGTCAAACGGCGATACTGTTGGTAAATGGCGAGACTCAAGCCGCCTTTTGTGCTGTTAATAAAAATCAAAAACTCACGGGCCGACTTGTTTTGTGTGACAGTTCCACGCTATTCGTGTGAACAGCCACATTGCGGGGCCTGATTGAAAGCGAGCTGAATATGACTGTGTGGCGCGATGCCGGGGTACTTGTTGTTGGTGACGATGAGCGGGAGCGGGAAAACCTGGCCCTGCTGCTCAGGTTTCTTAAGCAAAAGTGCCTTTCAACCAGTTTAAAGAACCTAGAGTCCTATCTTGCGGGTCTGACCCCGCCTGAGCTGCCCGGCCTTGTGCTTGTGAATGCTGGAGACGCCAACCTCTCCGCTGCCCTGCAAGGATTGTTCAGTTTGTGCCCGCGAGCAGCGGTGATTGTGAATGGCATTGGCGATAACGAGGGCGTTGCTTGCCTCGAGCTTAATGCGAGTCAGGTCATTGCGAAATGGCAGACTATCCCGGAATACACAGATCTTTTGAACGACATACACCGCGCGCAAATCTATCTTGAGCGTGGTGAGCGGCAACGTGGCAGCGTCGCTCGTCAGGATTTACCTGTATTTCGCTCTCTGGTGGGTAACAGCGAAGCGATCAGGCAAGTTCGGTCGTTGATGACACAGGTTGCCGATAAAGACGTGACCGTACTGATCACAGGGGAGTCGGGTACGGGTAAAGAGGTGGTCGCGCGTAACCTGCACTTGCATTCGTCTCGCAGACAAAAGCCTTTCGTACCCGTTAACTGCGGAGCGATACCTCCCGATCTTCTGGAAAGTGAGCTATTTGGGCATGAGAAGGGTTCCTTTACCGGCGCTATAAGCAGTCGTGCAGGCCGTTTCGAGCTGGCCGAAGGTGGGACATTGTTTCTCGATGAGATCGGAGACATGCCGTTGGCGATGCAGGTCAAAATACTCCGTGTCTTGCAGGAACGCAGTTACGAGAGGGTTGGCGGCAATAGAACATATTCTGCCGACGTGCGCATCATTGCCGCAACACACAAGAATCTTGACGAAATGATTCAGGCCGGCGATTTCAGAGAGGATCTGTACTATCGACTGAATGTGTTTCCGATCGAGATGCCGGCCCTGCGCGACAGGGTTGATGACTTGCCTTTATTGCTGAATGAGCTGATCGCTAAGCTCGACAGTAAGAAGCAGGGTAGTGTCAGATTCAACTCATCGGCGATTATGTCGCTCTGCCAACATCCCTGGGGCGGCAACGTCAGGGAGCTGGCCAACCTGGTCGAACGCATGACAATCATGTATCCCGGTGAGGTGGTGGGTCTGAAACAGTTGCCAGAGAAATTCTGCCATATTGACCCCGATGAGTTTGAGCTTGAGTCTGTTGAGCAGGAAGGAGCAGGCTTAGCCGATGCGACGGCCGGGAATACAGGATTTGTCAGATTGGACAGCACGCTGCTGTTGCCGCCAGATGGTATCGACCTGAAGGCGTACATCGCGAATCTGGAGCAAAGTCTGATTCAACAGGCTTTGGATGACAGCGGAGGCGTTGTTGCCAGAGCGGCAGAGCGACTAAAAATGCGCAGAACCACATTGGTTGAGAAGATGCGCAAGTATGATATGCAACGAGTAACGCAAACCGCCTAATCAATAGTTGTTGAACGTGACCAAGCCAGCGGAATATTCTAAACAGGAAGCAGAGTCGCTCCGCCGGGCCTTTCAGGAGTTTGGGCAGTTAAACGAGGAGCTTTCCCGATCCTATCAGGCGCTGCAGGATCAGGTTGCTCAGCTCACCACCGAGCTTGATTTCGTCAAGCGCAAAAACGATTCTGAAGCGCAGTCCAGACAGCAACTGCGAAGCAAATACGCTGGCTTACTTAATCTGCTGCCGGCGGGAATAGTGGTAATCAATAGCAAAGGCGAGATAACCGAGGCTAACCCGTTTGCCGTTGAACTGCTGGGCGTGCCCCTGCTGGGCAGGCGTTGGCTGCAGATAATCCAGCTATGCTTTGCGCCGCAAACTGATGATGGCCACGAGGTTTCGCTAATGGATGGCAAGCGGGTCAAGCTTGAGACGCGTGCTCTCGATTTCGAGCCCGGACAAATTATTTTGATAACCGACCAGACCGCGACCAGAAACCTGCAGAAACAGGTGAGTCAAAGCGAAAGGCTTTCCGCACTCGGCAAAATGAGTTCAGCACTCGCGCATCAAATTCGCACGCCGCTGTCGGCCGCGCTGCTAAATGCCGGTAATCTTCGAGATATGCCACTTTCGCCTGAGCAGACCCAGCGTATTGCCGACAAGCTTTGCAAGAACCTTCAGCAGCTAGAGGGCCAGGTGCGCGACATGCTCGTTTTCTCGCGAGCAAATATTGCTTTGCAGGATACCGTCACCCTACCTGAATTTTGCGACGCCATCGTAGAATCGCTAAGCGATGAGTTTGCCGCTGCGCACGTATCACTGCGTAGCGTGTTTTTCCTGGCGCAGCAAGAGATCGCTGAGAATGAATGGATGGCGCGGGTACAGTCTCTTTCGCTCAACTGTAATCGGGCAACCCTGCTGGGTGCTCTGGCAAATTTGTTGCAGAACGCTCTGCAGGCTTCTGAGCACGGCCAGAAAGTTGAATGCCATTTTAAAATTAATGGAAACAGCGCCGAGCCCAGAATAACGATTTTGATCATAGATGAGGGCGAGGGTATATCGCCGGACTTACTAACGCGAATTAATCAGGGCGAAAATTTTGCCACCTCTAAAGCGCAGGGGACAGGCCTCGGCCTGACGGTAGTTCGAGCGGTGTCTGCTGCCCACAAAGCGCATTTTGTGATTGATTCTGAGCATGGGGTGGGGACTACAGCCGGTATAGCGGGTTTACAGCTTCTGCAACAGGTCTCCACGGGCAATGTTGTGGATCAACGGCAGGTCGAGCCTGCGTAGCTGTCGGCCGTTCTGCGGTTTTGAATAATGTATGACTTAATCGGAGTGTGATTTCTTGAGGGTGTTAGCCATACATTCCAATGGCAAGCGAGGTTGGAGAAACCGTGCGCGATAAATCGGTAGAAAAGAAGGTGCAAGTCCTCGTCGCTGAAGATGATCTCGCGTTGCGCGATGCCGTTACAGATACGCTGGAGCTTTCAGGCTGCGAGGTTAAGGCATTTAGTGGCGCTGAGGGTGCTGTCGCATTCCTTGAAAAGAATGACGTGGACATTGTCTTTTCCGATGTCTGTATGGGCGATATGGATGGTCACTCCTTCTTAGAGTGGGTGCAGGTAAACAAGCCCTACATCCCATTTGTATTGATGACAGCTTACGGCACTATCGAAAGATCGGTCGATGCGATGCGTATGGGGGCTGCCGACTATCTGGTTAAACCCTTCCAGCCACGCGCTTTGATCGATCTGTTAGAGCAGTTTGTAGGCGGGTCTAATCGCGCCGATAGTCATGTGGTAGAGGATCCCAGAATGCGCGCTGTCTACGAGTTGGCTGCGCGTGTGGCGCAAACAGACTCGACGGTACTTATTGCCGGCGAATCCGGAACTGGAAAAGAGGTAATGGCGCGGGCTATTCACGCCCGGTCGCTGCGTGCAGACAAGGCCTTTGTCGCGATCAATTGTGCCGCGATTCCAGAGAGTATGCTTGAGGCTACGTTGTTTGGTCATGAGAAAGGTGCATTTACCGGTGCCTACACTTCTGCGCCAGGTAAGTTTGAACAGGCAAACGGCGGAACACTGCTGCTTGATGAGATCTCTGAGATGGATCTTGGCTTGCAGGCCAAGTTGCTAAGGGTTATTCAGGAGCGAGAGGTTGAGCGCGTCGGCGGAAGAAAAACCATACCACTCGATGTGCGGATTGTGGCAACAACCAACCGCAATCTTCGCCGCTACGTCGAAGAGAAACAGTTTCGCGAGGATCTTTACTATCGCTTGAGCGTTTTTCCCGTGCTTATCCCACCGCTCCGGGAAAGGTCTGGCGATATCGTCCCGCTCGCCGAGTACCTGCTGCGCCACCATGCTCAGCGCATGAACCGAGCGGGTATGGTGCTCGAGTCGTCTGCGAAAGAAAAGTTGCTTTCGCATCACTGGCCAGGCAATGTGCGAGAGCTTGATAACGTCATGCAGCGCGCCCTAATACTGGCGGTGGGCAATGGAGTAAGTTCTAATGAACTGTTGCTTGATCCCGATTTCGAATCGGCTGATGCCTCTGATCTAGACGGTTATGATCAGGCCGAAGGTCTGGTTCGAGCGAATACTGTCGATGGGCACAGCGGTGTTGCGGATGATCACCCGCACGCCACATCGGGCGATTTGCACCGGGAAATGAATCACCACGAAGTCGAGCAGATTCAGCAGGCATTGGCGCAAACGCGCGGGTCGAAAAAGGATGCAGCTGAATTGCTTGGTCTGAGTCCGCGTACGCTGCGCTATCGCATGGCTCGATTACGCGACAAAGGTCTGCTCGATTAAAGTGCTCTCCCCGCCGGCTTTCACTCCGGGTTTCTGGACGCTCTTAACATCCAGGCGGTCTTTTCGTGCAGTCGCATACGGTCAGAGACGAGGGCGGCACTGGACTCGTCGTCAGAATCCTGAGCTAGTTTAAGCACGTCTCTGCAAGTTCGCACGATCTGCTCGTGTCCATTAACGAGTATGCTAAGCATGCTGTCCGCATCGGGTACGCCATCGACTTCTTCGATAGAGCTCAACGCTGCAAAGGCGGCGTAGGTACCCGGAGCGACTACACCCAGCGTTCTGATCCGCTCAGCAATTTCGTCGACGGCTGTCGCGAGCTCTGTATAGTGTTCTTCAAACATCAAATGCAATTCGCGAAAACGCGGTCCGGTTACGTTCCAGTGGAAGTTGTGTGTTTGCAGATAGAGCGTGTAGCTGTCGGCAAGGAGCCGCTTTAGTCCTTCTGCTGTTGCCAATCTGTCGTTTTCATTGATGCCGATATTTATGTTCATAATGTTCGCTCTTGGTGGGCTGTTCTTGTCTGAAAAATAGCTGGCTGCAAAGCAACTGTCTTCATGACTGCTGCCTCGACAGTTGCCGCTTGATTAAAAACAGTATACGCACGCGAGCTGATTAATCTAATGGAATGAGCGAAACTTTATGATCTGAAAAATAGGATGTAGAGAGATAGGCTAGCCACCGGCGAGTTTGACAGTGTAGCCTCTGGCTTCGAGCCAGCTTTTTATTTTCTCGCGCTGATCGCCCTGAATTTCGATGCACCCTTCTTTGATCGCACCGCCGCTCCCACAAAGTTGCTTTAGCGCTTTGGCGATTTTTTTGAGTTCAGTCGCATCGGCCTGAATGCCGTGTACGATGGTCGCGCCTGCACCTTTGCGGCCCTTGGTATCGCGTAGCAGGCGGACTACGCCATCCTGCGGAATGTTCGCATAGCGATCTTGCGACGCTGAAGCTTTGCGGGGTTGGCGCCGGCAGTTGCAATGCTGCAGGGCTTTGTCGCAGCCAGGGCAGATGCGGCCGCTCTCAGTGCTGTAAACGCGATTACCCGCCATAAGCTTATCAATACGCTAGCGTTCGACGACCAAAACGTCGAAGGCTTCCGGCCCTTTTTTACCCTCGCCAATCGTAAACTCTACGGGTTTGCCAGGTGAAAGCCGGCGACTGCCGTTCTGCAGAGACCGGAAGTGCACGAATATTTCGTTATCGTTCCCGTATGCGATAAAGCCGAAGCCCTTATTACCGTTGAACCACTTGACCTCGCCTTGCTGCCGTCCGGCAGATGCTGCGGGACGTATTGTTTTCAGCGCAGCCACAACACTCGAAAAGTACTTGTTGACCAACTGGGTGAGGATTATCGCCGCAACTGCCGCGATGGCGTGAGTCTCAAAGGCGCCCAACAGTGCCGGTCTCGCCAGCAAGATAACGATCAGGTAGCTTGCAGCGATAGCTAAAATGATACTCGTGGAAATGTGGATTAACGTAGGCTTCATGGCTTTTAACTGTGTAATTCGTGTTTCAATTATCGGGGATTGAATCGGTGATCGCGTGACCGGGTACTCGACTGACAGCTGTGTGCCTGTCGACTGCATGGATTATTTCGTTCGGCCTGGTTATTTTTTCCGGTGTTTATCGGACTTGTGGTTCCTCACACCAGTCGATTGCGTGCTCGTAAAAAAACAAGACCCGCGATAGCGCGGGTCCTGTCTGAGCGGTTTGTCTTAATCTTCTGAGGATTCAGCCTGCTCCGCATCGCCTTCAGCTGCTTCGCCTTCTTCTGCCGCAGGCTCTTCTGGGGCCTCTTCGACAGCTTTAGGCTCAGTCAGCTTAATCAGACCTTCTGCCAATAAGATCTTGACTTTGTCCTCGCCGTTTACAATTTTCTGAGCAGAGTTTTTGACGGCATAACGCGAATTGCGCTTTTGAAATACCGTGTACTCGGCAGTTTTCTTGACTACTTTCATGGTCTTCTACCTTTCGCTTGGTTAAAAAAATTATGTAACACTGCCTAGATTTTTATTCACTATCTTGAGCAGTTCCTTAAAGAGCTTGGGATTTCCGCAGACTACATTGCCTGACTCAAAAAATGTTTCCCCGCCCTGAAAGTCGCTGACTAATCCACCGGCCTCGGTGATCAGCAGGATGCCAGCGGCGATATCCCAGGGTCTTAATGCATATTCCCAAAAAGCATCGAGTCGACCCGCGGCGACATAGGCCAGGTCCAGCGAGGCTGATCCGGCGCGACGAATTCCAGAACCCTCCTTCGCAAAGTGCTCGACGCACTTTAGATAATCTTGCATGAGCGGTTGTTGGCTAGCGCGGTAGGGGATGCCTGTACCAATCAGGGCGCCAGAAAATTCGCCTTGCTTGCTCACACGCAAACGTCTGCCGTTAATAGCTGCGCCTCTTCCCCGACTCGCCGTAAACTCCTCACGTCTAATCGGATCGTAAACGACAGCGTGTTCAATCCGGCCTTTGGTGACCGCCGCAATCGATACGGCAAAATGAGGAATGCCACGAATAAAATTGGTGGTTCCATCGAGAGGGTCAATGTACCAGGTGGTCTCAGCTTGCGGATTCTTGCCCTTGATTAGACCGCTTTCCTCGCCAAGGAGATTGTCGTCCGGGAACGCACGCTGAATTTGGCTGACGATTTCTTCTTCGGCAGCACGATCGATATTGGTCACAAAATCGTTGCGCTCTTTCTCCTCGATGCGGATTAGATCCACGCGGTCAGCGGCCTGCGCAATGATATCGCCCGCCTTGCGAGCAGCGCGCAAGGCAATGTTGACGGTTGGCTGCATGGATGAATACTCTGACTTGCTTGTCCCGCGATAGGGGAGAGGGTGTTCAGGCCGCGCATTATACAGCCATGCGTCAGGCCTACCAGTAGGAGTATGTCGGATTACCCTAAGGAACCTCTGATCTATTCGCTGATGGCCGAGTTTGCGTCACTCCCTTCTAAATGGGGGCGGTGATCGTACCCACAGCACTCGCTGCGCTCGCGGGGCAAGCTTCGAGGCGCGTCGCGAAGGTCGCATGCCGTAGCACTCTCGTTTCCAAAATAGGGACGAGCGGCGCAACGAAGCGAGCGTGCCATTGGGTGCAAACCCCCAATCCATAA
>CAZDEW010000058.1:11862-20008 GCA_964504585.1 uncultured Pseudomonadales bacterium | reverse complement strand
CTACTTGCACTTGCGGCAACGGCAACAGGCTTATTGATCGCCTATGCGATTTCGCCGTCAGTGCTTTACCTAACGCTTGTTTCTTTGTTGCTAGTAGTAATTTACCCCACGGTTAAACGCGTATTCTGGTGGCCCCAGGCCTTTCTTGCGTTAACTTTCAACTGGGGTGTCTTACTCGCCTGGGTAGCAGTACAAGGTGAGCTGGGACTAACGGCTCTATTGCTCTATGTGGGTGCCGCCTTTTGGACCTTTGCCTACGACACGGTCTATGCGCACCAGGACAAAGAAGATGATGCAAAGGTCAATATAAAATCCAGTGCACTCGCGTTGGGTGAAAGATCTCGAACCACGGTCCTTATCTGCTATGGTATTGCGCTTGCTTTTTTTGCGGCAGCCGGCCTGAGTCAGGGTTACGGCTTGTTTTTCCTGCTGGCCTTGCTACCCGCGGCGCTTATATTGTTCGTGCCAGTGCTCAGGCTCGATTTTGATTCGCCTGATGATTGTCTCGACGCCTTTATTATTAACCGCTGGGTTGGACTTGCGCTGTTTATGGCCTACCTACTCGGCAGTTTTTTCAGCTAAGACAGCTTGTAACTACCTACCTTGCAGGCAAGATAAACCATCTCGATTGAATCGGTTCTGTATGCGCTAGCGGTTTCTTGTTTTCTCGGGAGGCTTCTTATTTGCGCTACAGGCCTTTCCCTTATAGAGCCCCCGCTTGCCAGCGCTAAAGCCATGCTCTAACGCGTTTCCGATAGTCCTCAAAATCTTTGCCAAACTTGGCGCTGATGGCGCGCTCTTCCGGTATTATCTGAAATACCTGAATGTATGCGATAAAGAAAATAAGCCATAAGAGACCAGCGGTTTCCCCGCGCAGAAGAACAAAAGAGAACAGTACTAAAGCCATTCCTAGATACATTGGGTTGCGGGTGTAAGCGAAAATACCGCTTTGGACCAGTGTGCTCGCTGCCTGCGGTTTGAGGGGGTTGACGGTGGTACGAGCGCGAGCAAATTGCAGAATTGCTCCTCCGGCTATGCCCAGCCCTAGTATAAGGTAAGCAGCCGACCACGATTTGACGGCGCCACCAACACTGCTGCCGGCACTCGTCAGCCAGGTCATACCAATACAAAAAAGCAGTATGAGAGGAGGCGGGATTTTGTTCTGCACGGTTACTACTCTCGCGTATAGAAGAGGAAAGCTCCGACGGACTTTCAATGGCAGCGATCAAACGACAGCTGTGCACAATTCGCAGAAAAAACATGCGCTTGTTCACAGCGGGCGAAAAAACTCGTCGGGCGATGATGATCAAAAAACAATCATCGCTAGACTGAATTGAGAGGTCGGCCGGTGAGCCTCTGATTTGGCAGGCTAACGGACTTTACTGGAGTCTCATGCTCTTTAGTGAAATCGACACCCGGCGATCGCCCAGTTAATGCTAATAGCAGGATGTTGCCATGATTCGTAGTGTACTCTCAAAATTCAATGTAGCCCAAGGTCTGATTGTGACAACTACTCTGGGCGCTGCAATTTTCTCGGCCTCTACTGTCAGCGCAGATCAAATCGGTGTGTTCGCCGGAGCCAGTGCCTGGCAGCAGGACTTTGATGGATTTGTTAGCGATTTGGACGCAGCGACGCCAGTAGAGGTTAACTTTCAAGATGATCTGGGTCTCGACGAGAACGACAGCAACGTCATTTACGTGGCATTGGAGCACCCTATTCCGTTTTTGCCAAACCTTCAGCTCAAGCGAACGTCAATCGAAATTGATGGGGCCAATACGCTGGACAGGCAGATTGAATACGGTGGTCAAACCTTTAATGTCTCGACTGCTATCGTGAGTGAGGCGGATCTTTCGCACACGGATGTTACCGCTTACTATCAGCTACTCGACAATTATGTATCCCTCGATTTAGGGCTGACCGCGCGCTTCTTCGATGGCTTTGTAGAGATACAGGATGATACGGGTGCAAACTCTGGCCGCGTTGAATTCGACTCGCCGGTTCCACTCTTGTTTGTTAAAGCTCGCGCCGATCTGCCGCTGAGCGGCGCCTATGTCAGTGTCAGTGGCAACGCACTGGGCGATGGGGACAACAGCTTCACGGATATGCAGGGAACAATAGGCTGGGAAAGCGACTACGGTCTGGGTGTTGAAGCCGGTTACCGCATCCTTGATCTTGAGCTGGATGATCTGGACGACGTGAGTGCTGAGTTGACCATCGACGGCGCCTTTGCTGGCTTAATGTATCACTTCTAGACTGCGCGCTATTTTTTGGAACGATCAGCATCGCAAAAAAGCCCGGTTTTAACCGGGCTTTTTTTTATCTGCCAGCAAGGCAATGAGATGCTACCTGTTACGGGTTTACTGATAATCCTCGGCGCTAGCGTCTTTGTCACCGGTGAATCGCGGTTTTCTTTTTTCACTGAATGCTCTGATACCCTCGATAAAGTCTGACGATGCAGTGCAGGCGCGCTGTACCGTCGCTTCTTCCTCCAGCTGCTGGTCTAAGGTGTTGGATTCAGATTTTGCCAATGCCTGTTTTAAGTGGGTAATGCCAAAGCCCGGGCCTGTCGCAAGACGCTCGGTGAGTTTGAGAGCCAGTGGCATTAACTCATTGTCGGGAGTGCTTCGATAAATCATTCCCCATGCCTCAGCCTCTTGAGCGCTGACCGTATCGCCTAAAAGCATTGTTGCGCGCGCTTTGGCATTGCCAACCAGTCGTGGCAAAAACCAGGTGCTACCCAGGTCGGGAATGATGCCGAGCTGCGGTATAAAAACCTGTTTAAAAAACGCCGACTCTGCCGCAATCACGATATCGCAGGCGAGCGCCAGGCCAACCCCGCCACCGGCGCAAGCGCCATTGACGGCTGCAACATAGGGTTTTTTCGAGTGGTATATTTTGCTGATGATCGGATTAAAGCCCTCTAGCATCGATTGATAGACGGCCTCGCCAAGTTCATCTCGGGTTTTCTGGTCAAAGCTTACCTCGCCTTGCCGGAGGTCTGCGCCCGCACAAAAAGCTGCGCCCTCTCCGGTCAGTAATACCGCTCTGATGACTGCAAGTGACTCTATCTGATCGAGCGCGCTGTTCAATTCAGCGACGAGCTGCTCATTCATGGCGTTAAATGTATCGGGTCGCTTAAGCGTTAGCCGTGCGATCTGACCTTCGATCGAGAGTTCGATCGCCTCATAAATTTTTATTGACATTGTCTTCTCAAATATTCGCCGTCAAGGGTCTAGGCACAGCGGTGCAAATAAAGCATTATAACAACAGCTGCCAACTGCAGAGCGTTGCATGGCAAGGTAAAACAAAAGTGATCGTTCTGTAATTTAAAAATAAGCCATTTGGGAGTTTCTAATGTCAATACTGCGCACGCCGGATGAACATTTTCAAAATCTACCAGGCTATGACTTTGAGCCAAACTACCTGACCATAAACGATGAGTCGCACGGGCAGATCCGCGTGCATTACGTTGATGAAGGGCCAGCGGATGGTGAGCTTGTTCTCATGATGCACGGCGAACCGTCCTGGAGCTACCTGTACCGAAAGATGATTCCAATTGTCACTGCTGCAGGCTACCGCGCGGTTGCGGTCGATCTGGTGGGCTTTGGTCGTTCCGATAAGCTGGCGGATCGCAACGACTATACCTATGCCAAGCACGTGGCCTGGATGCAGAGCTGGTTTGAGGGAATGGCGATTAACAATGTGACGCTAGTCTGTCAGGACTGGGGTGGGCTGATTGGTTTGCGATTGGTCGCCGCGAATGCCGATAAATTCGCCCGCGTGGTGGCGGCCAATACGTTTTTACCCACCGGCGATGGCGAGCCTTCTGAGGCATTCCTGGCCTGGCAAAAGTTTTCGCAGGAAACCCCCGTTTTTGATTCCGGTCGCATCGTAAAGGGCGCGGTTACCTGCCAACTGAGTGACGAGATTATCGCCGCTTACAATGCGCCGTTCCCCGATGAGAGTTATAAAGAGGGCGCTAGACAGTTTCCTACGCTGGTTCCAATTAGTAAAGATAACCCGGAGCGTCAGGCAAACTTAACTGCCTGGGATAGCCTTAAGGCTTTCAATAAACCGTTTCTGACTGCATTTAGTGATTCAGATCCTATCACCAAAGGCGCGGAAAAAATGTTTCAGAAAGCTATTCCTGGATGTGCAGGGCAGAATCATACAACTATCACTAATGGCGGGCATTTCTTGCAGGAAGATCAGGGTGAGCAACTGGCCGAGGTCGTCGTCGAGTTCTTACGGAACAACCCGCTATAGCAGACGGTGTTCAATAAGAACAAATTTTTAGCGGCGCTTCGCGAGCATCTAGATAGTAAGGATATTCTGCGTAAAGCGTCTCAGCGACGACCTTACGAGCAGGGCATCAGGATCGGTGGTGGCAGCGCTATTGCAGTGCTTCGTCCAAGCACGCTGCTCGTAATGTGGCGCGCGCTTAAGGTCTGTGTTGAATTCGATGTTATCGTTATTGTGCAGGCTGCCAACACGGGCGTTACTGCCGGATCGACACCGGACGGTAATGACTACGATCGACCCGTCGTAATAATTTCCACACGTGCACTCGACAAGACCATCTTACTGAACAATGCAGCCGAGGTGCTCGCATTGCCCGGTGCCACGCTTTACAAACTTGAGCAAGAACTTCAGGCCTTTGACAGAGAGCCGCATTCCGTCATTGGTTCATCCTGTATTGGCGCATCGATTGTGGGCGGTATCTGCAATAACTCAGGCGGCAGTCTGGTCAACAGGGGGCCAGCTTACACAGAACTTTCGCTCTATGCGCAGCTCGATAGTGATCGCAACCTCCGTCTTGTGAACGAAACGGGCATCGATCTAGGGCTAGACCCTGATGAGATTCTAAGTTCATTGGATTCAGGGAAACTGCCAGATGTCGTCGCCAAACCCTCTGGAAAGCAGTGTTCCGATGGTGATTACCAGCGTCGAGTCAGGGACTTTGAAGCCGATTCTCCTGCCCGCTTCAACGCCGATCCAAGGCGACTCTACAAAGCCAGTGGTTGCGCGGGCAAGCTGGCGGTTTTTGCAGTTCGGCTTGATACCTTCAAGCGCCCAGAACAGAGCAAGGTGTTTTATCTGGGTACAAGGAATCCAGAGATATTCAATCAGGTTCGTAGAAGAGTGCTTGCCGATTTCGGGACACTGCCTGAGCTCGGTGAGTACATGCACGCCTCCTACTTTGATGTGGCCGACAAATACTGTAAGGATCTTTTCCTGATCATCAAGCGTTTTGGCAGCGAGAATATTAGCAAGCTTTGGGCGTTCAATGCGCGGGTCAACACGGTGTTTGATGCGCTTAAAATATTTCCAGACAAGTTTGCCGAGCGGCTTTCCCACGCGCTTTTTGCGCTGTTGCCTGATCACTTGCCGGCGCGAGTCAGAGCGTTTAGGGGTAAGTTCGAGCATCATCTGGCGATTAAGGCGGTTGATAGCAATATCGCTGAATTGCGCGAACTGCTTGAAGAAATCGCTAAGGGGAATAAAGAGAGTTTTGCCTATTTTGAGTGTAATGAAGCCGAGGCCGATGACATCCTGTTACACCGCTTCGTTGCAGGCAATGGCGTAACCCGCTATGCCTTGCTAAACAGGAATTCAGTTGCAGGCATCGCACCACTGGATATTGCACTTAGACGTAATGATCAGCAGTGGATGGATCTGCCGCCACCACACATCGCCAGTAAGCTTGCGACGCCGCTTATTCTCAGCCACTTTTTCTGCAATGTGTTTCATCTGGACCTGGTCGTAAAAAAGGGATTTGACACCGACTCCGTTAAACAGGAGTTTCTTGATTATCTTGATCAGAGGGGTGCCAAATACCCAGCCGAGCATAATGTGGGCCACTACTACGAGGCCGAGCCCGAACACAAAGCCTTCTATCAATCGCTCGATCCGTGTAATAGCTTTAATGCGGGTGTGGGCGGGATGTCCAAGCGGCGCAATTATGCGTGACGATGCGTAGCCTTTGTAATCTCACAGGGTTTATAGGGGGTTTTCGTTAACATCAGGCGTTCGCCCCCAGCTATCGTAGATAGCGTCACCATTGCATTTTGTCTTTATGGGCAACGCGGGTATTAGATAATCGCAGCTTCCATTCTTCTCCATCGACAAAAGCGCGATCGAGGGCTCATCCAGTAACAGATCAACGTGCCGCTTTGCCTGCGCATCAAGTCCCTGATACTGAATTCGTAACTGATCTAAGCACCACAGACGATAAGGCTTAGCAGGTTCCGAAAAATCGCTGCCAAGAACGTTGTAGTTGCAGTAAGCTTGCTCGGCATTGACTGCTAGCTCATTGGCGCGCAAGTAAGGTAGATAAGCAGATGTGACTGGTTCTATCAGTGCATTCAGGCCACTGACCAAGCTTGAGATCGGCGCTGCGTTGGAAAATCGCTGCGGATTACTATTCCACATCCGTGCGACCCATTCTTGTACGGCCGGTGCAGTATCCCGCATGACCCTTGCGGGTTTGGGGTCACAAAAAAAGTGTCTAAACATCGGGCCCATGAATCCAAAATCAGCTTGCGTTGGTTTATCTCCCAGTATGTAGTCGCGTTTCTGGAAAATGGCTTCCAGTGCGGCGAGTGCTGAGAGATATGCGGATTCAACCGTTGCCGTATTCTCTTCCGTCACGCCATCACCTTTTGCAAAGGTCCCATACTGGCGCTCTTTCCAAAACGCCTGCTTCTCTTCCAGCGTTGTTTCGGGACCAGGTATATGTTCGGACAGCCAATAGCTGGCGAGTTCGCTGCTTTCAGGATATGACCATCAATAATGCATAGCCGGTCGCCACATCCATTCATCTGCATAGTCCTCCAGTAACAGGGCTATGAATTTAGCAGCGGGATCAACGGGCGATAGTTGGGGTTCGGGGTGCTCTCTTTCCAGGTGGTCGATAACCAGCGTGGTATCGATCAGCCAATCATTGGCAGGCGTACTAACTTGCGGGATTTGAATAAAACCGGTCAGCGAAGCCGCCTCTAGAATAGTCTCAAAGGTGAACGGAATATTCTCGTAGGCTAGCCCTTTGGCGCGAAAATAGGCTTCGATTTTTCCGGTAAAGTAGGACTCCTGCCCCCCAATAATCTTGAATAGTTCTTTCAAAACGATACTCGTAAGCTACTTGTTACCCTGATATGCGCTGCTACCCGGGCGGCTATCAAGAAGCATTGTAGATGCGCTTATTCTATGTGTTCTTGCCGCGCGAATAAAATTCTATGTCCACTCAATTGGATTCTAGCAGCGTAATCAGATCATGGTCTTTGCCAATCAACGGACCAAGCACCGCAACAAGCACATTGGATCCGGAATTTACCCTTTATTTGGATTTCAGATAGGTTCTAAGCTCTTTGTTCACTGCTGATAATCTGTTTCTGGGTTCATTATCGGATTGATTACAGACGGATTGTTTAAAGTCGGTTTGATTAAATCGAACAGCTTCCAGAATATTTAGAATAAAGTACATGCCCTTATAAATAGCGATACAGACAGGGTCACGGGTTTTCGGCAAGTTCTCACCGTAGCCCTGCCAAAAAGCCTCCGGCACACCATAGAGAATCAAAACCCAGTCACTGACCGGGTCCCCCCAAAAGGCCCGCTCAGCATCGAATACCGCTTTTAGATGAATATCCGCGCCTTCTCCATCAATGATGACGTTTCTGGGCCAGAGATCACCGTGCAATAGACTGGGCGTTTTAACCTGATCCAATGTTGCAGAAAAATGTGGTAAGAGCTCTCGATACGTCGCAACTTCCTCATAGTAAACCTCGAGTCGCCGGCAATCTTCAACCATACCTTCTACATTATCAGCAATAAATTCCGACCAGCGATTAAAACCGTTAAAAGGAGCTGGATAACCAAACCGTTCCCCACGACAGCCGTGTAGAGTCCTTGCAAACTCACCCAGTTGCTTCCAGAGCGCCGCGTTTTCTTCCTCTGTCAGCGACGACGTAACCTCGTGCCAAAGCCTGCCCTGAACTAAAGGCTGCAAAAAAGCATCCCGGCTGCCTATGCTGAAAAACGAAAGATACGTCGGAACCAAGGGGCTGATCGATTGCAGTTGCTGCGACAGTGTTCGCTCCCGCTGCATCAAAAAACGTTCGCTGTAAAAGGCGTCGCTACCTTCCT
>CAZDEW010000058.1:0-11852 GCA_964504585.1 uncultured Pseudomonadales bacterium | reverse complement strand
AGATGTAGGAATTTCTTGAGGTGGTAACCCGGTAAGTGCTATTGAACAGGCCTGCGCTTAGCTCTGTTACCTCAATTATTGTTTCATCAGGTAGCTCGCGACATAGTTGCAAGCGTAGATCCTGTTCATTAACAGGTTGTTGAAATGCTAACTTGCCGCGTTTTATTTGATTTATTTTCACGGCTTGCTCTATTCTTTATACGGTTCTAGCCGCTTCCCAATGTATTTGTTCAAGCATGCCGCGCATTCGTACAGATTTCGAGATTGGTAATAGAAATAGAAAACTATAGAAGCTGCAATGGATGCTGCCATTCCGGCAAAGTCGGAGTATGAAAAGCACGCTGTTAGTATTACGCTTGCGATAGCAGCCGCGAAAATATGGACTCCAAATTCCGCCGCATAATCTTCTGCCTTGGTCCACATCAGGTTTCTTTTCAGCACTAGGGGGTCACCACACGCCGGACAATTCATGCCTCGTTTGCCTGGTGCGACCGGTATGGGTGGTAAGCCAATGGTTTGTCATCCAAAGTAGCAGCGTGTCTGGCCACGTTAAAGGTCTTCACGTTGCCACCTTGTTGATGTATGACGCAATCGTGCGACACTTGATGATCATGAGACTGCTGAACAAAAGTTGGAATATGGTAGCGACAGTATTACCCATCATATCGGGGTTAGAGACATAAGCGTCGTTATTTGAAACAAGATACCAATTCACCGCCCAATACATAATATCTATGGCGCCGTGACAGAATACAAAAAGTCCGATTCCAGCTACCAAAGTCGCCATGATCATAGGCGTAGCCATGGGTTCAACCTCCAGATCAAGCTCTTTTGAAAGAAACATCTTGGCGAGCGCCACAGGGTGCATCCACAATACCAATGCAATAGCCCATGTCACGACCAAATTAATCGAGAAAAAGTAGTCGTTAACATAGAGAGAATTCAGGCTGCCTGTTCTAAAGATCTCGATTATCGGGCCTATATATCTCAACCCGTAGATATACAAAGCAATTGCAAAAAGTTTTATTCCAATCGCAAAGTAGTGATGGAGCTTCATTGACTTTGCCTATTTACGCCGCGAGCAGGGGCACGCTTTAGCGTGTCCAGCCCGCAGGGCGATTTGCATTGCCTGGTTATGAGGCATGTTTGCGCCCCAATACTAACCTGTGGGCAAACAGCCCCAAGCCCGCCAACAGAGCAAGTAATGCAAGCATTGGAAAACCTTCGATGCTTCGTGCAAAGTTAAATACAACACCAAGCAAACCCGCCAGCGATAAAAACGTGGCGAGGTGAATAAGCGGTGAAACGCCGACAATACTCGGTTTGTTCAACCCAAATCCGCCGAGAAAACCAGAACCTAAAGCGAACACACTGATAAAACCAGCGTGATTCGGCTCAATGACTGCCACCTTATACGGCATCAAGAAGATACCTCCATACGCACCAAACAGTAGGACGACGACCCATGCTATGTATTTCACCTACGCCTCATAACGCTTCAAGCAGCGGCTGGCGATAGCCAGTCCTGCGCTGAAGGCGCATAGCCGCATTGACTTTTTATGTGTATATATTATAGCATTGGTACACATTGAAAGATTATACACCTTGGTGATAGCTATGCGAACAAATATTGAAATTGATGACAAGTTGATGCGCGATGTACTCAAGGCAACTGGACTTAAAACAAAGAAGGACGCCGTTGAACTTGGCCTTAAGACATTGATTAGGTTAAAAAAACAGGAAAATATAAAGCAATTCCGTGGCCAGCTCAGATGGACCGGTGATCTGGATGATATGAGAAACGCTTCGTGATTATGGTAGATTCCAGCGTTTGGATTGATTTCTTTAGTGGGGTCGACAGCGAGACCACCAAACGGCTTGAAAGTAATCTTGGTCAAAAACCAGTGGCTATTGGTGATTTGATTTTGACCGAAGTCCTTCAGGGATTTAGGCATGATAAGGATTACAAGATCGCGAAAACCCTATTCGAAGATGTGACGATTTTTGACATGCTTGGAACGGAAATGGCTATTAAGAGCGCCGAAAATTTTAGGGCTCTGCGTAAAAAGGGAATTACTGTTCGAAAAACGGCTGATGTGATCATTGCGTCTTTCTGCATCGATCGAAAAATTCCGCTCCTCTTCTCGGATAAGGACTTTAAACCTTTCGTAAAACACCTTGGACTGCTGGCGGTCTGAGTACACATAACGCCGCTGGCACGGGCGCGCACGCAGTGTGCGTCCGGCCCAGTTTACTGGGCTACGGTGCCCAGCCTTGTTATATGTTGCGAATTGCATTAAGCAGCCCAATTTCTTGCTCCGCTTCCTTGGCACCCACCTTAGACTCCCAACAAGTCTTGGGAGATTGGAGGACGCCATCGCTGTTTAGGTCAGCGTAAATCAAAACCTCAGCCATATGTTTGATTAATGGCGAGGGGCATGTGCTCTGGCGCATTGTAGTATTTTTTTCGTTGGCGCCTTTGAATGGCTGGAGCACCGTCAGTATTACCTCAGAGACATGCTCGTCTATTTCAAGTATTGAGTCTACCCGGCCAACGAAAACCACGTCCGAATTTTCATACTTAAAGCTTGCTATCTCCTCTGCATTGTCGCCATAGGGTAACAGCAGACAGCTACAGGCAACAACCTTGGCCGCGAAAAGCCAGAATAGAATGCCTATAGCCAAGTCTCTCATTACATATAACGCCGTGCACACGGGCAGCCGAAACGCAGTGTAGGCTGTCCGAGCGGCAACGCCGCATTGTGCTGCACCTCGTTATAAGTTTTACGCACTTACAGTGTGCCCCGTAAAATGGGATATATCATCGGCCGCGGAGTCTGCGTGGCCGGCAATATATTTGTCTGGGTCAGTTAATGCCTGTTTTACAGTGGCTATAGATTGAGCCGAACTTTTTTTATGCACGCGAGCTAGATGCCCTAAGCCTAGAACTGATATACCTCTAATATTGGGCTCGTCGCTTGCGCATAACTCAAGCAAAAAATTCTCAGCCAAATCGTAGCTTTCTGCGTAGTTTGAGAAACCTACTATTTCCCCTACAGCCTCTTCGACATCCTTTACAATGCTGCTACGAATTAGTTCTATCCACTGTTCGTCTTTCATCTACTTATAACGCCGCAAACACGGGCGCACGACAGTGCGTCCGAGCGAAGCGGCAGTGTGCTTTGCCTGGTTATGGGTCTTTGGTAGATGAGTATGCATATACCCCGCCGCTAAATAAGTTTGATTGATAACTCAGAGATACCCGAGCACCTTCGTATAGTGCAGCACTTCTAGGCAGAAATACTTGCACGGTTTCGCCGTTTCTAAGCTCCACCAACCCAACTGATTGCGCGAAACTATATTGTTCACCTTGGCTAATTCCTAGATGTACGATAGTGCCCTGTATATATTGTTTCTCGCCCGCTGGTTGATTTAGTGAAACGAATGCAGCTAAAAGTAAAACTGGGATTAGCAAAAGCACCCACTTATAGCGCGAAAACAGAGAATCACCGTGATCCATTGAGGGACCTATAACGCCTTTGGCACGGGCGCACGATAGTGCGTCCACCAAAGTGCCCAAACTTGTTATGTGTTGTCATCAACAGGAACATACTTGGTAAACCATTTGTACACGATAAAGTGGCTTGAGTAAGAGACCAGCAAAGCTACTCCTGTCAGCTTCATATAATACCAAAACAAGGCATTCGATAGATCTGGTGGCCCACTATCTATTATCCCCTGCGTTCCATTTTTCGCCAGAAGGACCGCAACCAGCATCGATCCAAGGGAAATGAATGTGGTTATCGCAGTGGTAGTTGTTGAAGCTTTAAGAGCAACGCCACACTTCTCACAGCTTGCGCTTAACATTTTCCGTTTCGCTGGGATATTACATTCAGGACAAAATCCAAAGCTCACGGGAAACTCCTCTGAAACACATAACAGTTACTTTTGCGGCGTGAGGGCGTATAAACCAATGTACGGTGACACGTCGAAGCTCCGTCGAATTCGTGCCCCACGCTGATCTTCATGTCCCTAAACTACCTACAAATCAGTATTTTATCAAGACCAGCTTTCTAAGCTTATGTTTATTAGTGCGGCCAAAGGCCGTGTTAAATGAGAAGAGCGCGAACGACAAATGCCTTTAACTTCAAGCGGTAACAACGTCGTCGTTAACTGCTTGCTCTGCTAGCAGGCTTTCGACCGGGTTGAGAGGGTAGAAACGTTCCTTGACCTTGAAAACAATGAGTGTGTGCAAGACCCTCTTTAGTCTAATTTAATTTCGTAGGTCGTGTATTGCTTCCCGAATATCGTGCTTTGGTATACACGCGATGCGATGCTTTCTAAAAATCTATACTTAGGACGAGTATTATAGAGATGCATGGAAATAACGCTGTGTCCCATCTTCTGTTCCCACGATAGCGTATCCTTAAAGACGTGCTTGCCAATCCCCCAATAAGCTTCATCTACCACGATGGCAAGTTCATGCGATCCATTTTCGATCTGGATTCCGCACCAGCCTGCAAGGGCTCCGTCAACCTCTATACCCCGCACTACACAGCCCTCGGTCGAGTCCGCGTTTGCTTTTTCTGCAATCCAATCTTTTATTGAAGCACTAGTGAAAGGCTCATGAGGAACCAGATGTTCTCTGGTGCTGATCTTGTTCAGGATGGTCAATAGCGCGTGAGGATCAACATCCTTAAGTTCTAAATATTGGATAACGGTCATTTTCTTAGCGTGCCGGTCTTGCTAAGTAGCGCAGAACAACAGCGATTAAGTACCTGTTAAGAATCGTCAAAGTAACTCTCCTTTCTCTTTAGCAAAAGCAGTTGTTCGGTTTTAGACGGCGTACACTATCAGAGTTTTCCTGCGAGAGGTCTACAAGGCGTGAACGCTAATATACCATTTAGGTTTCATTCGCCCAAAGTCGCTACGAACATTGCTTTTTAGTCCCTTTTTGGAGTCAAGCACATAGGCTTTTCCGCTTCTTTCACGTGCGAATACAACCCAGTGCCAAAATGGCTTGTCTTTTTCCATATGCCATTTGATAGATAGCAGTGCAAGAGCCGCAAGTTCCTCCCAGCTGCTAAATGCGCGTTCTTCCCTGGTGGTGTAGCCCAGCTGTGTTAGCAGTTGTCAAATAGGTATTGTGCTCGACCAGAGCGCGCTAACGTTCGCCGTGATACCAAGGCTATTCGCGACTTTTCTGGAGCGGGCATAGGGAATACCCGCAATGGCAGCAGTGCTGGCTATCGCGCAGCCACTAGTTTGCTCTTGAATGACGACCTTCAATATCTGGTCCCGATGTTGCCAGCGCACAGAACAGCACCCAATGTCCCCAAGCTGTTGCGCTGTGTGCTGGTACGCTTTATCTTATTCCTGTAGTAGTTCAAAACCATAGGAGTTGTCGATCAGACAAAGCCACTGCCCATTATCACTTCTGCGATAAACATAGATTGCATCTCGCTCTTGTGAATAAGCCGAATCCGGCTTCTTTGGCGATTGCACGTTGGCTCTGGCCATGACGAGGGCGGTATCACCTGCTTCAATAACATGTATTTTATCCTGCGACACCGCCAAACTGTGATTAAAGTAGGCTGCTATCCGCTTGTGCGCTGCACGTATGTCATCGTGTCCGCTAGCAAGCAAGCCCGGTCTGACGACCAGGACCGCGTCTGTGGTGTAGGATGCAGTCAGGGCATCAAGATCACCATTGTTGATTGCCTGATCGGCTCGATGGATCTGTTTTTCTATTGCATGGGTTTTCATAGCGCCTCCTTGAGCGTCATAAAAGCCCTGGGAGCAGAAACAAAAAAACCCGCCTCCAGGGCGGGTTTTTCGAATCAATTATGCATCAGCAAGCCCGCCACTCTTTTTGAATGACGATAATAATCCGCTGCGATTGGTTACGATTTGTATTCATGCAAGATATTGTCGAACTCTGCGAGCAGTAAGTCAATGGTAAATTTCACCGCACTGTTATGCAGGCATCCCAGAGGGTCATGAAACTGCTACAGATTCGAGTAATAAAAACCGGACTAACTGGAGAGCACCTTCACCAGCGCCTTTAGCCCCTTGCCTTTATTGCTGATCTTCCACGCGATAAAGTTTGCCTGGGGCTGCGAATTGGGGATGTTGGTATCCTGCGTCAGGTCAATCAGCGCACCTGAATCAATGTGTTTTTGTGCCAGTGAGCGTGGGAGATGGCCAATGCCAATCCCGGCCAACTGTGCATCGAGTTTTTGTCCGACGGTTTGCACAAAAAAAGTTTTCTCGTTATTGAGTAAGCCGGCGTTGCGCACGATATTTATTTGAGCGGTATCGTGGCTGATGACTCGCCGGGTTTTGCCGACAGCATCTTCCAGTCGCGCCGGATCATCCAGCAGCTTTGTAATCGCGTGATCGGCAGCGGCGACCAGAACCATGTCCGCGGTTTCCATGGCCTGTGTTCGCAGGCCTTTGTGTTGCGGTGCAGGCCCGGGCGCGCCGACAACCAGCTCCACCCGATCCTGCTCCAGAGATTCCCAGCCGCCATTGAGCACGCATTCGCTTACATCTATCTCGATGCCATCGTGATCTTTTAGAAACTCGGCGACCCGCTTAAAAAACCATTCGCTATCGGTGGTCGAGTCCAGGGCGATTCGCAAGCGCGGCTCCCATCCGCTCGATAGCTCGCGCACTTGATCGGTGAGAATGCTGCTCGCCTCCAGCAGGCGCCGCCCCTCGTTAATTAGTAGCTGTCCGGCAGGGGTCAGGACTGAGCGTCGCCCCTGCCGCTGAAATAGCGTCACGCCGAGCTGTTCCTCCAGCTTCTGCACGGTATAGGAAACTGCCGACGTCGCCCGCTCCAGTTCTTCGGCAGCGGCTGCAAAGCTGCCTCTTCTTTCTATGGCGTCGATGACTTCAATGGCTTCGAGATTGATTGGCTGAGGCATGCGCAAACCCTGATGTGCTTATTTGTTCAAAATATTTGAACATATTAGACAACAGCGGGGTGTTTTTGGGCAATGAATCAGACGCTAAAGTGTTATCAATCTTTCGAAACATAGCTAAATGAGGCGCAATATGAACACAACCACACCTAACTTAATTGAGAAAATCGTATCAACATCAGAAGGTTATGATGCTTTGGCCATTCGCGTGACGGCGGGCAGCATTTTCGCCGCCCACGGTGCGCAGAAACTGTTCGGCTGGTTTGGCGGTTACGGTCTAGAGGGTACAGCCGGCTGGATGGAGTCGATTGGCCTAGCGCCGGGCATCCTGATGGCGAGCCTGGCCGGTGGCGCTGAGTTCTTTGGCGGTCTGGCGCTGATTCTGGGTCTGGCAGTAAGACCTGCCGCCTTTGCGCTCGCGATTACGATGCTGGTTGCGATCTTTAGCGTGCATTGGCAGCATGGTTTCTTCCTCTCTAATAACGGCTACGAGTTTGGTCTGGCCCTTTTAGGAGCAAGCATCGCACTGGTATTCCGCGGTGCCGGTAGTCTGAGTCTGGACCGCGCTTTTCATGGAGCGCGCTCCATCACACCATCACTTCAAGCGGCCGGAGCGTAAGCGCATGACGATTCTACATATTGATAGCAGTGCACGGTTAGACGGATCTAACTCACGCACGGTGAGCAACTATCTGGTTCAGCAGTTGCTGGAAAAGGAGGGTGGGCAAAGCGTGATTCAGCGTGACCTGGTAAAAAGCCCCTTACCGCCAATGAGTGCTCAGGACATCGTTGGCGTGCATGGCTCCCACGAACCCGATAGCAGCGAAACGCTCGCACAGCATTTGAAGGTCTCGGCCGAGTTGATCGAGGAGCTAAAGCAGGCAGACACCATAGTATTTGGTCTGGCAATGTATAACTTCTCGGTACCCGCCTATCTCAAACAATGGATTGACTATGTGTGTCGCGCGGGCGTGACGTTCAAATACGGCGCGAATGGACCCGAGGGTCTTACCGGTGTAAAGCGAGCTTATATTGTGACGGCATCCGGCGGCACCACGGTGGGCGGGGTCGGTGACTATGCCAGCACCTACCTTGAGCATATCTGTCGCTTTCTTGGGATTGACGATGTCCATCACGTCAACGCTTCGGGCTCCAAGCGCGAACCGGAAAAAGTGATCGAGCAGGCTAAAGCCGAGGTCGATCAGCTATTGGCCGGCTAATCAACGAGCTGACCCCTGTCGGGATGAGCGCTGCTTAATCCGACGGGGGCTCTTCACTGTTAGCCGGTGGCTCGATGTCGAACCATTTTTTAACGGCCGCCTGTATCGAGGGCTCATGTGGCCTGAATATATAGAAGGCGGCAGCAAAAAAGCCGCCAAAAAAGAGTTGCTCCTCCAGATCTCGGGCAACGACAGTCACCAGAATAATAACGATCGATGCCGTAATCGCTGCGTAGATAGCCCACACTTTTTTTCTGGCCGCAGCGTACGTTTGCTCTTCTGCATCCATCAGCTAACCCCTTAATTGTTTGATTGAACCCAAATCTTGTTGGGTACCTCCGCATACTAAGATAAGCGTTGGTTCTAAATCAACATCTCCTCCGCCATCGCCATTGGGACGTAAACTCGGCCTTCAGCGAATAGACCAGAGATTCCTTAGCTTTTACACGGCACCTGAAACTCGATAACATCGCGCACCATGTCGGCTGGCGATGCCGATGTCTCAGCAAGTTAACTTGGCCTTATTAGAAAACCGCTCTTTTCATGGATACCCACCGTTTTTGCATTGCACCGATGATGGATTGGTCCGACCGCCATTGTCGCTATTTCTGGCGGCTGATGTCGTCTCGGGCGCGTCTTTACACCGAGATGATCACTACCGGCGCGCTGATTCACGGCGATGTTGAACGGCATTTGATTTATAACCCGCAGGAGCACCCGGTCGCCGTGCAGCTTGGTGGCAGTGATCCCGCGGATTTGGCGCAGTCGGCAAAACTCTGCGCGGACTGGGGCTATGATGAAATCAATTTGAATGTCGGCTGTCCTAGTGAGCGAGTACAGAATGGCGCTTTTGGGGCCTGCCTGATGAATGAGCCCGAACTGGTTGCCGACTGCGTGCGCGCAATGCGCGAAACTGTATCAGTACCGGTGACCGTGAAGTGCCGTATCGGTGTGGACGACAACGACAGCTATGAAGCGCTGCAACACTTTGTGGCGCTCAATGAGCAGGCGGGTTGCGAGGTTTTTATTATCCACGCGCGCAAGGCCTGGCTTTCGGGGCTGAGCCCTAAACAAAACCGCGAAATACCGCCGTTAAATTACCCGATGGTCTACCAGATCAAAAAGGATTTCCCCGCGCTGACAGTGGTACTCAATGGTGGTCTTCAATCAATCGCGAGTTGCCAGGACGTTCTAACCCAGCTCGATGGCGTGATGATCGGTCGCGAGGCCTACCAGAACCCCTCGCTACTTACGGCGGTTGATGCCTCGCTGTTTGACGATCTACCGCAACAGAGAGCCATAGCTTCAACAGTTGCGCGCCTTGGAATTGCGGAGCAGATGACAGGGTATATCGCTGAGCAGATCGATAAGGGTGCGCGGCTTAATCACATCACGCGTCATATGTTGGGCTTGTTCAATGGTCTGCCTCGTGCCAGGCAATGGCGTCGATACCTGAGCGAGAACGCTTGCAAGCCGGGTGCGGGCGCTGAGGTTTTCGAAAACTCTTTGGACATCATGCGATCGGTTGCAGACTCTGCCGTCGTCAAAGGCTCGACAGCCTTATAACCTAAAAAAACAATCAGCGAGAAAACTATGTGGTATGCCATTATCAGCGAAGACATTGAAAACAGTCTGCCGTTGCGAAAAATTCATCGCCCAGCTCATATAGACCGCCTTAAACTGTTGGCGGATCAGGGGCGCCTCTTGATAGCTGGGCCTCATCCTGCAGTCGATAGTGAAGATCCCGGTGAGGCTGGTTTTAGCGGCAGTCTGGTAGTCGCTGAGTTTGATTCGCTGGGTGCGGCGCAGGCCTGGGCCGATGAGGATCCCTACCTACTTAACGGGATCTATCAGAATGTGGTCGTCAAGCCCTACAAAAAAGTACTGCCTTGATGCGCCTCTCTGGCGTTGATTTTCGTTTCAATTTTAGTGTGACGGGGCCAGACTATATACCGCTGTAATCGCCAATACCCCTGCACCAGCGCGCAATTAATTTTTCGCTGCGTTCCCGGTCGCTTGCGATCTTTTCGCAGCAGCGCATGACCTGATCGAGTAAAACGGCATCTCGTTCCAGATCGGCAATGCGCATGGAGAGCGCGCCAGATTGTTGTGTGCCGAGCACCTCGCCAGGCCCGCGTATTCGAAGGTCTTCCTCGGCTATTACAAAGCCATCATTGCTCTGGCGCATAATATCCAGGCGCGCACGACCGTTTTTAGAGAGCGGAGACTGGTACAAGAGCACGCAATGACTCTCCAGCTGCCCACGACCAACCCGCCCACGCAGTTGATGTAACTGAGCGAGACCAAGTCGCTCGGCGTTGTCTATCACCATGAGGCTCGCGTTAGGCACGTCGACACCGACTTCGATCACCGTTGTTGCCACTAACAACTGCGTTTCATTGGCCTTAAATCGGCGCATGATGGATTGTTTTTCGTCGGCACTTAGTCGCCCATGAACCAGATCAATCGTGATGTCGGGCAGCGCGGCCTTAAGTTCCTCAAAGGTGGTCTCGGCCGCCTGCGCGGCTAGCAACTCTGATTCTTCGACCAGTGTGCATACCCAGTAAACTTGCCTGCCCTCTTTGGCCGCACCTCTTATTCGTTCGATGACGCTTTCACGCTTTCTGTTTGACAGTACGGCCGTCTTGACCGGTGTCCGACCCGGAGGCAACTCATCGATCACCGAGTAATCCATGTTGGCATAGAAGGTCATCGCCAGTGTGCGAGGTATGGGCGTCGCGGTCATGATCAGTTGGTGGACGTGAAGCCCATCGCGGCGTTTCTCAAGCAGGGCTTTGCGCTGTTCAACGCCGAAACGGTGCTGCTCATCAATAATGGCCAGCCCCAGATTAAAAAACTCCACGCTTTCCTGAATCACCGCGTGCGTGCCGATCACCAGTGCCACCTCGCCGGCGGCAATCGATTCGAGAACGTCGCGTTTTCTGGCCGCTGGCATCGCACTAACCAGCAGCTCGACGCGCATGCCTGACTGCGCGAAATCAGTGTTTCTGAACCAGTTAGAGAAGGTCTGGTAATGCTGCTCGGCGAGAATTTCCGTTGGCGCCATAAACACAGCTTGAAAGTTATTCTCGATACATTGCAAGGCGGCAATCGCCGCAACGACCGTCTTGCCTGATCCGACATCGCCTTGTACTAGTCGGGTCATGGATTCGGTTTTCTCTATATCGCTGCGAATGTCCTGTAAAACTCGTTGCTGGGCGCCGGTGAGCGAAAAAGGCAAAGACTGCAGGAACGCCGCAGTTAGCCGGTTCTTTGCGGGCAGGGCTGGCGCCTGACGATCGGGAGCGCTCAGCTTGAGTTGCTGAAAACCGAGTCGATAGGCAACCAGTTCTTCAAACGCCAGCCGCTGCTGATAAGGGTGATTGCCGTCCAGCAGCTCCTCGACATCCGTTGTGGTCGCAGGGAAATGCAGTTTGCGCAGGATCTCGAGAAGTGGTTCATCGCGGCTGAGTGAAGCGGGTATTTCCTGAGGTTTGAGTAGATCCAGGCGCTTGCTGACTTCGGCTGCTCCGGGGTCGAGATAGGTAAAAGCCTGCACGATCATCTGTCGCCAGCGCGTTTGATGCAGCCCCTCAGTGCTGGGGTATATTGCGGTCAGCGCGGTATCGCCGTCCAGCGTTCGCGGATTGAACTCGACCTCGGGGTGTACCATGCCTAGACCCTGGCGGGTCAGCCCGACCTC
>CAZDEW010000057.1:0-20513 GCA_964504585.1 uncultured Pseudomonadales bacterium | reverse complement strand
GTCATCTCTTCCATGCTACTTGCGGTTTGCTGGAGACTAGCCGCCTGTTGTTCTGTACGCTGGCTAAGATTGAGGTTACCTTCAGCAATCTCGCCGGAGCCTGATCGAACCGCTGATGAGACAACCTTGATGTCATCGACCACCTGTGTGAGTTTGGCGACAGTCGCGTTGACGCCTGTTTTCAACTCTTCGAACGCGCCCTCATAGTCATCTTCGATACCTGATGAGAGGTCGCCATTGGCCACTGAGTTCAGCACATTACTGGTTTGGTGAACCACCTGGTCGCACTGTTCGATCAACTGGTTCATAGAGCCAGAGAGCGACTTAAAGAAGCCGGATTTTTCGGCCAGGCAAATGCGCCCCGACAGATCACCTCGCATCGCACGTTCGACGACGGACTGCACTTCATTTTCAACTGAAATCTCATTGGTGCGATCACGCCACTCGACGACCACACCCAGACGTTTCCCAGCCTCATCAACAACTGGGCTCGCTTCAAACAAAATAGTTTTGTTGCCGTACTCGATCAGCCCCTTTTGGCTCTCTTTCATAGTTTCAACGCGACTGGTGCTCAGCGACATGTTCTGGTAAAACTTTGCCGCGGGCGAGCCGAGTACATCTTTGGCCGAGAAACCAGGATTGATCGTTCTGATATCGGACTGATAGCGAGTTAACAAATCAAGCATTGGCTGGTTGGCATAGCTGATATTGTGCTTGCGATCGATAATCAGCATGGATGCGCTGGCGGATTCGAGTGCAAACAGTACGCGCTGATTCTGCAATACGGTACGCTCATTAAACTCATCCTTTTCGCGCACCGCCTTCTGTAGCATCTGCATCGTCCTGTTGATGCCATCGTTTCGGGACTGACTGGCGTCATCAATGTCCGATAGGTCAATATCATCTTCGCTGGTTATCGCTTCTATCATTCGCTGGACTTTCTTTTCTTCATCCTCCATTTGACCAATGAACTGCTGCTTAATGAGGTAACCGAGTAGCAAAGTCACCCCAACTACGGTAAGACTGGTTATCGCGACGTTCAACAGCGCCAGGCGCGCGCCTCCTGCCATTTCTTTAGCCTGCTCAATGCGTTGATCGCCAAGCGCCGTTTCTACCTGACGCAACATCTCAATTTTTTGCGTCTGCGCTCCAAACCATTGCGATGGCTCGACGCCAAACTGACCCGTATCTGACTTATCCAGAGCAATATCCCTGAAACGCTGGGTCTGGCCTACGACCGAAGAGGAGACCCCGTTCTGATAGAGTGATTTCTGCTCCTGATTGGCATAGCGATTAAAGCCCTGCAAATAGACGTCGCCCTTGCTCATGACGTTGAGGAGCTTCTGGTAAGATTCCTTGGTAAAAGCATCTTTAGCAAAGGTGTTAGCCAGCACCGCCCGTTCGATACCGGAATACTCTTTGACAAGACTAAGAGATGATGCCGCTTGCATGCTGAGTACGATCTCCGCAAGCGAGTCTCCGTCGAGCACGTTTTCCATCGAAGAAGAGCGCAAGAGTAGGTCTATTTCTTTCGTATAGCTGGAAAGAACTTTGGGAAGCTCTATGGACTGCCTTAGCACCTGATCACGCATCGCCGGGAGCTTACCGTGCATGGTCTGAGCCTCTTCAATCAGCGCCATCTGGCTAGCATTTGGCTCGTATTCCTTAGAGGCAAGAAATTCCTCCAGCTCAGCGTAAGCACTGTCTACTTTGCCGTGCTGCGTAGAGAGCTCACGGCTGAATTTTTGACCCTTCGAACCAAGATACCCAGCTGACAAACCGCGCTCAACCTGAAGTTCATGGATAACCGCACCGGTTTTCTGGCTCATTTCTATATTGCTGACCGTAGAAAGGCTCGACTGATAAATCTCCTGGTAATGCTTGATACCGATATAGCTGATATAGAGCAGGCCAATCATGGGCACCACCAACATCAACATCAACTTCTTGGTGTTATCCATATTGCGGATGAAATTCATAATCTGTTACTTCCGTGTTCTCTACTTCTTTTTTTCCTTAAAGACTAATTGCTCAAGCCCTGAGCACTCCGTCTTAACTTTATTTCGCTGCCGCCTCTAAAAGCTGCTCGCCCTGAATAGCATCCGCGCCCAGCTCTTTGAAATTCGCCAGCTTATCGACCGCTAGAAGGATAACCATTTTTTCTTCGACGGTAGCAAGTCCTTTAACGAACTCCGTGTTAATGGCGTGACCCATCTCAGGAGATGGCTGTATATTGTCAGCCTCAAGGCGATAAACATCTGCCACGGCATCGACGACAAGTCCCACGGTTCTTTCCTGGGTCTCGTCTTCTACCTTGACAACGATAACGACGGTGGTCGCGCCATAAGGTATTGACTCGAGCTTGAAACGCTTGCGCAAATCGACAATAGGGATGATTGAGCCGCGCAGGTTTAGCACACCGAGCATATGCTTGGGCGTATTGGGTATGGGCGTGACGGTATCAAAACCCTTGATCTCCTGTACCTTGAGTATCTCAATACCATACTCCTCACCCGATAACATAAATGTCAGGTACTGCCCGCCAATCGAACCTGTTTCCGGTTCTGCTGCGACATCTTTGACTGCGGCTTCAGCTTGCATGATTAGTCCCCTTTGCTCAGCTTTGGTTTGTTCTCGTTCACGTAGTCCAAATAGCTACGCTGCGGTCATCTCGGCAGAGATCACCTTTGAATTTTTGTTTCTCTCAAGAAACATCTTCAATATGCCAGGCACATCCAGAATCAATGCGACGGTACCATCGCCAAGAATGGTGGCTCCGGAAATACCCTGGGTTCGTTGATAATTCGCTTCCAGGCTTTTAATGACTAACTGCTGTTGTTCAAGCAGCTCGTCCACAAAAATACCAATGCGCTTGTGGTTTGCCTCGGCGACAACCAGAAGGCCATCATCAATATCGTCAGCAGCATCTTGTATTCCGAACAGTTCGTGCAAGCGGATTATCGGCAGATACTCGTTACGCAACTCGAACATTTCGGATTGCCCGGTCACCCGATTCACGCGCTCGGACTTGGTCTGGATTGTTTCAATAATCGAAATCAGTGGCACTACGTAAGCTTCTTTGCCTACACGCAGCAGCTGGCCTTCCATAATAGCCAGGGTCAGCGGCAGAGTAATTGTTGTCTTGCTACCTACACCGGTATCAGACTTGAGGGTAACAGAACCACCCAGATCACTAATATTTCTGCGCACGACATCCATACCGACGCCACGGCCGGAAAGATCACTCACTTGATCAGCCGTAGAGAAACCCGGCTCGAAAATCAGGTTGTTGGCGCGATCGTCCGAAATTTTCTCGTCAGGTCCGATCAATCCCTTGTCTCGCGCCTTAGCGATGACTTTCTCTTTATTGATACCAGCGCCATCGTCGATCACCTCAATTACAATGCTACCGCCGGAGTGATAGGCGTTAAGCTCTAAGGTACCCACCTCGTCCTTGCCGCAGGCGATACGCTGTTCTGGCGTTTCCAGTCCGTGGTCCAGAGAGTTTCTAACCAGGTGGACTAAGGGATCGCCAATTTTTTCCAGTACAGTTTTGTCAAGCTCGGTGCTTTCGCCGGAAAGCACCAGGTTTACCTTCTTACCAAGCGCATTACCCTGATCCCTAACAAGGCGAGGAAATCGGCTGAAGGCAAAAGAGATAGGCATCATGCGGATTGCCATGACGCTTTCCTGGAGTTCCAGGGTGTTTCGAGAAAGCTGCGTTAAGCCCTCGCAAAGATCCGGTATCTGATCTGCCTCAATACCGCCGTTAAATCTAGTCAGCATGGACTGGGTAATCACCAGCTCACCGACAAGGTTGATCAGCGCATCGACTTTGTCGATATTGACCCGTATAGAGCTGTTTTCTTTGCTGCTTCCAGCTTTACTGCCGCCTGACTGCGCGGATTTCGCCTTTGCAACCGGTGCAGCCTTTGCGGCAGGCTTTTGGGCCTTAGCGGGTTCGGGCTCCACTGCTTCTGCCTTTGCTTCAACTGGCGCAGGATCTGCCGCCGCAGCGGGCTCTGCCTTTTTTGGCGCAGCTGCAGCGGTGCAGGTAATCGTAATTTCGCTCTGGCCTTCAACCCAGGCAAAAGCCTTTTCGATATCTTCGCGAGAAGTATCCGCGGTCAGTTCCAGCTCCCAATAAAGCTTGCAGCCCTCAGGATCGAGTGCTTCGAGTTGCAATTCACTCGCGCCAAAAACCGTGGGCTTAACTTCACCTAGTTCCTCCAGCTCACGGAAAATTCGGATAGGGTCATTACAGCTCTTAAACAAATCCTCATCGGGTTTGAAAACAATATGCCAGGCACTGCCTTCACTGGCATCGCTTAGATCGATTTGTGATTCTTCGGTTACTGGATCGGCTGCTTCCTCTGAATTGCTAGCCACTGCCTCTACAGATACGGCACTGTCATCGATCGCCGCTGGGTCGCTATTAAGCATGACTTCAAGTTGTTTGTGAATTGTTTTCGCCTTATCGGGATCCGCACTGCCGTCGGTAAGGCCCTCGACCATCTCCCTCATGCAATCTACGGAAGATAACAGCAGGTCTACGCCCTCACGGGTAACCGGCCGGTCTCCCTGGCGCATTTCGTCCAGCAGCGTTTCTACCTGATGGGCAAATTCCGAGATTTCGGTAAAACCAAATGTCGCACCACCACCCTTAATCGAGTGCGCGGCACGGAAAATGGCATTCATAGTCTCGGGATCTGCTGCGCCCAAATCGAGATTGAGCAAACCAGACTCCATGACATCCAGACCTTCCACACTTTCCTCAATGAAAAGCTGGGCGATCTCCGCCATATCCAGTTCCATCGACCTACCTCCAGTAATTCCTTTTATACAAATCCATGCGCCCTACCTTTCATTTGGCGAGGCGAAGACCAATCAGGCAAGAACCTTCTTGCAAACGCCCACTAGCTGAACGGGATCAAACGGCTTAACGATCCAACCTGTGGCGCCGAGCTCTTTACCCAGCGACTTCTTGTCGGAACCCGACTCAGTGGTTAGCACAAGCATCGGTATATATTTATACTCGGAGCGTGCTCGAAGGTTCTTTATTAGCTCAAAGCCATCCATATTTGGCATATTGATATCAGTCAACACCATGTCGGGCGGTTCATGCCCATCGGCCTCAACCATATCCACCGCAACCTGGCCATCCTCTGCCAGAATCACATTAAAACCAGCATTCTCCAATACCATCGATACCATTCGACGCATGGATGCTGAATCTTCGACTGCCAAAATTGTTTGCATTGCTAACCCCTGGTACTCCGCTTCCCTGCTTTACCGTGAGTAAATAATTAGAATAGTTATGCGCGCTTAAGCCGCGATATAGAAGTCGATTGATCCGCTACCGTAACGAGGGATGTCAATATCGAAGCCGCATTTAGTGCCTGCTTCCTGAAGCTGGGCGACACCATCCGGGGTATCGGCTGGGGCATACGCCTTGTGGAGGCGAAGGTGATCGCTACTCTCCGAGAGCATGAGCTTGGAGCAAATGTTCATCACTTCGTAGAAATTATCTGAGAGTGAATCACTTAACGCGCCGTCCTTAATGCACTCCTTGGCCACATCGGGTGGAATCATAGCTAGCGCAGCGCCGGAGAAAGACGCAAATGGCAAATCGCTCGCACAGACAGCTACCAATTTGTCTTCGGGATCGATGAATGTCGCAATGTACTTGTCTGCAGAGGCCGCGGGATCATGCTCGGTGGTTTTCAAGTTGTCGCCGAGTATCATCGACAAGAGTTTCGTGACCGAGTCGCTGTTGGGGATTTCGTAGCTCATGGGTTTCCTTCCTACTAAATTAAAATTTCCGTATATTTATGAGGCTCGTGATTAGACCAGCCCGTCGTGAAGTTGCGTCAGCGCTATAAGACTGTTTGACGCACTTTTTCAAAAGCCTCTGCTGTGAAGGGCTTTGATATCAGGAACTTCGCGCCAGCATCGGTTGCTCGTTTGCGCATTTCGCCAGTCGATTCAGTGGTAATGAACCCAAAGGTCACGCCTATCTTATCTTCGCGAAGCTTCTCGAGGAGTTCTATCCCTGTCATATTGGGCATATTCCAGTCGGCCAACACCAGATCAGGCTCTTTTTTGCAAATAAGGTCAAAGGCTTCCTGACCGTCACAAGCTTGAGTAATACTGTTGGCGTCGTATCCGGCCTGGCGGAGTGCGCGCACCACCATCATGCGCATGGCTGAACTATCGTCGACTACTAGAATGTCCATTTACCGATCCCTATTTGCTTAGAAAATATTCCATTATTGCGGTAAGCCCCTAATAGAAGGGGCGTTCTTTTCTGAGTCTAGACGAAAGCTATTAAAGGGCAAACGCTTAAAACGAAGTCGATACAGCACAAGAAGCCAAGTTCAACTTTTGTGTACCAGTTCCCTATCGCTGCTATTTCACCCGGCTATCAACACGAGCATGCACCAAAAAAAGGCGCGATCTAGCGCCTAGTGAAAAATCGACTAGACTGATAGTGTTGGGCTATTCAGGGAGAGAATAAAGTGACAACAACAGAAAGGGATATTGCGCAAAACGCGCAGGGCGCAATTGATACTGCGCTGAGCATCGGCAAGCTTGCCTCGCTTCCTGACATCGTCTTCAAGATCAACAGCTTATTAGACAGCGAAGATTGCACGTCAAAAAAAGTCGCTGCATTGATCGAGCTCGATCCTGCTCTAAGCTCAAAGCTGCTCAAAATCGCTAATAGTTCGCTATACGGCTTCACCGCCGAGATCGCCAGCATAGAGCGCGCGGTTAACCTTGTGGGTACCAAAGAAGTCAGGGATCTAGTCTATAGCGTCTATACCGTCAGCGCTTTCGAGGGCATTCCCAATGAACTCGTCGACATGGAGTGTTTTTGGCGACACAGTATCTACAGCGCGCTTATTGCACGCGCACTCAGCGACAAGTACGGACTATTCAAGAATGATTCGGTGTTCACCGCAGGTCTCCTGCACGACATTGGACAGCTGGCACTCTATCACCACTTCCCCGAGGAAAGCCGCCAGGCACTCGAACACTCGGTCGACGTTAACCACGGTATGTCGCCCCATCTCTCCGAGACTGAGATACTCGGCTTTAACCACTCCCACGTAGGCTACGAGCTTGCCAAGGTATGGAACTTCCCCGAAAGCCTGGCCGAGTGTATTGCCTATCATCACGGGCCGTTTGAACAATTCGATGAGCTGAGACTTGTACACCTGATTCACGTTGCCAACTGTCTCACTGTGCTTGCCGAGATCGATGAGACCGAGATTGACGCCGGTCCAACGCTCGACCCACAGATGCATGACTTCTTCGACCTCTCGCCCGAGGCTATAAGCGAGTTGATTGAACCCGTTGCCGCGGAGGGAGAAGTTCTTCTTAGAGAATTTATAGGCAGCTAAAAACGAGAAGAGCAACTCTTTATTACTGAAGAAAGAGTCGCTGAATCAATTAGTGCTGAAAAAGCCAGGTTGCGTTCACTCTGGAACCAAGAAAAAGCAGGTAATAAAAAGGGCTCTCATTTGGAGAGCCCTTTTTTTAACAATTCGCGATTGCTTTAGGTACTTATAGGTTGCCGACTTATCTTTTGTCGTGTGGTTGTGGATTAACCACGGGTTAGTTAGGAGTTAGCTATGGCTTGGTCTAGGCTGTGCCGCTAGCAATGGCCTAAGCGCTCACAGTTTATGCCGCTTTCTGACAGATAAAATTACACCTTTCAATCTGGGCAAATCCAAATTGGGTCAAACCATATCGGCTGTCTTCTGATACTCTCTGGCGACCTGTATCGATGCCTGCTGCTGGGCCACCGCCTCGCGCCGACGCTGGAACTGAGAGCTTGCTTCCTTGTATAGCTCATTCAAAACTTCAAGCTTTTCGGCAAGCTTTCGCTGCTGGACAATATCTCCATTAATCTTGGTAATCTCCGACTCAACCACACCGCGTAGCGTTGAATCCAGCCTGCCAATTGCAGCGATGTCGGCAGCATCTAATGCGCGCCCAAAACACTCAGTAAATTCCTCTACGTTCATTTGCAAACCCCTCTGTTATCGCTCTTGTCCATGAGTGAAAGCATTTGATGGTCAGTCAAATTCAATCATAAATCGTATTACTTAACGCAAACTGTTTATCCCGTATTGCAATGACTCAGCTGGCGGCGGCTGCAGTCGCCTCTAATAGAGTTTTAGACTCAGCACGAATGCCGTCCCACCCTTCTTTCAAGGGGGTTAAAACATCCCGCGCTCGATCGAGCCGGGCAACATCGTTTTCGACATTCGCCAGAGTTAACTGCTCGGTTGTGTATTCGTATAGAGCTGCTAGGTTGTCAGCCAAACCGCCGTCGACGATATCTCGATTAAGGCTATCCATTAATCCGCCGACAAGACCTACGGCTTTACCAATCGCCAGACCTTTACCCTCAGAGTCACCACGCTCCATGCATCCCGATGCCACTGCAATGCTATTCAGCGCCGCCTCGTAAAGCATTTGAATGAGGCGATGTGGATCCGCATCCTCTACACAGGTACTGATATTTACTGCCTGATACTGCCACCCTGGTCGCTGCTGATTCATTGAGTTCATCCTGTATTTGATCTAGCCCGTTTTATGAAGCTCCAAAGGCCCGTTGCATGCCTTATGCCCTGATCTAACTGGAGCCCTGCCAACATGCTTGCGACTAGAAGAGTCTATTTAGCAAACAATTTTTCTGACGTTAATTTCTTATCGGCCAATTTTTAGGTAACTGAAGACCTAAAATCAGTTGGAATTCGAATTATTGCTAATTTGTGAGATGGAGTTCAATTGGCTAATCAAAAAGTCGCCGTTTGAATTCAAATTTGCTACCAGCAAATCAAGCGCTGCATATTGAGCGGTCAGGCGTGCCTCATAGTCCTCAAGACGCCGGGTCTGAAGAATTCGCTCATCGCCGATGCGCTCGATTTCAGCATTGACACCATCGATTTTCGCGCCGAGAATGCCCGTCGCGGATGTGCTGGTACTGCCCTCTAGATAGGTATCGATGATATTCTCAATATTTGCCAGAGCCCCCAGGGCCTCTATACGCTGCGTACCCTGACTCTGAGTAAACAGGCTGACAACCGAGCTATCTGCATTATTTGTCGCCTCAATCGAAAAGTCGCTGCCAGGCTGATCCGCAGAGACAATCAAGCGCGCCTGCGTGCCACCGGCTCCATTATCCTCAACGACCACTGAGGCAGTAACGCCGATGTTATCAACCGCATTATTAATCGCATCGCGCGTCGCGATAAGATCGAGGCCGTTAACATCCACTGAGAAGCTATCTTCTCCATCGTCGAAGGCCAATGTGATGTCTCCAGGCTGCGAAGCCAGATCAGCAAAAGCGCTGGAGTTATAGGTTTTAGACAAAGCTACGGTATCGCCTGAAGCTGTCAAAAGCGCAACAACTTCTTCAAAATTTTCGTTGAGCTGGGAACTCAGGGCCGACGAATCCAGTTCGAGGTTGCCCTCTCTGGTAAAGCCGATACCAATATCACTCAGCGCACGCACACTGCTGGTACTCTCTACCGTAAACTGCGTAAAAATCGCCTGCCGCAGCTGGGAATTGATACCACGCAAGACGGAATCACCAACCAGTGCTCCGCCGCCGACACCGTCGACGCCTGCCGAGCCCAAACTGCTGATACTTTCGGCTAGTGTGTTGTAGGCCTCAACAAATCCTGCAACCGCTTCGCTCGCATCGTTAAGATTTTTACTGATCGTAAAGCTCTCAGCTTGTGTGGTCACCTCGAGCGCAGTGATACTGACGCCAGTGAGAACATCGTTGAAGGTGTTACCGCTAGTTGAGGTGATTGTCTGGCCACTCACAGTAATGATTGAATCGAGAGCTCCCTGGGTCTCGGTAAAAACAGGGGTGATCGCGTTACCTGTGTCATAGGCGAGCTGCGAGAGACCCAGCGCATTGCTGTCGTCGCCGTCAATATCATCGACGGTTACCGTAATCGTATTGCCTGAGCCCGATTGATCTGCGCTGAGCACCAGAACGGTTCCGGCATCGCCCGTAATCGCAGACGCAGAGATCCCGGTATTGTCCGTCGCGCTGTTGATCGCCGACGCGATTTCCTCCAGCGAGCTCGCGGAAGGATCGATGGATAAACTAAACGCCGCTTTACCCGACTGCTGCAGAGTCAATGTTCCGCCGCCGATATTCACGTCAGACCCATTGATAGCGGCCCCGGTGACATCCACCAGTCCAGCTGCAGTGAGCTGTTGATTCTGACCCAATTGAGTGACTTCGACTGCAAACGTACCGAGAGGCGAATTGGAACTCGCCGAGATGGAAAGCGCATCGGAATTAGAAACTGAAACGTTTCGCTTTTGAAAGGTGCTCAGATTAGCGAGGCTCTGGACTGAGCTCTCGAACTCTGACAAAGAAGAACGTAAGACGCCGTAAGCCGAAAGGCGCTCGTTGGCAGCGCCCTCTTTAACATCGAGACTGCCAAGACGCAGGTTGGCTTCGGAAGCAACCAGGCCATCCACTAATGACTGGAGGTCGATACCGGAACCGACACCCAAAGAACTTACACTTACCATAACTAATCGCCGACTATTTTTTCTCGCGCAGGCGAAAACAAGCGCCCGCTGAGACACTTGATACAAAAAGCAATTGCAAAGACCGTTATCGGATGCAGGTCAGTAAGCTGTTTCAGCTCGAAGCAGAAACCAACTAGACACTGGCGTCCAGTATGTTGCCTTTACTGCCAGCCGCACCAAGCGCCTGGTCGATTGCTTGCCCATTATCTAGATCAAAAGTCTCGATTAAACGATCCAAATTCTGTGCCAACTGCACAGCGAATTCGCTAGGAATCTGGCGAATCACTTCTTTGGTCTCGGTATCGCTGACTACTATCACCGTGTCGCCCGTATCTTTGTTCACCGAGAAAGCCAGATTGCGCTGAAAAGAGCTGGCAACCTCCGAAAGCTGAGCAACCGCTTTATCAACGGCATCAGCCACATCCTGTACGGATGCAGTGCTTTTCTCAGCAACTTCAACTGGCGGCAAGTTTTCACCGCTAGCCGGCGAAGTTGATGTGGACGACTGGATAGACCTTGAACTGGGGGGAACGGAGGGGTTAGCCCCTCCGCCTATATTGTATAGATTACTCATCTATTATCCCTCTAGCGCCTGAACATCATCGGTCGTCCCTGACCGAAGGCGATGTTCTATTCGTTTACTCTTACTGGAGCAGACTCAAAACCTGCTGTGGCAGAGCGTTTGCCTGAGCCAGTACCGATATACCCGCCTGCTGCAGGATCTGGGTACGAGTCAGGTTAGCGGTTTCCGCCGCGAAATCAGCATCCTGAATTCGGCTTCTTGCAGCCGATACGTTCTCAGAGATGCTTTGCAGGTTAGAGATCGTAGACTGCAGTCGGTTCTGCACCGCACCAATGCTCGCTCGCTGCGAGTCGATCGCCTGGATCGCCGCATCAACGATGGAGATTGCACTTTGTGCGCCGCCTGAAGTCGAGATATCGACAGTCGATACCGCTGAAAGCGTACCGCTGTTAGCACCTGAAGCAGTTGCCACAGTCGTATCAGTACTGGTGTAAGTCAACGTTGCCACGGCATCGAGGCGAACGTTACCAGTGATACGCGCCGAGTCCGTGGTTGACGCAGCGATACCGCTCAAAGTGGTGTTCGACGCATTAGCCGTACCGTCAAAGTCGGTTGCAGTAACGGTTAGATCACCAGCAGCACCCGCAGCGGCTGTCACGTAGTCCTGAATCTGGATATCGTCGCCACGCTCACTGGTCAGGATCAATGTAGTCCCGTCAACTTCAGCACCAATACCAGTCGTAGCCTGCGCATTGTTGACTGACGAAGCAATCGTCGCCAAATCACCACCCGTTGGCGTACCAGAAATACTGGCGAAAACACCGCCCTGACCTGCCAGGTTGAAGGATACCGCTGCGTCTGCAGCAAAACCTGTGATACGAACAACTGTTCTTGCATCCGCGCTCACACCGGTGTCACCAGTCGCCGCGTTTACGACGTCAGCGATATCGGAAGCCTGATCGTTAGCACCAACAGTTACCGTTGCGCTACCCAGAGAGCCAGCAATATCAACACTGCCGCCCGCAACCGTGTTAGCACCTGGAGTCGCGGCAGCCGCAACGACTGATGCCAGCGCTGTACCACCCAGGTCCAGCCTGGTTGTACCCAGAGTGCTCGCGCTTGCGCTGTTGATAGAGATGTTAATCGTCTGGTTGGCTTCAGAACCCACCTGAAACTGTTCAGTACCGAATGTGCCGTCGAGCAGCGCTCGACCACCAAAAGATGTGGTCTCAGAAATACGGTTAAGCTCTGCCTGAAGCTGTGAAACCTCTTGTTGCAGTGCCTGACGCTCTGTGGGCGAGTTTGAACCGTTTGCCGACTGGATAGCCAACTCACGAACTCGCTGCAGAATATTCGTCGACTCGGCCAGTGCACCTTCAGCAACCTGCGAGAGTGATATACCGTCGTTGGCATTTCGGATTGCCTGGTTCAGACCGTTGATCTGAGAAGTAAAGGCGTTAGAGATTGCCAGACCCGCGGCATCGTCTCTCGCGCTGTTAATTCTTAAGCCGGAAGAAAGTCGGTTGAGCGAAACGTTCAACGACTCCTGAGATGAGGCGAGGTTTCGCTGCGCCGTCAATGATGCTACGTTGGTGTTGATAATCTGTGTCATTACTTTCTCCTTAAAACGGTATAGCGTGCTACATGCACTTGTCTGAAAGACTGGCTAACACATTCACAGACAACCCATGCCGCTTTGCATCAACCCGCGTTGGAGTTCTTAACGGCCGGCTTTTGAGGGACTTTAATGTCTAAAGGAATTGGATTGTGAATTTATTCACATTTAGATGCTTTATTGGACAATTACAGGAATTGAGTCAAAACACCTGAGGCAGGAAACAAAAACTAATTTTTATTCTTTTTTTTGTTTCCCTTGCGGAATCGGGGCTTTTAAACATCGAATGCGCGTTGCGTCGAGTATTTGGACTGAAATGTAAAAGAGCGCTGGCATATCTGCGCTTCCCCGACCATTGCCAAAAGCCAAGGACCAGAAGCCAGGCGCGTTTACTCTGCGAACCCGGTAAAGTCGCTACTAGCGAATAAAATTAAAGAGAGAAAGGCTCGATATGCGTGCGAAGCTCGCCTGCGATGCTTCCAATGTGAAGGTGAGCAGACTGAGATTACTAATCGCCTCGGCATAATCCAGATCACGTATTTCGCTGAGCAAAGACTGCTGCGCCAACTCACGATCGGCCAGCGTGTTGCGCGTCGTATCAAGCCCGGTAAGACTCACGCCGACCCGGGTAACTGCTGCGCCCAATTGATCTTCAATTGACTCAATCGCACGAATTGCGCCAGCAATAAATGAATCTCTCTCAGCCGCCTGGTCAAGTCCAGGTAACTCAGCAGCAAAGTCATTCACTATTTGCAGCAAGTTCTGTTCAGTGACAGAGCCAACATTAAAGACGTCACCCGGTTGAGGATCGGTTCCACTTCCGAGAATCTGCAAACCTTCAAAGGTGATGCCGGATGACTGAGTATAAGGCGTATCGCTCGCGATCACAGCACCATCCGAGACTCGAGTTACCGTGTAGTTTGGGCCATTTGGTACGATATTTGTTTCTGCACCGAAGGTCACGACATAGTCCTCTGGGTAGGCAGCGTCAAATGTCGCCCTGTTTACCACATTGCTCGATAAAACCTGAAAACCAACGCTATTGCCTGCCGCAGCACTGGTCTCGACTTTGCTGTAGCTAATAGGGATGTCTTCAAAGATATCCGCTCCTGACTCCGAAACCGCCACGAAGGAGCCATTGTCAATCTCCAATCGTCTGACGCCCGAGTTGCCCTGAAAGACAATATTGCCATCGCCCTGCTGAACGTAAGCGGCCTGTTCAGTCAGGAATCCACTAAAAATATAGTCACCCTGCTCATCACGGCGATTCGCGATATTCAACAGCTCGTCAGCGAACTCGGCAATCGTTGCCGCCAGCGCCTCTCTCTGCCCGGCCTCAAGCGGGTTACCTGCGGCCACGATAGCGGTCTGTATTTCCAGCATGACATCTTGCGCATCGGTTAGTGCCTGTTCGGTGCGCACCAGTCGGCTGTCGGCATAGCCAATATTTTGTTGAAACTGATCGATGCTGGCCAACTGCGACTCTAATCTGACGATGCGCGATGCGCTGCCCGGGTCGTCGCGTGCAGCGGTAACGCGACGGCCGGTGCTAATTTGTTCCTGTATTTTCGCAGCCTGCGAATTGAGGTCGCTAAGCGAAGCACTCGATAGCTGGAAAAACTGCTGTGTCGATAATCGCATGATAAATTCTCGTCGTCCTTTGAAGAGTGCTAAACGCCGCGCTCCTACCTGAACGCAGCCAGTAAGCTATCAAATATGGTTCGCGCGACCGATATAACCTGCGCGGACGCGTTGTAAGCCTGCTCGTACTGGATCAGCCGCGCGGCCTCCTCATCCAGATTAACCCCACTCTCACTTTGCAGCCGCTGTTCCGACTGTACTCGCAGGGAATCAGCGGCAGCACTGTCGATGTCTGCGCCTGCAGCCCTGACGCCAAGGGTCGCGACCGTGCTGGCATAGATATCAATGAGTGATCCTCCATTGGCCAATACGTCGTCGTTATTGAAGCTACCAAACGCCAGCGCGTTGCCGTTATCGCCGGCACCGGGGAATCCAGGCGTCACGCTGAACTCGTCGCCTGCCTGTGGCACACCCGAGATTTGAATGTCAAAAGGCAAGGTAATTGGCGAGCCGGCATCAATGGGCGTAAACGCCTGAAAAACGGTATTGGTGGTTCCCGGCGCAAAGCTCAGGCCTGTTACCGGTGGCACCAGCGCCACCGGGTTATCGGGGTCACTGTTGTCCAGCACATCGAATGTTGTATCACTGGTGAAACGAATGAGTAAGGGCGTATCGGTTGTAGCAGTACCCCCACTTGCCTGATCCGCCAAAAGCGCACCTATGGAGTTTGAGGTAGGCTGCAAAATGTTCCCTGTCCCCACATTGCTGCCATTTTCCTCGACTGATATCGGCAGTGCGAATGCAAGAGAATTTGGAGACTGCAGCAGCACTTCAACGTTTTCAGCGGGTAAGCGACTCGGTGTAATTGTTAGCGAATCGCCTCCGGTAAAAGAACCAGACTCAAGGGTAATACTGAATCCGTCGGCAGCTGTGATGGTCTGCGGTAGGCTTGAACCAATGGTCCCCTGCTGGACTTGGACGCCGTCGCTAAGACGCGTCAGCGTATAGGCTGGTGAGCCACCACCGCCCGTAAACTCAAGGCGATAATCACTGGCCGTAAGCAGCCGGGCATCGTTGATCTCGACGGATGCTACGGCAACATTCGAGCTATTTTGCGGCGCATAAGTTACCCGCCCCAGCTGAGCTGTGCGGTCATTGATAGACGTAAAAAAATCCTGCCCCGGCTGTTGATTGAGGTCTATACCCTGACGATTGATCACATTCAGCGCATTGGTAGCAACGGTGGCGAGCAAGCCTACTTCGTTGGCGATTGGATCGATGCCTTCGTTGCGAAAGCGAATCTGCCCACCGAGTTCACCGCCGCTAATGCCATCGGTAACGCGCTGCAGGGCGCCGCCCTCGACCGAAATCGCAACTTCAGTACTATTGGCCCCTTCCGCTCCATCCACCGCCACCAGATTATTCGCGTTCTCACCGAGTACTAAAGCTTGTCCGGTAGATAGATAAACATTGATGGTCGTGCCATCCTGTGAGACCTGGGTGAAGTTAATTTTCTCCGCCAAATCCCGCAGCAGCTGATCACGACTATCAAGCAAATCACTAGGACTGGCACCGCCTTGCAAAGTGGATTCGCGGATCGACTGGTTAACCGCCGCGATACTCTGTGCGATGCGATTAACTTCGGTGACAGTACTACTTATGTTTTCATTGACCAGTGAGCGCGTGGTTTCCAGATAGGTATTGATATCGTTGTAGCGACTGACAAAACGCTGCGCTTCACCGATGGCTCCTTCGCGCAGCTGCGGTGATGTTGGCGTTTCCGATGCAGATTGCAAGGCAGCCGATAGACTATCGAGCACGCCCGCAAGTCCGGTGCTCGGATTCGAGATCAAGTCGTCGAGTTCAGCATAGCCGGCACTGAGTACACTTAAAGAAGATGAGCGCGTAAGATCTTCCTGCAAGCGCTGTATCGTAAATTGATCCGTAATACGCCTGACGGTCGTGATTTCAACGCCGCTTCCAACGAAGCCTGCACCCGTACGCTGCGACGCACGCGCGCCAAATACCGCCTCTTGCCTGCTATAGCCTTCGACATTGGCATTAGTGATGTTATTGCCCACTGTCGACAGCGCATTCTGGTGGCTCACCAGCCCTGAAACGCCTATGTTAAGTAAAGATGGCATATGACTAAGTCCAGCAGCTTCCTTTTATCCCGCCTCAGTTGGTTTTGCGTCTAGCTCACAATGGAAGCTAGGTAACGGCGAGAGAACGAGGTACTAAAATACTTTTTCACGAGTCGGTTAACAAAATCTGTTCGATCCGCCCGGCGATATTGCGAATTTTTTCAGCGTAGCCAGGGTCAGTTGCGTAACCCGCTGATTGTAAAGCGCTATAAAAACCCTCGGCGCCGCTATTAAGTGCTTTCGCATAGCGTGGCTGAGTAGAAACGAATTGCAAAAAATCGTCAAAGCTCTCTTTAAAGGAACCGTACTTTCTAAAGTCCGCTGATATTTTGATAGCTTGACCATCAATAAACTCGGTTGTGACCGTGTTCGCAGTTTTACCCTGCCAATCCCCACTTGCTTTGATGCCAAACAAATTGAAACTGCTCTCACCATCGGCGGATCGGATAATTTTCTTCCCCCAGCCCGTTTCTAACACAGTCTGTGCCATCAGCTCGCTAACCTTAATACCGAGGCTAGTGGCGACTTCTTTGGCAAACGGCAGAATTGCCCTGAGAAAATCAGTACCTGAAGCCTCCCTTTCATCGCTGGCTGAAACCGCAAGCGGCGACTGGGATTGCTCGATCTGCACCTTCTGCTCAGGGTTTGCGACGCCCGATGTGAGCTCTGGTTCCTGCTGGATGGCTCTAGTCGATGACAAAGCCTCGATGTTTGATGCGCCAGCAAGCTGCGCCGTCTCCACGTCTGACTGCTCTAGTTGATGATAAAGCGCACTGCTTACTGACCCTGAGAAGGCGTCTCCCGAAAGAGGAATTCCCTGCTCTTGCCCGACATTAGGCAGAGACTGCCCCGAACTTGATGTCAGCAGCTCTGCACTCGCATTCCGCACAAATTGTTCGGCGATACCCAGTGTACCGCTAGCGCCAAGCTCCAGCGTCAACTGCTGATCAAACATCTCCTGATAAAAACGAACTTGTTCACTGCTAAAAAGGCTGTCTTCAAAAAGAATTTCGTTGGCGCGACGCATGCTGCTCAACATTTCCTGTAACAGCATGGATTCGAACTGACCACCCACCTTTTCTAAGGCCAGCTGCTCAGCGTTGTCATCGTTTGACTCTGCGTCAGATCTGATTCGATCGAGCGAATTTAAATCAAAATAGTTCTGCGCTGCCCGCTCCCGGACTAAACTCAAATTGCTGTTCGCTGATAGAAAATCGTTATTCATCGAGTGCGCGCCGCTGCAAACAAGCTCTAGATAACCACCAGGTCTGCCTTCAAGGCGCCGGCCTGCTTCATAGCTTCGAGTATCGCCATCAAGTCGCCCGGCGCCGCACCAACCTGATTGACCGCTCTCACAATCTCTTCCAGACTTGCGCCCGGATCAAAATTGAACATGCGGGCATCCTCCTGCACGATTTCGATACTGGAATCATCGACTACCACCGTTTCGCCCTCACCAAAGGCGTTAGGTTGGGAAACACCGGGATCTTCGCTAATCGTGACGGTAAGACTGCCATGGGTAACAGCGACCGGCGATATACGAACATTACTGCCCACAACGATCGTGCCGGTACGAGAATTGATAATGACTCGAGCCGCCTCTTTCCCCTGTTCAATCTCAATATTTTCCAGCACCGAGAGATAGGTCACCTTGTCATCGGCCAGCACCGGTGCTGTAACCTGCACGGATGTGGCGTCAATCGCTGAGGCAACGCTAGGGCCAAACATGTTGTTGATCGCATCGGCGATTCGCTTGGCTGTTGTAAAGTCGGCTCTGTGCAAATTAAAAACCAGAGACTCGCTGTCACCAAAGCCTGTATTCACGGTTCGTTCAACCGTGGCACCGTTGGGTATTCGCCCCACGCTCTGCACGTTAACCGAAATACTGGAGCCATCTGCGCCCTCGGCACCAAAACCACCGACGACCATATTGCCCTGCGCCAGCGCATAGACCTGCCCATCGGCGCCCTTAAGTCCTGTCATTAGCAAGGTACCGCCGCGTAGACTTTTAGCGTTACCAATAGATGATATGGTCACATCGATTTTTTGGCCGGGCTTCGCAAAAGCCGGCAACTCCGCATGTACAGCAACTGCGGCAACGTTTCGCAATTGAAAGCGCAGATCATCGGGCAAGGTAATACCGAATTGCCGCAGCGTGTTGACGAAAGACTGCGTGGTAAAAGGCGTTTGCGAGGTCTGATCCCCAGTACCGTCCAGCCCCACCACCAGACCATAACCGAGCAAGGCGTTATCCCGTATACCCTGGATCGACGCGATATCCTTAATACGCTCGGTTCTCGCCTCCACCAGAGACGGAAGGATATTAAGCGTCAGTAAAACCAGAGAAAGGACAGCCCAGCCGGGTAGCTGGGCAGGAGTGAAACTTGTTTTAAAAGTCTTCATCGTAGTAAACCCGGTTAGAACGGCCACAACTGACTATTGAAGAATCGCGAGGCCCAACCCTGCCGCGTGGCCTCCTGTAATTCGCCGGTACCGCTATAAGCTATCCGCGCGTCGGCGATCTTGGTCGACGATATTTCGTTACCTGATGAGATATCTTCAGGGCGAATCAAGCCGCTTAAGCGGATGTACTCGCGGCCTGTCGTCAAGGTCATCCATTTTTCACCGCGAATTTTCAACAGACCATTGCTCATGGTGTCAGACACCATCACGGCAATGCTGCCGCTAAGGCTATTCTCCTGATCGGTTTCACCGGTGCCGTCAAACGAACGGTTGCTAGAAAAATCTGTGGGCAGCCCGTTCGCGGTACCACCCAGAATTCGGTTCATAGTAATGCCGGTTGAATTGCCTTTCGATATTGAGGTCTCCGACGACTTACTGGACACCGTCCTTTCGTTGAGATTCACGGTAATGATGTCGCCGACACCATAGGCTCTGCGGTCTTCGTAGAGGTTCAACCCTGCGTGACTGAGAAAAAGGCTGCCAGTACTGACCGGCTCTGGTTCCGTGTGCTCTGTCTCTACTGGAGCAAACGCCGGATGATCAGGCAGCTCTTCATAGACTGTGTAAGTGCTGCAAGCCGGTAGCAGAACGCTTGCTGTGATTAACGCTAAAACCGCTTTGAGCAATGACATGGTCGATTAGCCTTTCCTACCGCCTGCTATTAAATATTCTGCGAAACAAACTGCAGCATCTGATCAACAGTCTGAATAACTTTTGAATTCATTTCATAGGTTCGCTGTGCGGTAATCATATTGACCAGCTCCTCTACGATATTGACGTTTGAGTTCTCGATACTGCCCTGCACCATGGTTCCAAAGCCGTTAGTGTCCGGCGTACCCTGATTCACTGCACCACTCGATGCCGTCTCCAGAAACAGGTTGGCACCAATCGCCTGCAGACCTGCGGGGTTGATAAAGTCAGCCAGCTGAATATTTCCGGCAACCGTCGGCGTCGACGAGCCCTGAACCAGCGCAGAAACGATCCCGTCCCGGCTCACTGTGACGCTGAGGGTATTCTGCGGTATCGCAATTCCTGGCTGTAGCAATAGCCCCTCGGAATTAACAAGGTCACCATCCGCCGACAGCGCAAATTCGCCATTGCGCGTATAAGCGACATTGCCGTCCGGAAGGAGCACCTGGAAAAAACCGCGGCCATTGATGGCAAGATCCAGCGGTTGTTCGGTTACTTGAATACTACCGGTGCTGAACTGTTTCTGCGTACTGGAGACGCGCACCCCGGTTCCCACCTGTAGCCCGGTGGGAACCAATGTATTTTCGGAAGACTGGGCACCGGGCTGGCGCTGGATCTGGTAGAGCAGGTCCTCAAATACAACCCGGTCTCTTTTGAAACCGGTGGTAGACGCATTGGCAAGGTTGTTCGAGATCGTGGCGAGCTGCGTATCCTGTGCAGTTAGCCCGGTCTTACTTACCCATAGTGCTGCGTGCATTGTAGTCTCCTGTTTGCGCGCGACTTGGCGTCGCTGCTTTCTCTTGCTTTTACTTTTACTTCTATATGGCCACGACTATGTTGTGACTAGCGTAAAATCGATGCGGTCAAACCTGAACCTGAAGCAGACGGGTCGTCGTCTCGGTGATATCCCCCATCGCCTGCATCATTT
>CAZDEW010000056.1:0-20815 GCA_964504585.1 uncultured Pseudomonadales bacterium | reverse complement strand
AAGCCGGAAGACTGGAACGCCGACTACCTGGCTCCAAGCCCTGAAAAGCTTTGCACACTGCTAGGCACGCTGCTGTTACCATAGCGCTAGCTGCCACGATGGGCAGTTCTCTCCGCTACCCAGGCAAATTGTGTACAACACGAGCTGACCACGCTAACCACCCACCGCTTTAGATCGAAGAAACCATGACAACTCCTCAGGCTGCTCAACAAAATATGCTTCAGTTCACAGCACCGAGCAACGCGCTAGCGGGCAGAACGGTTGCTGTAACCGGAGCCAGCGATGGCATCGGCCGCGCCGTCGCGGTCGCGAGCGCAACACTGGGTGCGGACGTTGTTTTACTCGGCAGGAGTGAACGGAAACTCGAATCCGTTTACGACGAGGTCGTCGCTCTCGGGAGTAAACGCAGCACACTGGTGCCGCTGGATTTTGCAAAGGCATCAGAGAAAAACTACGGGGAAATCGCGGAGTATATTCGCCAGGACTGCGGCTCACTCTCAGCCCTCGTTCACTGTGCGGGCAGCCTTGGCAAGCTGGAACCCTTGCAGCAAGTCAGCGAAGAGAATTTTGAAGAACTTCTAAAGATTAATCTGAGCAGCAACTTCCTTTTCAGCAAAGCCTGTATACCCCTGCTTGCAGAGAGCGGGCACGGCTCAATCGTCTTTACTAGTTCGAGTGTCGGACGCAAGGGGCGCGCTTTCTGGGGAGGCTATTCGATTAGCAAGTTCGGCGTCGAAGCCATGATGCAAATTTGGGCAGCGGAGCTTTACGAGACCCATAGCATTCGCGTCAACAGCATCAATCCCGGCGCAACCAATACCGCTATGCGGCGTCAGGCCTACCCCGGAGAGACACCGACCAGCAACCCATCACCCGATGAAATTGCCGCTCGCTACCTGTTTCTACTCTGCGATGAGAGCGTCGGCGTCAATGGTCAGCAACTTGACGCCCAACCAAAAAAGCAAGCCAACTAAGATCGATACGCTTTTATTTTGACGGTAGTTGAGCAGACAACACAGAACAACTGTGTGCAAATCAAACGAAGATAACAAAAAACAAACTACCCAGAAATCACGACAATATCTTTGCAATAAAAATCAGTGGGTTACGCCACCATTGAATAATCTGGCATAGATATCGCAAATAAAGCACCAACAATCGCGAGATATCCCTCCTGCGCCGGGATAGCGACTAGCATGAGAATCTCCGAACGATTCATCATGAAGAGCACCGGTGCAGTATCCGCTATTGTGCTCGCTCCCGTAGGGGCGCCCTTCAGGGGCGCTCCTACGAGTTTTAAGACTTCTCTTTTACGCTTACGAGCTGACAGCTGGATGGCATGCAGAGACAGCGACCGATTTCTCCGCTCCCGATTTATCGGGAATTTATGACGAGCGCTAGCCGATGAGGCTAAGCGCTCTTTTTTTTGCGGCTAATTTTTCTTGAAATCGACGGGCTGATTTTACGCTCGCGCTTCATGCCATTGGGTAACGGCGTCCAAAAATCGCCTGTTCTGCGCCTCACTACCAATGGTCACACGCAAAAACTGCGAAAGCCGCGGCTTGTCAAAGTATCTGACTACCACGCCCCGCTCGCGGAGCGATGCAAACAGCTCTGCCGCCGCATCACCCACTTCCATGAGCACAAAATTCGCTTCGGAGGGCAGGCAGCGATAACCCAGCTTTAACAGCGACTGTACGAGTAAGCTTCTTTGCGATCGAGTGTCGTCAATGCAGGCCTGCAAAAACGGCTCGTCAGCAAAACTCGCGATTGCCAGCGCACTGGCAAGCCGATCGATAGGATAGGAATTAAAACTGTCTTTAACGCGTATCAAACCCTCAATGAGAGCGGCAGATCCAATCGCGTAACCAAGCCGAATGCCCGCCAGCGAGCGCGACTTGGAAAGCGTGCGGGTAACCAGCAAGTTATCAAACTGAGGGACAAGTTCGATTGCGCTGGATTCAGGCGGGGCAAAATCAATATAGGCCTCATCAACCAACACCACCGAATTCTTGATTTTTGCAAGCATGCTCGCGACGTCGGAGCGCTCTAACAAACGCCCCGTTGGCGCGTTGGGGTTTGCGAAGATGACACCCCCGTTATCCGCCGGGATGCTTGCAAGCGGGATTTCGTAATTCTCGTCCAGCGCAAGAAGCTCATACGCTATTTGGTGCAGCTCGCAGTAAACCTTGTAAAAGCTGTAGGTGATATCAGGGAAAATGATCGGCGCTTCTTGCTTAAAAAACGCGTAAAAGGCGTGCGCTAACACCTCGTCTGACCCATTACCGACAAAGACGTTCTCAATGCCCACCCCATGATAATCAGCAATACATTGGCGCAACTCTGTCGACTCGGGGTCGGGATACAGTCTCAATGATCCGCTATCAAAATCACGCAGCGCTTGCTCAACAGCAGGGGATGGAGGAAACGGGCTCTCATTGGTGTTGAGTTTTACAACATCGCTGCCCTGCGGCTGCTCACCGGCAACATAGGGATGCAGTGCGGATACAATGGGGCTCCAGTAGCGACTCATCTCATCGACCACTTCAGAATTAAATGGACTGCTCGCTGACGAACATTATTTTATCCGCAGTTCGGCGGAGCGCGCGTGCGCCGTTAGCGATTCTGAACGCGCCAATGGCGATGCAATCTTCGCGAGCCTGGAAGCAGCATCCGGGTCGCATCCAATAATAGAGCTACGCTTCTGAAAGTCGTAGACGCCGAGCGGTGAGGCAAAGCGCGCTGTCGCCGAAGTTGGCAACACATGGTTTGGCCCGGCACAGTAGTCACCGAAGGCTTCAGGTGTGTGCCTGCCGAGAAATATTGCTCCCGCGTGCTTAATCTTATCGAGCCAGCTTTCCGGGTTCTCGATGGAAAGCTCAAGGTGCTCCGGGGCAATGATATTGATGACGTCGATCGCCTGCTCGAGCTCCCCAACGCGAATAAAGGCGGCTCGACGCGCCAGCGACTCGGCAATAATTTCGGCCCGCTCAAGATCAGGCAGCAGTCTGGCTATTGCGGCCTCAACCTCAGCGATAAAGCTCTCGTCCTGCGTCACAAGGATCGCCTGCGCGTCCTGATCGTGTTCTGCCTGTGAGAATAGATCCATGGCTATCCACTCGGGGTCAGTCTTGCCATCGCAGACCACCAGAATTTCCGACGGCCCGGCAACCATGTCGAGACCAACCTGACCAAACACCTTTTGTTTGGCGGCCGCCACAAAGCGGTTACCCGGACCGACAATTTTGTCGACTCTGGGCACAGTCTGGGTTCCAAAAGCCAGAGCGGCAATAGCCTGAGCACCCCCGACGCTGAAGACTTTTGTCACGCCCAGCATGGCTGCTGCGGCTAAGACTGCATCGTTGGGCTCATTACCTGGCGATGGCGATGTCATAACGATATCGCTAACACCGGCTACCTGCGCAGGTATCACGTTCATCAGCACGCTTGAAGGATACGCGGCTTTTCCACCCGGAACATACACGCCAACGATCTCTAGCGGCTTGACCTGCTGACCCAGTAACACACCATTATCGTCAGTGTACTGCCAAGACTCAGCCAGCTGTCTTTCGTGGAAATTCCGAATACGCTCTGCGGCTTGCTGCATCGCACTACGGGTAGCAGGATCAAGCGAATCCAGCGCTGCAGCGAGGCGCGCGGGTGGAACAGTGAAATCTTCGGGGGATTCATCCTGCCGCCGGTCAAACTGATTACCGTAATGGAGCAGCGCCCTGTCTCCATCGCTTTTTACGGCAGCAATAATGTCGTCGACAGCCTGTGTCGTCGCCTTGTCACCAACCGCTTCCCAGGCCACAAGTCTCTGCAGGTCCTGCCGGAAGTCGTCGTCAGTAAAACTGAGTCTTCTAATATTCATCGATGCGTTCTGGCGATGCGGGCTAGTTCAGGGAATCCGAGATCGCAGTGACCAACTCACTGATCGCTGCATGCTTGACCTTTCTCGCCGCCTTATTGGCGACCAGACGGGAGCTGATATCGCCGATCAGTTCTTTTGGCTCCAGACCGTTGGCATCGAGGGTCCTACCCGAATCGACAATATCGACGATCTCATCGGCTAGCCCCATAATCGGCGCCAACTCCATCCCGCCATACAGTTTGATCACGTCAGCCTGGATGCCTTTCTCCGCATAAAAAGCGCGCGCGACGTTAACATATTTGCTCGCAACGCGAATCCTGCTGCCCTCGACCGCGCGCTTGCCCTTCACGGCAGCGCTCATTAGGCGGCAGCGGGCGATACCCAGATCGAGCATTTCATACAGCCCATCGCCACCATCTTCGAGTAACATATCCTTACCGACCACGCCGATATCCGCAACGCCAGTGCGAATGTAGGTAATCACATCCGAGCCGCGCAGAACCAGCAAGCGCACGTCAGGCTGATTAGTGGCAAATTGCAAGCGGCGACTTTGCGTGATGTCTTCATCGGGAACGATTCCTGCGCCTTCCAGTAATGGCAGCGTTTCCTTAAGTATCCGACCTTTTGTTAGTGCAAGTGTAATCATTGCTGGCACGACTCTGTGCTCTGTAAATGTTGATCGTTATCCTGGCAGGCGACGGATTGTCGCTCCCAGCAATTGCATTTTCTCTTCAATACATTCATAGCCGCGATCGATATGGTAGATGCGGTCGACCAGCGTATCGCCCTCAGCACAGAGCCCTGCTATAACAAGACTGGCTGATGCCCTGAGATCGGTTGCCATTACCGGCGCGCCCTTTAAACCGTCAGCGCCAACGACGATAGCCGTATTCCCTTCTACCTTGATATCGGCACCCATCCTATTCATTTCATGAACCTGAATAAGACGGTTCTCGAATATTGTCTCGACCACCGTACCTACGCCATCTGAAACGCAATTCATCGCCGTGAACTGCGCCTGCATATCTGTGGGAAAAGCCGGATAAGGTGCTGTACGAATATCGACAGCCTTTGGCTTGCGCCCCTTCATATCCAGAGAAATCGTATTGGCGTCCAACTCAATTTCTGCACCGGCCTCCTCTAACTTTGCCAGCACTGCATCAAGCGCTGCCGGGTCGGCATCTTTGAGTGTGACCGAGCCTCTGGTCGCTGCTGCTGCCACCAAAAAGGTACCTGCCTCAATTCGGTCTGGCATCACTTTGTAGTCGCAATCCCCCAGCGTCTCGACCCCCTCAACCACCAGCCGATCGCTACCAATGCCCTCGATCTTAGCCCCCATGGCAACGAGGAAATTTGCCAGATCAACCACCTCCGGCTCACGCGCCGCATTCTCAATCACGGTGGTGCCTGAGGCCAACACGGCGGCCATTAAGATATTTTCGGTACCGCCTACGGTAACCTTATCGAAGAAAACATTTGCCCCTGTGAGTCTACCCTCGCAGCTCGCCTGAATATAACCGCCCTCGACAGATATATCGGCACCCAAGGCTTCCAGTCCGCGCAAATGCAAATCAACCGGGCGACTACCAATAGCGCAGCCTCCGGGGAAAGAAACTTTTGCCTGTCCGTATCGCGATAAAAGCGGACCGAGAACAAGAATAGAGGCGCGCATGGTTTTAACCAGCTCGTACGGAGCGATATGACAATCCAGCGTACTCGAGTCTATTTCTACCCCCATCTTCTCGTCGATCATCACGCTCACGCCGAGGCAGTTGAGCAACTCAATCATGGTAGTGATGTCATTCAGATGCGGAAGGTTGCCAATCTTGACGCTCCCGCTGCTCAACAAGCTCGCGGCGAGGATTGGTAAAGCAGAATTCTTGGAACCAGAAATTCTGATCTCGCCCTGCAAACGCGAGGGACCAGTAATTAACAATTTTTCCATGCAGATAAGTATTCTAGGAAGTAGGTGCCGATGATTGAGTCGGCAAAGCGTGCAGCGACCTGGCAAAAAGCCCTATCACTTTCCCGCGTTACTGTTCAGACGGCGAGATCGCCTGAATATTAACGGCATGCAAGGTGCCACTGGCTATTAGATCGTTGATACAGGCATAGACCAACTGCTGGCGCTTGACCTTATTCAAACCTTCGAACTGGCTTGAAACCACGCGTAAAGTTCCGTGGTTGCCGTCAATTTGCACCTCGAGTGATTGCGGCTCAAGCTGCGCCTGAATAAGTGATTCAATTTGCTCTTTCATTTTTCGCTGTCCAATCTTGCCGACTAACTCTCTGACACAACCCAGTTATCGATAACTTTATCGATATCGCCCTCGTAAACCTTGTAGGCATTAGCAAACTGATTGCGGTAAATCTTGCCCAAATTGGAAGCTTCGACAATCATATTGCGAATCTTCCAGATGCCATCATCACTGCGCCTGAGGGAGTAATAGATTTCAAAAGGTTTTTCACGCTCACCAAAGATCAGCTGCTTGACCATCGCCTTCCCTTGTCGCGCTTTTTCAGCTGCCTCGGGCGACGGCGGAACAACCTCGATTCGCTCACCTTCAAATACCAGCAAACCTTTGCCGTAGGTGTCGATCAGAGCCGCAGAGAAAACATTATTAAAGCGATCAATTTGCGCCTGAAGTTTGCCCTGAGCCTCGGGATCAAGCTGCGCGAATGCCTTGCGACTGGCGTAGCGCCCCATCACCGCACGGGAGAAGCTACCAAAATCCACGTACTGCTCAAGCGTCTCGCCAAGCTCTCGATAAAATCTCGCCTCATCTTCATCGACATAGGTCTGCGCACTCTCGATGAGCGCGATCAGGTCCTCGGTAATCGATTCCACAACCCGGCTCGCACCCAGCGCAGGATTCTCAACCGCCTGATCCACTGCTTCCGCCAGGTCGCCCGCCATCGCCTCGGGTGCACTGTTCTCTGCAACAGCAGCGCCAGAAAAACCAAGCGCAGCCACTGCGAACGAAGCCAAAGCCAGTGAGGACATACGATTGCCTAGCCCTCGCCAAACGCACAGGCCTGCTAAATTCAAAAAGTCCAGAGGTTTCACATTAAGCATTGTTCAAATCACCTATAGCCATCTTACTTGCCGTTCAAAAATCTCGTCTCTCAACAGAGCCGGTTCACCGGTCTAAACGAGACATTGCCGCCTCAACTATTGCCCGCCGTCCAATCACCATCGCTTACAAAAACGCGATACTTTGACGAAGCTACCCGTTCTTGGCCAAAAGGAGCTTGACCAACAAGAGCTTGGACAACAGGAGCGCACAGCAAATCCGTAAAACTTTGTAACTGCCGGTCAAACCGGCGCTGCACCAAAAAAACTCAGCGACCGCAATTGACATTTCGTGTTTTATCGATGATTCCATCGAGTTTGAACACTGGTGGGGGCTGAGCTATGATCGCGTCGCGCCCGCTTCGCCCGGTACTGACACCCTTGCGATTGAAAATACGGCAAATCGAATAGATGGCAAGCAGCCAAGCACCAAAGTAGCGGTACAGCAACCGCATATTGTCGCATGACGAAAACTTCCGTCAAAGAAGGATAATTGGTTAAATTGACAGCGCTGATGGATCACTGCGCAAGCGACTGGGAATTCAATGGAGTACCACCGGGATCGCGACTGCGATTGAACCCCTCCACAGCGTGCGGATCTACTAAATAATGAACGTAAGACCCTTTAACAAGCGAACCAAATATGCCTGAGATTGTTCAGATAGCTGTCATTATGATTGCCAGTCTGGCCGGGCTAGTGTGGAGCGCCCATTTTTTTGTGGGCGGCAGCGCCTCGCTTGCCCGCCACCTCGGCATGCGCCCTGGACTCATCGGCCTAACCATCGTCGCCTTCGGAACCTCGGCACCGGAAATTGCGGTCTCCGCAGACGCAGCGCTAGAAGGCGCGCCCGATCTAGGCGTTGGCAATGCAATCGGTTCGAATATCGCCAATATCGGCCTGGTTCTAGGCGTGTCGTGCCTCATTGCGCGCCTGCCCGTCGACAAACCACTCTTCAGGTTGGAAATACCACTGCTAATCATCGCGACATCGGCAGCATTCATCACGCTATATGACAACACCTTGAGTCGCTCAGAGGGTCTCCTGCTTCTGTGCGGTGCACTGATGATGCCCTTTGTACTGATTTTTGATCCCCGCAAAGAAGATGAAGAGGAAGCCGAGGAAGCCTTTGAAGAAGAAATTCCCCAGCTTAGCAAGGGTATGTCCTGGCTATGGCTGACAGGCGGTTTGGTAGCACTCCTGCTGAGCTCCGAGTTCCTGGTTGGCTCCGCAACCGACCTCGCTATTCTGTTCGGCGTCAGCCCTATGATTGTCGGCTTGACAGTCGTTGCGCTGGGCACCAGCCTGCCTGAACTCGCTGCCTCTATCGCTAGCTTGCTCAAAGGGCACAGCGAGATGGCCATCGGCAATATAATCGGTTCTAACATCCTGAACATCCTCGCGGTTATGTCATTGCCGGGCGTTATCATGCCTTCAGTCATGAGCGCGGAGATTTTTTCAAGAGATGTCTTCACCATGACGGCACTGACTATTTTGCTGCTCGGCGTTAGCTGGCTCAAAATATATGCGCCGTTTTCGAATAAAGAAAAAAGCGCTGCAAACGGCAGCTCAACAGCGACACTGGGCCGCCCAATCGGCATTGTTTTTCTGATTGTCTATATCGCCTACTATGCGCATATCTTTGCCACCAACTGATGCCTGCAAAGCCAGATACCAGCGCGAGGCCATCACAGATAATCGCCAACAGCTGTCCGACGCCTTACTGACAAATTGAATGACTGATTTTATTGCCTCGGCACAACGTGCCATTCACCTTGAACTTCAGGCGATCGATGCGCTTGGCAAGCGCATCGATGCGGAGTTTTCGCGCGCATGTCAGTTGATCATGGATTGTCAGGGACGGGTGGTCGTCACGGGCATCGGCAAGTCCGGGCACATCGCCAATAAAATAGCAGCGACCTTAGCCAGCACGGGCACACCGGCATTTTTCCTTCACGCCGCTGAAGCGAGCCATGGCGACCTCGGCATGATCACTGACCGGGACGTCGTCATCGCAATCTCGGGTTCGGGCAAAACGCAGGAAATTGTTAGCCTGATCCCGGCCATCAAACGTATTGGCGCACCACTCGTTTCGCTGGTTGGCGACCTCGCCTCAACGCTGGCGACGCAATCCGAGATAGCACTCGATACCAGCGTTAAAGAGGAAGCTTGCCCCCTCGATCTCGCACCTACATCCAGCACGACGGTTACACTCGTGATGGGCGACGCACTGGCAGTTTCCCTGCTGGAGGCGCGCGGATTTACTGCAGAAGATTTTGCAGTTTCCCACCCCGGGGGAACGCTCGGCAAGCGCCTGCTGATCAAAGTAGAAGATGCAATGGTCAGCGATTTCCCGCGGGTCATGCTCGATACAACCGTGACCGAGTCACTGCTGGAAATCTCACGGGCAGGCCTGGGAATGACAACGATTGTTGACGAGCGGAATAACTTGCTGGGCGTTTTCACCGACGGCGACTTGCGCCGGTGCATGACGCAGAGCGAAAACCCCGGCGCCAGAACCATGCGCGAGGTTATGACAAAGGAGTGTAAAACTGTCAGTCGCTTCGCTCTGGCCGCAGAGGCGCTCAAAATCATGCAGGACTGCAGCATCTCGTCACTGGTGGTGACAGACAAAGAGGAAAAACTCTGCGGAGTTATCCACTTACACGAATTAATTCGCATGGGACTGGCTTGATGAGCGCAAAAGACGAAAGCATCGATCCGGTCTTAATGCAAAAAGCGCGTCAGATCACACTTCTCGCGATGGATGTTGACGGCGTACTGACCGACGGCAAACTCCATTACGGCGAGCAGGGCGAACTTTACAAATCATTCTCGATCAAAGACGGACTCGGGATCAAGCTATTACAACGATCAGGGGTTGCCTGCGCTGTGATTACCGGCCGCGCCTCTTCAGCGACCCTACACCGTTGTAAAGAGCTGGGCATAGAACATATTGTGCAAGGCCGGGAAGACAAAGCCACCGCGCTCCGGGAACTTTGCGAGACACTTCAAATAGACCTTGAACACAGCGCCTACATCGGTGATGACTGGCCTGACATTGGCGCCATTGTCGCAGCGGGCGTTGGCGCCGCCGTTGTTGATGCCCACCCTGAAGTCACAAGCCGCGCCGACTGGGTTAGCAGGACAGCCGGGGGATTTGGCGCTGTACGAGAGTTCTGTGATTTCCTGCTACAGTGTCGGGAACAGTACCATCAGGCGCTGAATACACACCTTGAGTGAACAACGGAAAATGCCGTGGTGAACGAAAGTAATTTCTTAACCGAAGCGCAGGCCGCAAAAAAACGCAGCAGGCGTTTTCGCAGGAGACTCCGCAACCGCCTCGCACTGGCGATTAGCATAGGACTCATCATTTCCTATAGCTTCGATATCGGCCTCGATCGCAGTAGCGAAAGCTTTGACAACTCTAACAGTCGGGGCCTTGCTAACTCAGACCCGCTTCGACAGGCGACCAATCTTCAGGTTACCACCTACGGTGAAGACGGACAGCGACAGCTCTCCGTGATAACAGACTCTGCCAAATTCGGCAATGTCTACAGCCTCTCCATGCCCGATCGCATAAAAGACGCTGTAGTGCCGGCTGCAATCGAAAACGACGATGATGGCATGGAGTTTTCGGATATCGAACAGGTGGAAGCAGAGCCCCCCTCAACAGCGCTGTATGACAGCGGCGGCATCACAGTATCGCCCCTTCTGCAAAGCAGTTTCGCTACACTGGAGCCGGTTTCAGTGTTTGCCTTCGATGGCGATAACATAACGGCGACGCTGTCTGCCAACAATGCCCTGCTTGACGGGATGGAAGAAACGCTCTGGTTAGACGGCGCAGTGACCGCAAACAATCTGATTGACAACAGCACGATGGCGACCGAGCAAATTTCCATGCATACTAAGACCCGACAGTTTGCCGGCTCCGAACCTGTTACGCTGAATTTTGAAAACAGTGTTACCCGCGCGGTCGGCATTCAGGGCACCTTCGTCGACAGACGCTGGTCGCTGCTTTCGTCAGTCAATACGGTCATTGACCCACAGGGAGCTGCTGATTCGGCGAGCGCAGCACCTGAATAACATCATGAGAACGGCAGCGGCCCTGGCAAAGTATTTGAGCACCATGCATAGCAGATCAGTAGACCATCGCAAACACACAGATGCATCTTTCCCACACAGGATAAGAACGTGGTTGCACGCTGTACTTATCGTCGCAGCGATGACGGCGCAAGCTTGCTACGCCGTCGATGAAAGCGCGCAAACGCCCGAGCGCTTTGACAGCTCAGCCCCTATAGAAATTGAAGCGGATAGCGCCGAACAAAACGAAGCCCTGGGTCTGATAACCTATCGCGGTAACGTCGTCATCAGGCAAGCGGGACTGCTCATTAATGCTGATCGAGTCGCCATTCAAAGCAATCGCAAAGCAGGAGACGGTCAGCGAGCCTTGCAGCAAATCACCGCAACTGGCCTCCCCGCCAGATTTTCGCACGCCTCCGAGATCGACAATCAAATTGTTAATGCAGAGGCAGAAAGCATTTATTTTGAAGTCAACAAAAGCCTGATTAGCCTCAGAGACAACGCCAAACTCGTGCAGAATAATTCCAGCGTTAGCGGTGATCATATTGAGTATCTGATAGAGCAGCGTCGCGTTAAAGCGAAATCGCTCGGCAGCGAAAGTGGCAGCAGAGTGCATACAGTGATTTCAGCGGACGATGCCAACCTGTTTCCATCGCTAAATGCGGATCGCTGAATATGGCTATTCTGCGAGCTCGCCATCTGGCGAAGAGCTACAACAAACGCGCCGTCATACTCGACGTTTCACTGCAAGTTTTGAGCGGGCAGATCGTCGGTCTTCTCGGGCCCAACGGCGCCGGAAAAACAACGTGTTTCTACATGATAGCCGGCATCGTTCGCCCCGACGCTGGGTCCGTGTTTATTGAGAATGAAGGCGAAGAGAACGCGAAAGAAAAGAAGAATGACCTGACCCATCTGGCAATTCATCAGCGCGCCAAACTTGGGCTAGGCTACCTCCCTCAGGAGGCATCGGTGTTCCGCAAGCTGAGCACCTACAACAACATCATGGCAATTCTCGAAACGCGACGCGATTTGACGCGCACGCAGCGCCAACAAAAGGCTGACAGTCTGATCGAGGAGTTCCGCCTTGATCACGTTCGCGAGAGTCTTGGTATGGCACTTTCCGGCGGCGAGCGCCGGCGCGTCGAAATCGCTCGAGCGCTAGCGAGCGACCCCCGATTTCTCTTGCTCGACGAACCCTTCGCCGGCGTAGACCCCATCTCTGTCTCCGAGATAAAGTCCATTGTCAATCAGCTACGCGAGCGCAATATTGGCGTCTTGATCACTGACCACAATGTTCGAGAGACGCTCGACATCTGCGAACAGGCCTACATCGTAGGCGAGGGCAAGATTATTGCGCAGGGCGACTCCGAAACCATTCTCGCCAATGACAAAGTTCGGGACACTTACCTTGGTCGCGATTTCAAGCTGTAATAGCAAGCGGCCTCTCCGGCGCGCTACGCAGGTATTTGCTGTTGCGCGCTTACAGCTAACCTCGAGTACCGACTGATTTCACCATGCTTGCTAGCACACCCTTCTTTCGTCAGGAAAATGGCTTCTATATTGGCAACCAGGGCGCCTGCGGCCCCTGGTCCGACGATGCCTGCCACGCGGGTCCACCCGCTGCCGCTTTCGCACGGGAGCTAGAACTGCTATGTGACAAACAGCTTATACGCCTGCAGATCGACCTCATCCGCCCAGTCCCCATGCAGGGCTTTAAAATCGCGGCCGAGCTCACCAAGGAGGGCCGCAGTACAGCCTATGCCACTGCAAAGCTTTTGGGTAAAGACGGCAAACTCTGCGCGACGGCAAATGGGCTCTTTCACACCATGACCGAACTACCTGCATTCGAAGTGGTGGAAAAACCGCTGCTGGATTTTTCGCCCGTAGAACGTTTTCTTAGGGAGGGCGAGGCCTCGCCAACCGCCAGAAAAGGTAGAGAGGTGCTTCCTGCCAAAAATGGATTTGGCAAGGCCGTAGAACCAATCTGCCCGGAAGACACGCCAACTGATACAGCTCAAGGAGCCATACCAGGCGTGGAAAGCACTATGTGGATGCGCACGCCGGAACTACTCCCCAATGAAAGCATGAGCGGTTTTCAGCGTGTTTGCCCGCTCGCAGATTGCATTAATGCGCTCGCGGCCAACTTGGATTTCAAAGACTATCTTTTCATGAATACCGATCTAACGGTAGCACTGCACCGCATACCTGATGCCAGCGCAGAATGGATTGGCCTAAGAGGTGTGGGCGACTGCCATCAAAACGGTATGGGACTGGTGCGCGGCGAGCTTCATGACAAACACGGCTCGATCGGAACGGTCCTGCAAAATCTACTGCTGCGATCGCGTCAGGGATAAACCGTGCTATTTGCCACGCTTGCCAACATTATCGCCGTTTCGCTAGCGGTACTCATTCACTATGAGTGCCTGAGCTTACTCAGAAAGTTTTTACCTGATCCAAGCACTAGCCCCCGCCTGCGCATCATTGCGGGTGTCGTGGGGGCACTTGCCGCCCACAGCCTGGAAATATGGTTTTTTGCATTCGTCTATTTTTTATTTGTCACCAATAATTTCGGTGGGACATTACAGGGCGAGTTCGACGGCAGCTTGCTATCGTGCGTCTATTTTTCTTTTACATCCTACACCACGCTAGGCATTGGCGACATATATCCGACGGGGTCGCTTCGATTTCTCGCAGGCATAGAGGGTCTGGTAGTATTAGTGCTAATAACCTGGACTGCATCGTTTCTCTACCTGGAAATGGAACGCATTTGGGATAAACCATCCGCCGTCAATAAACATAAAGAGTGAACAACATGAAAATTCTTCTCCGCTTACTGGCCATATTCACCCTGTGCATTTTATTGTTAATCGTTTGGGTCTATGGGAGCGGCAACACGCACCTTATCCGCGCAGTCAAAGCCACTTACCTCTCTGGCCATCGCACTGCCAATATCGATGATCATTCCGGATTCGATACTAAAGTGATACGCTCTGCGAACCCGACGCAACTGGGTAAGCACGAGAGCTTTTCGAGCCAGCCAGCTAGCGAAGCCTTGCAGCATTACTTTGATCGCGATAACGCCATTGCCTACGTTGCACTTAAGGATGGCCTGGTTGCGAGAGAGCAGTACTTCGACGGCTACAACGATCGTAGCAAAACTAATTCTTTCTCAATGGCAAAAACCGTCACTACCCTGCTTATGGGGATTATGATTGACGAGGGCATCATTGAGTCTGTCGACCAACCCATCCTGGACTTCTTTCCTGAACTATCGGATCAAGCGCTGGCGAGCGATGTGACGCTGGGCAATCTATCGGCAATGGACTCCGGTTACGCCTGGGACGAAAACTACTACAACGCCTTTAGCCCGACGGTAAAACTCTACTTTGGTCCAGATGTCGTTGACTACGTTCTCGACGGTGAATTCGATAAACCCGCTGGCACCTACTTCTACTACTCGAGCGCCTCCACCCAGCTTTTGGGCGCCGCCTTAAACCGCGCTCTGGCCGCGGCTGGACTGGACTATGGAGTCGCCGAGTATCTCTCCAAAAAACTCTGGACGCCAATGCAAATGAATGATGATGCCCTCTGGCATACCGATGCCAAAGGCAATGAGCTAACGTATTGCTGTATTAATACTAACGCCAGAAACTTTGCCAAACTTGGACAACTTATGCTGCAACAGGGTCAATGGAATGGTGAACAGCTGATATCTGCCGACTATATTCAGGCGATGGTGACGCCAGGGCTGGTTGATTACTACGGGCTATCGACCTGGCTTAATTGGGAACACCAACCAGGCTACTACTGGTTCTCGGGCCATCTGGGGCAGTATATCGTCGTTGTCCCCGAGCAAAACCTCGTCGTCGTTGCCCTCAACGCTAGCCGCAAGGTGCCGGTACTCGGCGACTCTTATATTCCAACGTTAGTAACTGAAACACTTCGCGCGCTCTCGGAATAGCTTTCGGGCAAGACGGCATTCCCGGCACAGGAGGAATTATGCAGTATCTTCACACCATGATTAGAGTGGGTAATCTCGAGCAGTCTCTGGACTTTTATTGCAACTCACTGGGCCTTGTAGAAACCCGGCGTTACGAGAATGAGCAAGGCAGATTCACGCTGGTTTTTCTTGCAGCCAAAGATGATGTAGACAGAGCCAAGGTCGAAAAATCGCCTCTCATAGAACTCACTTATAACTGGGACGAGTCAGAGTACGACAGCGGCCGCAATTTCGGGCATCTGGCGTTTCGCGTGGCCAACATCTATTCCATTTGCGAGCAGCTGGAGGCAAAGGGCGTTACGATCAACCGCCCTCCCCGAGACGGGCACATGGCCTTTGTGAAATCACCCGACGGCATTTCGATTGAACTACTGCAGGCGGGCGACCCACTCCCACCCGAGGAGCCATGGGTATCGCGAGAAAATACTGGCAGCTGGTGAGTCGATTCGAGGAACCTCTGATTTATTCCATCATGGCCGAGCGAGAGACTTTTACAGCATTTAACGCAGCGCTTATCAAATAATACACTCTTGATGAATCATAGAGGCAATATACTTGTCTAATCGGCGTTGGACTTGGCCCTGAGCAAGCCAGTCACAATGATCACTTTGCACGGTGGCCAGTCAGGTTTTTTCGATCCTGCCAACCTCCGGCAACACATCAGGTAATGAGGAGAGTACGAATGCTGCACCCACCATCATCACTGTTAGCACGTATTTTAAAATCAAAGCTTGAACCGGTACGCCCCGTGCTTACCGCGCTAGGGCTGGGCATATTGCTGGGATGCAATCAGTTCGTATTCGCCGCACCTGTCATCGTTGAAAGCCCGGCCAGCGATCGCACGAGCACCGCACTCACAATTTACAACAGCAATCTCGCGCTCGTCAGAGAGACTCGAAAAATCAACCTTGAAAGCGGCCTCCAATCTCTGGAATTAAATGGTGTGAGCGCCCAGATCATGCCTGAAACGGTGCTTTTTCAAAGCGACGCCAAGCCTACAGTTCTGGAGCAGAATTTTGATTTTGACCTGCTGACACCGACAAAAATGCTGGACAAATTTGTCGGCGAATCCATACGCCTTGCCAGAACTAACCCGGCGACAGGCGAAGAGCGCATTGAAAGTGCGGTATTGCTCTCCAATAACCAGGGTACAGTGGTCAGGGTCGGCGACCGCATCGAGACCAATCCAAATGCCAGCTTCATCTTTGACAACATCCCGAGCAATCTGCGCGATGAGCCAACCCTGTCAGTTCTGCTAAAAAACCAGAAAAAGCAGCAATCCACCGTTAAACTAAGCTACCTCAGCACAGGCTTCGGATGGAAAGCCGACTACGTCGCCTCTCTCAACCAAAGTGAAGACAGCATTGATCTGGCGGGCTGGGTTACGCTGACGAACAACTCCGGTACGAGCTATGACAACGCAAAACTGCAGTTGGTCGCTGGTGATGTAAACCGCGCGCACTCGCCCAAGATTATGCGCAACCGGCTGCAAGAGGTGGCGGTTATGGCTGAAGCTGACAGCGCAGGCTTTTCACAGCAGTCACTGTTCGAGTACCACCTTTACACCCTGCAACGCCCCACCTCAATCAAAAACAAACAGACCAAGCAAGTTGCACTGATCAACGCGTCCGACATCAAAGCGCGTAAGAAAATTATTTTCGACGGTCAGGGTTACTACGCGGGCATCTCCTACAACAGCGCTCGAGGTAGCGGTCAGCGCAACATCAAGCCAACCGCGTACATCGAGTTCAGCAACGAGGCTTCCAACTCGCTCGGCATCCCATTACCCGCGGGAGTAATACGCGTGTACAAACAGGACGATAAGCAGCAAGCTCAGTTTATCGGTGAAGACAGCATCGAGCACACCGGCAACAAAGCGAAGATCAGGCTAAAAATGGGACAGGTCTTCGATATTTTCGCTGATCGAAAAATCACCGATTACAATGTCATCGACAAGCTGGTTGGCAGAGACGTTACTGAAACCAGTCACGAGATAGTCGTTACAAACGGCAAGAAAGAAGCGGCAGAAGTCGTTGTAAGAGAACGATTTGGCGGGGAATGGGAGATAAACAAACAGTCCGAGCGCTCGTCCAAATACGACGCTAACACAGCTGAATGGGTTCTGCAGCTGCCGCCAGAGTCGAGCAAAACCCTGACTTACACTGTTAGAGTCAAATAAGGCTCAGACTACTGCCATTGCAAATTAGCTGTTTTTTACATTGCCAGGCCCAATTAACCGCTGATTTCAGAGCTTAAACTCATCCAGTCGACCGACACGCTCGTAGTAAGAGTATGTCGACCCATGTACACATAATTTGCGGTGCCGGAAGCGCGATCGCTACAGCCCTTGCATCGCGCCTCTGTCGCACGCCCCATAATAGGATCATAGGTTTTAGCCGCGACGATTTTCGCGGCTCCATCCCGTCCGAGCACGCCGCTCAGTGCGTCTGGATTCAATGCGATCATTCCGATAACGCCATGGCACGGGCGGTGGAAAGTCTCGCCACACATCTCGCCGATGACGCACACATTAGCTCCGTCTCGATTTTTAACGGCCTGCTTCATGACGAGCAACTCCAACCAGAGCGAGCGCTCAAGCGGGTTGAACGGGAACACCTAAGCCGACTTTTTGAGAGCAACACAATCGTACCGCTGCTCTGGTTGCAGGCTCTGGTACCACTGCTGGAGAAAAACCGCGAGGTGACGATCACGACGCTGAGCGCAAGAGTGGGGTCGATCGAAGACAATCAGTTGGGCGGATGGTACGGCTATCGTGCCTCGAAAGCCGCGCTCAATATGCTGCTAAAAACCGCGTCCATCGAACTGGCGCGAACGCTTCCCAACGTCAAGCTAATTGCTTTCCACCCTGGCACCACCGACACACCGTTATCAAAACCGTTTCAGAAAAGTGTGCCTGCGGGCAAGCTATTCAGCCCTGACTTCGTGGCAGAAAAACTGATCAATCTCTGGGGCTCTATCAAACGAGATAGAACCTTGAGTTATGTCGACTGGGATAGCAAAGCGATTAATTGGTAGATGCAAGAAGCGCAGCACAGGATTCTGGCGGCAGCACTTTACAACAGCCTGTAGAAGGTAATGCAATGAAATATCTATTCAGCGAACTTGAGTTTCACAAAATAGAAAAATTAGTGATCTGCTCGCTCGAGCTGGCCCTCTATCAGGCCTTCGTTGTAATCGACGGTGAAGAACACGCCGTCTGGGAGAACACCAAGAAAATATTAAGGACAAGAAACCTGATACAGATGCGCGAGAAATTCGCGCCATTCAAAATCGACTCGACGGTTCTGCGCCATGAGAGCCCCTACGACGAGATGGTTGGGCAGCCCGTTGGCGATTGCAATCGAATGGAAGTGCCGCTGGGGGCTAACCCTTATGCGGTACCAAAATGGCTCAACTCATGAGTCGAATGTTTGCCTTGCAAGCAAGCCGGCGGCTTTAGAACGAATCGACCGTAATGCGCTGAACATCATCCAGATTGACACTCAACACCTGCTCCGGCCCTCCGAAAGCATCAGCTTTCACCGTTAAACTCAGGTATTTCACCCCAAACCACTGCGGCGAACCGTCCGTCGTCACTTGAATTTGTGCTCGCTCACCTGACGCGAGCTCCAGTTTGTCCGCATCGACGTTTATCACCTCAAACTTCTCCCGACTGCTTGCAACTGCAGAAAACTGTTTGTTATCCAATGATTCCAGAGAAATCGTTTCAGCGCTTCTGTTTAGCAAGTCTAGATAAAACACCGTTCTTGTTTCTATCCTTCGGGACTTTTGGGTCTTTACCTCGACTTTAAGTATTTCGGTTTTTTCCAGCAGCAATCTATAGTCAGCCGATGAGGCGTAACTCGGATTACTTTGACCAACCGACTCGCTGACCACCGGTGCAACCGGTATCGATTCGACCGCCCCGTCGACTTGCCGGGGATCAACAACCTTGTCCCAGCGGCCGTTGGGCTGTAGGCGAATTCGCTCACCGGAGCGACTGGTGGCAAAGCGATCCCGGGATAGCTGTACCCAACTGCCGTCATCTTTCAATAGTACCTCACTGCCATCGTCGGTAACCACGATTTGTTCAGCGTGGAGCGACAAACTCATCGCAGAAAGCGCGACGAATACCAGGCATTGACGAAGAGCAGTTCTCAGCATAATGACTTTCCTGTTTGGAGACCCTGAAGTGATAGCTTGAATAAGCAAGCATTGCAAAGCAACATCTTAGCGCAATGCTGGTTGGTGGTGTTGCTTCAGTACTGGGCGAGGACAATTAATGCTGTGATTATGGGGTGTTTTGCTAACGGGAGGGCTATATCAGGGAGGACATATCGTGGAGGTATGTGGCGAGAGCGTTCGCTGCGAGAGGCTGAGGTTTTGGGGAAGTAGCTTTAAGAACGATCGCAGTCGCCATCCGTGGCCGAGCAATGTGCTTCTTGCCACCCCCGCCTTCGGCATCCATGCCTCGGCGTTCTCGGCTGAGCGAGCAGTGCTCGCTCCGGACACCTCGAACCCAACTGGGCTACGCTGCAGCCAGATCGGAGGCATAAAAAAAGCCCCCTTGCTCGTCAAATGGCTCCTCCATCTCGCCGGCGGTATCCGGCGAGCGTTCGAAGCTCAGCGAGCGGTGCTCGCTGCGAGACGCTTCTCACCCAGCTGGCCTGCGCCGCACCCAGATCGGAGGCATAAAAAAAGCCCCCTTCAATGAAGGGGGCTTTTATTTATGGCTCCGCCTGCTGGGCTCGAACCAGCGACCCAATGATTAACAGTCATTTGCTCTACCAACTGAGCTAAGGCGGAATAGGTTGTTGATTTTAAACTAATTTTTAGTCAAAACCAACAGTCTCTCGGCTTGCTTTTGGCGGGCCGGATACAAGAGTATAGACCACGACTGATCGAGAGGGAGCGCATCTTAAAGCTGCCTTGGCCTGCCGTCAAGCCACTCTATTCCCAACTCATCGCTGAACGGGCTTTCTTTGTCAAAGCGTAGATAACAAACTGCTATGATGGCTGATTACCCTTAGCATTCACCTAGACTATGAACGAAAAAGTCAGCGAAAAATTTGAGGTCGTCTCACCCTTTAAACCATCCGGCGATCAGCCCAAGGCGATCGAGCAGCTCGAGCAGGGCATCGACGCCGGGCTTGCCAGCCAGATCCTGCTTGGTGTGACGGGCTCCGGAAAGACGTTTACGATCGCAAACCTGGTCGCACGGTTGCAGCGGCCCACGATCGTCATGGCCCACAATAAAACGCTCGCGGCTCAGCTTTACGGGGAATTTAAGGAGTTCCTGCCTAACAACGCCGTCGAGTATTTCGTCTCGTACTACGACTACTATCAGCCTGAAGCTTATGTGCCTTCTTCGGATACCTTTATTGAGAAAGACGCGACCATCAACGAACACATCGAGCAGATGCGCTTGTCGGCAACCAAAGCTCTGCTCGAGCGACCGGACGCACTGGTGGTAGCTACGGTATCTGCGATCTACGGTCTTGGCGACCCTGAGGCCTATCTCAAAATGGTGCTGCATCTGCGGCGCGGCGATGATTATCCCCAACAGGAATTGCTACGCAGGCTCGCGGAGCTGCAATACTCACGCAACGATATTGATTTTTCGCGAGGAACCTATCGCGTCCGCGGCGATGTCATGGACATTTTCCCGGCCGAATCCGAGAGCGATGCGATTCGCCTGCAGTTCTTTGATGAAGAGCGGGAGCAACTCAGTCTTTTTGACCCGCTGACGGGCGAGATCAAAAGCAACCTGCCGCGATACACGATTTA
>CAZDEW010000055.1:13791-21327 GCA_964504585.1 uncultured Pseudomonadales bacterium | reverse complement strand
ATTCGTAATCGGTTGGCTCATCAACGGTAAATTGCGTCGAAAAATCAGAAAGCCCATTGGTGGCGTACGTACCCAAACCCGTCGCATCTTCATAAAATCCAAGAAATACATTCCCGGAAACTCCATTCGGTTCGTTAAAATCAATCTGACTCATGGATTCTGCACGAAGTACGCGAGTCGTACCTGGTAGCGTGATGACGGCTCCCGGCGCTACCGGGCCAGCGCTAGCTGATGCGGACTGGCTCAATACGCCGGAGTTGCCATTGATAGCTGGCGGATTGTCTGATTCAACACCCGATGAACTACCCTGATTTCCAACGGTCGAAACAGCGCTGGTGTCGACCACACCACCCAGAAAACTCACCGCTGCCGTGCTTGGCTCTACATACAGTAAGGGGAACAAAATCGCACCAAACATGGTTTTGTATTTGTTTTTCATCGTTAATTACCACATTTAAAAATCGTCTAAGGGGTCTCAGCAACCCCGTGTTTTTGTATGGCAAAATAATAAGCAAGCGAGCCAATCTAAGGCTGTGTTTTTTCGCACGATACTTTCGTTATCGCTTACTCGTCGTCACACAATAAAGACCCTCCATTGACAGAACGGCACGTGAAACCAAACGGGCAAAACATGAGTTATCAGGAAGTCGCGGTTACGCTGGAGAGTGTGAGGTCCTGTAATCTGTGTACATCCCTGCCGCTAGGTCCCAAACCGATTTTCCAGTTACACCCGGATGCGAAAGTTTTGATCGCCGGTCAGGCACCGGGTCGTAAGACGCACGAGAAAGGTATCCCCTTCGATGACCCGTCAGGTGATCGTCTGCGAGATTGGTTGGGCGTGGATAGCGATACCTTCTATGATGAAAAGCGATTCGCTATTTTGCCGATGGGTTTTTGCTATCCGGGAACAGGAAAACGCGGTGACTTGCCGCCAAGACCCGAATGCGCCGAAAAATGGCGAACACAGCTGTTGGCGTTATTACCCAATGTCGAGTTGACCTTAGTGATTGGCCAGTATGCGATGGATTGGCATTTACCAGACAGGAAGTCGAGAGCACTCACGGCAACCGTCGGCGACTGGAAAGCGTTTTGGCCAAAGATACTACCTCTACCCCACCCTAGCCCAAGGAACAATCGATGGCTGAAGAATAACGAGTGGTTCGAGAAAGATATTCTTCCGGTTCTGAGAAAGCGAATTGAGCGAGTCGCCGTTTAGATAGCTAAAGTCTTAACAATGAATATCTCTGCTCTGGATGGCTGCAATATTCTTCTCAGATATCCTGTAAGGCTCTGTTTTAAATGGGATATTTATCGAGTGGCAAATCAGCAAACCCAAAAGTTTACTTCTGTGTTGATCTAAACGGTACAAGTGGCTAATCTTCTCTTGTCAGCCTTTTTTGAACGAAAGAACGAATTTGCTGTATAAGTCTTTAGCATGAAACGTTTTGTTGTTTTCACATTTTTGCTTACGCTCGTAGCGAACGCCTATGCCGTTAACGCTCTGGCGGCATTATGTATGGATGAAAACGATGTCGTTACTGTCGTAACAGATAGTGATACGAACGCAAACAGCCCTTGTCACGGGCAGAATCACGCGGAACCCAGTGTTGCCGAGCTTTCCCCAGACCATTGCGAGTCTGCATGTTTTTGCTTGCATAGCTGCATGCAGCAAGCCCAGCTTTTAGTTGGTTTAAGTTCTCTCTTTGCCGCTGAATCAGGCACCAGTTCAATCAGCTCACTCCCAAACGAGCCAAGCTCAATTTCTATCCTTCCTCCACGCAGACCCCCGAAATCTCCCTCCTGACCACTTTGCGCGTTTAACAGCAAATACAGGAGGATTCCATGCGAATCTTGTGGCCTGCCCTTTTGGGCCTTGGGTTATTTACTCAGCTAGTCAATGCACGTCCGGTCTCCTATCCGGGTGGCTGGACGCTGATGTCGAAAAATGATGACGTAAGAAACTTTATTCACATACATTATTCGCCAACAGCCAGAACCTCGCTTGGCTATAAATATGAAGATTGGCGCGATCAGGAATTCACCCTGAACGCGTTGCAGATTAATCATTTACTCAAGCGCTGGAATCAAAAAGATAGTCAAGCAAATCTGTATGCAAAATCAGGGCTCGGCGTCGCTAACCCTGATTCCAGTGGTAGCAGTGAAATTGCTGGATTTACCGGGGTCAGCGCGGATTGGGAAGATCGACGTTATTCTATCTCCTATGAAAATCGCTTCACGCAAACTAAAAGCTTCGCGAACTTCTATCAGCAATCCATCAGGGCGGGATTAGCTCCCTATCAAGGTGACTACGGTGACCTGCATACATGGTTGATGATCGAGCTCAGGCACCGACCTGAAAGTGCTGATAGCTTCACCGTAACGCCGTTGCTACGTCTGTTCAAGCAAGCACATCTTTTTGAAACAGGCGTCAGTGACCGTGGTGACGTCATGTTTAATTATATTTATCGATACTAAAGAGAGGAACATTCAAATGAGATATCGCCTCGCAACATTACTAATCGCCATTCTATTATCAACAACTGCTATTGCTGACCACCCTGGTGGGACGGTCTACGCTGACGTAAATGGCCTCGTTTGTGACTTTTGTGCGAGAGCTATCGAAAAGGTCTTTTCCAAACGGAGTGAAGTTAACGCCATTAATATCGATCTCGATGAGAAGGTCATCACGATCCACTTCGCCGAAGACCAGTCGCTGGCCGATGCAACGATTATCGAAATGATTAACGACTCTGGCTACGATGTAAGGGCCTTGCGATATGAGTAGCCATCCAAATTTACAAAGCGAACCTTCTCTTTGGCGGCAGACCGTCCTACCGTCTTTGAGTCTGTTTACATCGTTGGGAACATTGCTCTGCTGTGCACTGCCTGCGCTGCTCGTCACACTTGGAATGGGCGCCACGTTGGCCGGGTTCGTTGGCTCAGCACCATGGATTACTGTCCTGTCAGAGCAAAAATTGCTGTTGTTTTCTGTTGCCGGCGTTCTGCTGTGCGCCGCGTTTTTAGCGCAATGGCGAGCTCGACACGCCCCCTGTCCGGCTGACCCCAGAAAAGCGCGTGCCTGTGCCCGACTAAGGGGGTTCAGCTGGGCTATTTTGGGGCTCTCTGTTCTAATCTACATTGTCGGATTTTTCTTTGCGTTTCTGGCTGCAGATATCTTTTTTAAATGACGGTTGGCCCACGCTTGAGTGACAACTAGTTTATTTGATCGTGGTTTTGCTGACCTATAGCATTCTCGTGATCTACACCAGAGCGACTGTTGATCGCGCCTCCCGTTGACTGAATTGGCGCGAGGGTCCCTGAACGGCTGATCCAGCTAACCATTGCATCTCCTTGTTGCAGAACAGCTGGGTTCAGCGTTCCTGACCATTCATTTGTATCGTTAAGCATGCTCGCGTTAGAGTTCGACTCAGCGTGTATCACGACAAAGTCATGCGTCAGGGTTTTTCTAGCGTTCTCTCCGAGCGTTAGATGGGAGCTCAGCCCCATTCCAAGCACCGCAATATTGAGAATGAGATCATCATTCGATGCAAAGAAGGCATGATCTTTCTCATTCAACTGACGATTGAATAAAGACTAGCCTTGGCAAAAATAGTTCCGGTGCGGGCGGCTAAGCTCGTCTAACCGCGCTTTGATATAACCGAGGTTTTCGCGATCGCGATTACTTAAAACCATCCATGACATCTGCCGCCCAAGTCACGCCACGATAGAAGAAACGCTTCACGCTATTCCATGCGGTGTCTTCTGACTCTTCGCGTTGGCGATAGGCCGCGTCAATCACATAGGCGTATATGGCGTCGGTTTCTTCCTGAGTAAGGACCTCTCCAAAGCCAACCATCCCCGCTTTTTGCATCATGCCATCACGAACGACACCATCCCAGTTGTCATAAAAAACCATTGGCAAGTTTCGCAAGTCCGGGACCGCTTTGTTCGCGATCAGCGCAACTCCATGGCAAACCGAGCAATAGTTATGGTAGAGATGATCACCCTGCGCAAGTACAGCACTGTCTACATCCGGCCGTTCGGGTAAAGGATAGGTTTCGACCTCATACGGCAGGGGCGGTAACAATCCGTTGGCGCCCAACTTAAAGGTCATCAGCTTTCCATTAGGCGCAGGATTGGCCTGATCAATACGGCCATAGGCCAAACCAGCAATACCGCCCCAGCCAACGAGTACCGACAGGTATTGCTCGCCATCAACGCTGAAAGTGACAGGAGGCGCAACGACGCCTACCTTGGTGTCGTAACTCCACAGCTCCTCGCCCGTGCTTGCGCGTACTGCAGTCAGGCGTGCATCACCCGTGCCCTGAAAAACCAGCCCTCCGGCCGTCGCCAACAAGCCACTGTTCAGCGCGATTTTGCGTTGCACACGCCACGCGGCGGATTGGGTATTAGGGTCCCATGCAACCAGATATCCTTTCGGTACCTTTTCATGCAGCATTCGCACGAGCTCTGCACTTTTTGGCAGCGGCTCTGCAAGGTCGACGCCGGGGTGCCATTGCCCGAACTCGTAAGAGTCCGTAGCGATTTCCTTGTAGGTTGCGCCAGCATCAACGACGGGGATATACACATAGCCAGTATCAGGATGATGGGCCATCGGGTGCCAGTTATGTGCGCCTACGGGTGAAGGTATTATAAATTTCGCCTCTTTGCTGTAGTCCGCATTCTCGGTCACTATCGGGCGGCCCGTATCGAGGTCATAGCCCTCAGCCCAGTTTACGCGAGCAAAATTCTCCGCTGATAGTAGCTTGCCGTTGGTTCTGTCAACGATAAAGAAGAAGCCGTTTTTAGGCGCTTGCCAGAGAACTTTTCTCTGCTCGCCCTGCCACTCCATGTCGGCCAACATGATGTGCTGCGTTGCGGTATAGTCCCAGGATTCCGCAGGCGTAGACTGATAGTGCCAAATGTATTCGCCCGTATCCGGGTCCAGCGCAACAATAGAGGAAAGGAACAGATTGTCGCCGCCCTCGGGACTGCGGATGCGCTGATTCCAGGGTGAGCCATTGCCGACGCCGATATAAAGCTGGTCGAGCTCCTCGTCATAAACGATGGAGTCCCAGACAGTGCCGCCGCCACCGAACTCCCACCATTCACCAGTCCAGGTTTGCGCGGCTTTTTGCATGGCACTGGACTCAAATCCGTCTGCAGGGTTGCCGGGTACAGTATAAAAACGCCATGCCAGATCACCGGTTTCGAGATCATAGGCGCTCACGTAGCCCCGCACACCGTACTCGGCTCCACCATTGCCGATAAAAACTTTGCCTTTGGCCACCCGAGGTGCACCGGTAATTGTATAGGGCCATTTATCAGTATCGGCGGTTTTTGTTTCCCAGATCACGTCACCGGTATTTTGATCCAGAGCGACTAGCCTTGTATCGAGCGTCCCAACGATGACTTTTCCATCGGATACCGCAACACCTCGATTGACAACATCACAGCAAGCCATCTTGCCCCACTCTTTCGGGACTTTTGGATCGTATTTCCAGAGCAGTTCGCCGGTCACTGCGTTAACCGCATAAACCAGGCTCCAGTTGCTGGTAAAGTACATAACGCCATCGATCACAATCGGCGTAGCTTCATGCCCACGGTTGTAGTCAGTTTCAAAATACCAGGCGAGGCCGAGCTCAGAGACATTCTCAGTGTTGATTTTCGCCAGCGGGCTGAAGCGCTGCTCCTTGTTATCCAGCCCATATTTTGGCCAGTCACCAGAAACGTCCGCGTAGACCGCAAACTCAGGAAGCAGTACCGCACAATTAAGTATTAGGTACCGAATAATCAAGCTAAGGGGGCGTTTGATCATGAAATCACCGACTTTTAGTGCGCAGTATTTATTATTGGGAGTTTTCGCCGCTAGCAATAACTAGCGGCAATTCAAGGCCTTAAGAATATCACAGCCTTACTCCAACGGGTCGCAGGCGGTAGCAGTTACGTAACACTTCTTTGGGGTTTGTTGTGAAACCCGAGATAAAAACACAAAGCTAGCCGACTCAAGCAAGGCCTTTTTAGACGCCAGGGTCAAAAACACGGGCACCGCTTTAGTGCGGCCTATACCAAATCGAGTTGGCGCGGTTTTCTTGGACACTATTGCCTGACACGGGGCGTCAAAACTGTCTCATTTTGAGATAAAATGCGCGCCCGCCTTATCTCCCACGCTTTAACCGACAAGAGGCCTCAATGAGCTTGTACGACCAGTATCTTCAGGAAATTGAAACCCGTAAAAACGACCTTGGCTTGAATCCCAAGCCCATTGACAGCGCGGAGCTGCTCACCGAGATAATCGATCAGATTAAAGATCCGGCTAATGCACACCGCAAGGACTCCCTCCACTACTTCATTTACAACACGCTACCAGGCACCACCGCTGCCGCGGGTGTGAAGGCCAAATTCCTCAAAGAAATCATCCTCGGCAGCGTGCAGGTCGAAGAAATATCTGCAGAGTTTGCATTCGAGCTACTCTCGCATATGAAAGGCGGCCCTTCAGTCGAGGTCTTGCTCGATCTTGCGCTCGGTGATGATAGCTCCGTTGCCGCGCCTGCAGCCGAGGTTCTTAAGACTCAGGTATTTCTCTACGAGGCAGACACAGACCGTCTCGAAGCAGCGTATAAGGGTGGCAGCGCGGTTGCCAAAGATATCCTTGAGAGCTATGCGAGAGCGGATTTCTTCACCAAACTGCCCGATATCGAAGAGACCATCGATGTCGTGACTTATATCGCAGGGGAAGGTGATATCTCTACCGACCTTCTTTCACCGGGTAATCAGGCCCACTCGCGCTCTGACCGGGAACTGCACGGGCAATGCATGATCTCTCCCGAAGCACAGGAAGAGATCAAGGCCCTGCAGGCTCAGCATCCAGACAAGCGCGTCATGCTGATTGCCGAGAAAGGAACAATGGGCGTGGGCTCTTCGCGAATGTCCGGCGTCAATAACGTTGCGCTATGGGCTGGTAAGCAAGCTAGCCCCTACGTGCCCTTCATTAACATAGCGCCGGTGGTTGCCGGCACTAATGGAATCTCGCCTATCTTCCTCACTACCGTTGGCGTGACTGGCGGTATCGGAATCGATCTGAAAAACTGGGTCAAAAAACTCGATGCGAATGGCGAGCCTGTGGTTGATGAAGATGGTGACGTCGTACTCGAAGAGAAATTCTCAGTTGCCACTGGTACTGTGTTGACCATTAACACCAAGGAAAAGAAACTCTACAACGGTGACAAAGAGCTGGTCGATGTATCAGCGGCTTTTACGCCGCAAAAAGTGGAGTTTATGAAGGCCGGCGGATCCTATGCCATTGTGTTTGGCAAGAAGCTACAAAGTTTTGCTGCTGAGACACTGGGTATCGAAAAACCCCAGGTATTTGCTCCCTCAAAAGAAATCACCATTGACGGTCAGGGACTGACGGCGGTAGAGAAAATATTTAACCGCAATGTCGTTGGCGCGCAAACCAGCGAAGCTCTGCATGCCGGCTCTGACGTCCGGGTAAAGGTCAACATCGTTGGCTCCCAGGATACAACTGGCCTGATG
>CAZDEW010000055.1:0-13780 GCA_964504585.1 uncultured Pseudomonadales bacterium | reverse complement strand
AGGAACTTGAGTCCATGGCAGCTACAGTTATTTCGCCTAGCGTAGATGGCGCTTATCAGTCAGGTTGTCACACTGCGTCTGTCTGGGATAAAAAAGCGCAGGCCAATATCCCTCGCCTGATGAAATTCATGAACGACTTTGGTCTGATTACTGCTCGTGACCCCAAGGGGGTTTACCACGCAATGACCGATGTTATTCATAAAGTATTGAATGACATTACCGTCGATGACTGGGCGATCATCATTGGCGGTGACTCGCATACCCGTATGTCAAAAGGGGTCGCCTTTGGTGCCGACTCCGGAACGGTTGCACTCGCTCTGGCAACGGGTGAAGCGACTATGCCTATCCCTGAATCGGTCAAGGTCACCTTTAAAGGCCAGATGGCAGATTACATGGATTTTCGCGACGTCGTTCATGCGACTCAGGCTCAGATGCTCGAGGACCATGGCGAAAACGTGTTCCAGGGTCGGGTGATCGAAGTGCACATCGGAACTCTGCTCGCGGATCAGGCTTTCACCTTTACCGATTGGACTGCAGAGATGAAGGCTAAAGCTTCAATCTGTATTTCGAATAATGAAACCCTGATCGAATCGCTCGAAATCGCCAAGAGCCGCATCGGCATCATGATCGAGAAAGGCATGGACAACGATGTTGAGATGCTAAAAGGGCTGATCGCGATTGCTGATAAGCGGATCGATGAAATTCGATCGGGCGAGAAAGGAGCATTGGCTCCTGACAACAACGCCAAATACTATGCGGAAGTTGTCGTCGATCTGGATGAAATTAATGAGCCTATGATCGCTGACCCGGATGTCAACAATGATGATGTCTCCAAACGCTACACGCACGACACCATCCGCCCGATTTCATACTACGGCGGCGAAAAGAAAATCGATCTGGGGTTTGTCGGCTCCTGCATGATCCACAAAGGCGATATGCAAATCATCGCGCAGATGCTGCGCAATGTTGAAGAGCAGCACGGAAAGGTGGAATTCAAAGCGCCGCTGGTGATTGCTCCACCAACGTACAACATAGTCGAAGAGCTTAAAGCCGAGGGCGACTGGGAAATCCTGTCGAAGTACTCGGGCTTCGTGTTTGACGACGACAATCCTAAAAACGCAGCTCGCACCCAGTACGAGAACATCATGTACCTTGAGCGCCCCGGCTGTAACCTCTGTATGGGCAACCAGGAGAAAGCTGAAAAAGGCGATACAGTGATGGCAACCTCAACGCGACTCTTCCAGGGCCGTGTTGTCGAAGACAGTGCCGAGAAGAAAGGCGAGTCGCTGCTCTCCTCTACGCCCGTAGTTGTGCTTTCAACAATTCTTGGTCGTACGCCCACTCTGGATGAGTATCAGGCTGCGGTGAAAGGTATCAATCTCACGGATTTTGCGCCGCCAACCGAAGAGATGACAACAGAACCTTCGGAACAGCCACTGAGGATCGTAGGCGGCTGATCGCAGGCAGCGATTTGGTCCAGAGCTCGCGGCGCTGCTTTTGAGCCGCGGGTCTGGCAGCCAAACGTTACGCATGCAAAGCGTGTGTACCGCTGCTCTGCCCAGTTTGCTTACATCTGTTTAATAATTCACGTTCGACACGTAGTTGCTTCATAGGGCTGTCGCTATAATGTGGCCCCTTCTTTGACTACCTCCTTTCAATAACCTAACAGGACTCACATATGATTTATCAGAGTGATCAGCTCACGATAAAGCGTCTGGATGGCGATATTGCCGAGCTCAATTTCGACCTGCAGGGCGAATCTGTCAATAAATTTGATCGTGCCACGGTTACAAGCTTGACCGCCGGCCTCGACGCTCTTGAAGCAGAAAGCGGTATCAAAGGCCTTTTGGTTACCAGCGGTAAAGCGGTATTCATCGTAGGCGCAGACATCACCGAGTTCACCCAGTTATTTGGTTCTGCCAAGGAAGATATCAAGCCCTTCACCGGCGTTAACAACCAGAACTTTAACCGCCTCGCGAGCCTGCCCTATCCTTCGGCGGTTGCGATCAATGGTTTTGCCATGGGCGGTGGTCTGGAGATTTGCCTGGCCTGCGATTTCAGGGTCATGAGCACGGCGGCTAAAGTCGGTTTACCGGAAACCAAGCTTGGCATATTGCCTGGCTGGGGCGGCACAGTTCGCTTGCCTCGCATCATCGGCGTTGACGAAGCCGTGACGTGGATGGCAACGGGCGCAGACAAAAAGCCCGAGGCGGCATTGAAAGCAGGTGCAGTTGACGCGGTAGCTGCACCTGAACAGCTGAGAGACGTTACTCTCGCTACCCTGCAGAACGCGGTCGACGGAAACCTCGATTACCAATCGCGTCGCGAACAGAAACACGGCCCATTACCGCTGAATGATATTGAAGCCATGATGAGCTTCTTCACGATTAAAGCGATGGTCGGTCAGCAAGCGGGTAAAAACTACCCTGCTCCTATCAAGGTTATCGATGTCATTGAAAAGGCTCGTAAGATGAGCCTGGAAGATGCACTTGAAGTGGAAGCCGAAGGTTTTGCCGAACTGGCAACAACGCCCGTAGCAGCCGCGCTAGTTGGCGTTTTCCTCAATGATCAGTTGCTCGGCAAGAAAGCCAAGCAATGGGAAAAGAAAGCCGACAAGCAAATCGAGAAGGCGGCTGTACTCGGCGCAGGCATCATGGGTGGCGGTATCGCCTATCAGAGTGCGCTCAAAGGCACGCCGATCAAGATGAAAGACATCAATGAAGAAGGCCTTGACCTTGGTCTCTCGGAGGCGAATAAGCTTCTCTCCAAGCGCGTGTCGCGTGGACGTATGACGCCGAACAAAATGGGCGAGATACTCAATGACATCGACCCAACGCTGACCTATAACGGGTTTGACGAAGTTGATATTGTGGTTGAGGCGGTCGTAGAGAACCCCAAAATCAAGGGTATCGTTCTGGCTGAAACAGAAAAGCAAATCGATAAAGATGCGGTGCTGGCTTCCAATACCTCGACAATCTCTATCACCCTCTTGGCAGAGAGTCTCGAACGACCCGAAAATTTCTGCGGCATGCACTTCTTTAACCCCGTGCACGCAATGCCATTGGTCGAAGTTATTCGTACCGAGAAAACATCGGACGCCGCAATTGCTCGCACCGTTGCCTACGCCAACAAGATGGGTAAGAAAGCGGTTGTCGTCAACGACTGCCCAGGCTTTTTGGTTAACCGCGTGTTGTTCCCCTACTTCGGTGGCTTCAATATGATGTTGCGCGACGGCGCCGATTTTCAGGCTATCGACAAGGTTATGGAGCGCTGGGGCTGGCCAATGGGTCCCGCCTATCTGATGGACGTTGTGGGAATCGATACCGGCGTACACGCAGCACAGGTTATGGCTGACGGCTTCCCCGATCGTATGACGCCAGGCTACAAGACTTCGGCTGAAGTGATGTTTGAGCTGGACCGCTATGGCCAGAAAAACGGCAAGGGCTTTTACGAGTACGTGCCCGATAAAAAAGGCAAGCCCAAGAAAACCGTTAACGAAGATGTCTACGGCATGCTCGCTGATGTCTGTGGTGATCGCAAGGAATTCGATAAAGACGAAATCACCATGCGTTTGATGCTGCCAATGGCTATCGAACTAGCTCGCTGTGTCGAAGAAGGTATTGTCGGCACACCGGCTGAAGCGGATCTAGCGCTACTGTATGGCATCGGCTTCCCTCCATTCCGAGGCGGTATTTTCCGCTGGATGGATACGATTGGTCTCGCTGCAATCAAAGAGGCCTCTGATAAATACGCGCATCTTGGTAAAGCTTACGAGATGACCGATCGCATGAACGAAATGCTCGCCAATGGCGAGACCTACTACTGAGTTGGGCATTAGGAGAGGAGTAAAGCAATGAGTTTGAATCCAAGAGATGCAGTAATTGTTGATTACGCCCGCTCTGCGATGGGGCGTTCTAAAAATGGTTGTTTCCGTAATGTGCGCGCTGACGATTTATCGGCGGCCGTCATTAACGGCATGCTGGCGCGCAACGAAGCGCTTGACCCCAAGGAGATCGATGATCTGATTTGGGGTGCCGTGATCCAGCGCGGCGAGCAAGGGATGAATCTCGCTCGCATGGTCGCTCTAACGGCGGGCTTGCCACACGAAGTGGCCGGGCAAACCGTTAACCGCCTTTGCGGCTCTTCCATGAGTGCGTTACAGACTGCGGCAACCAGCATTATGGCCGGAATGGGCGACGTTTATCTTGTCGGCGGTGTTGAGCATCTAGGCCACCTGCCGATGATGGACCCTGCGAATGCCGATCCCAACCCGCGTATGGGTAGGTCCGTGGCTAAAGCGGCTGGCATGATGGGTATGACTGCCGAAATGCTTGCGATGATGCACGGTATCAGCCGTGAAGATCAGGACAAGATGGGCATGCGTTCCCATGTGCTCGCACACAAGGCGACTGTCGATGGCAAGTTCAAGCGCGAGATCATTCCGATCAACGGCCATGACGAAAATGGTGCGCTGGTTTCAATCACCGAAGATGAGACCATCCGCCCCGACACTAACCTTGAAGACCTCGCCAAGCTTAAGCCCTCGTTTAATCCACAGGGCGGCACCGTAACACCGGGTCAATCTTCTCAAATCTCCGATGGCGCTTCTGCAATGCTGATTATGTCGGCGGAAAAAGCCCAGTCGCTGGGTCTTACGCCTATCGCCAAAGTCACGGGAATGGCAGTAGCCGGTGTTGACCCGTCAATCATGGGTTACGGACCTGTGCCCTCGACGCAAAAAGCATTGAAACGCCTTGGCATGACCATGGACGACGTTGAAATGGTCGAGCTAAATGAAGCCTTTGCAGCTCAGGCATTGCCAGTGCTTAAAGATCTTGGCTTGCTTGAAAAGATGGAAGACAAAGTCAACGTTCACGGTGGTGCAATTGCTTTGGGCCACCCCTTCGGCTGCTCAGGGACTCGTATCACTGGCTCATTGCTGAATGTGATGGAAGACCGCGATCTTTCCGTCGGTGTATCAACGATGTGTGTTGGGCTGGGTCAGGGTATCACCACAGTACTTGAAAGAGTCTGAGATTGAGCTCTTCTGAAAAAGCCCGCCACTGTGCGGGCTTTTTTATTTGGAGCAAACTGCTAATAAAGCTTGCATCTTCTTAGAGTAATTTCTGGGATTTAAGTTAATTTCTATATTTAACAATAGGTTATACACTTCTTTTCATAATACATTTAGCGCCTTTCTCTGCCGTCCTTGTGTGGCCTTTTGCGCGCAAACTCATGATTTGAAAACCCACGCAACATTATGATTTTTAACGATGTTGCCAGTTGACCACCTGTGATGCTGTACGTATAGTGTCGACCCTCCTGAGCTGCGATGCTTCGCAGCGCGAGAACGCCGAGGCAGGTAGCCGAAGGTGGGGTTCATTTAGAAGGCGGTATCGCGCCAGGATGGCTGCTCAGATTTATCTTAGTGGCTCCATTACGATACAAGTTTTAGTGTGCGCTCGTAGCTCAGCTGGGTGAATCGAGCGCCTTTAAGAGCGCAAGCTCTTTGCGAAGATGAACGACTCATATCTGTGATATGAGGACGGGGATCGGCGCGGTAGCGACCGATCGAGTACGAAGTACTCTATCCAGCAAGTACATACCCCGTTTATGGCTGGATCTAAAAAACAAGTTTTAGTGCGCGCTCGTAGCTCAGCTGGGTGAATCGAGCGCCTTTAAGAGCGCAAGCTCTTTGCGAAGATGAACGACTCATATCTGTGATATGAGGACGGGGATCGGCGCGGTAGCGACCGATCGAGTACGAAGTACTCTATCCAGCAAGTACATACCCCGTTTATGGCTGGATCTAAAAAACAAGTTTTAGTGCGCGCTCGTAGCTCAGCTGGATAGAGTACCTGGCTACGAACCAGGCGGTCGGAGGTTCGAATCCTCCCGAGCGCGCCATAAACAAAGCCTCACCCTCGCGATGGGGCTTTTTTTTATGCGTGCTTGGGTGATGAGAACCTCCATGGGTTCGACCAAACGTATACGTTTGGCACAAGCGCGTTAGCGCGAAGCCCCGACGCAGGAGGGGTGAAAAAACGCCTTAGCGTTTTTGAATAATCCTCCCGAGCGCGCCATAAAAAAAAGCCCTCTTTATGAGGGCTTTTTTATTTGACGCCTCGATGTCGGATACTCCACTCGCTGATACAACGCTCGCGCGATTCTTGGCCGGGAGCAATGCTCCCGATCCGCAAAGAACTCGCCCATCCTCAAATCACAGATTTGAGTCGTTCAGTCAGTGCAAAGCTCCGCTTTACGCAAAACACTGACTTCACCCTCACGAGCGGCCGTAAAAAAGCCTCACCCTCGCGGTGGGGCTTTTTTTTTGTGCGTGCCTGGGTGATGAGAACCTCCATAGGTTCGACCAAACGTCTACGTTTGGCACTAGCGCGTTAGCGCGAAGCCCCGACGCAGGAGGGGTGAAAAAACGCCTTAGCGTTTTTGAATAATCCTCCCGAGCGCAGCACTAAGGTGGATCCGAGCAGCCATCCTGGCGCGACACTTTCTGCTTAACCGGCTCCCCCTGCGGAAAAAAAATCCATCTTATCGCTACATATAGACCCCCTATCTCTTACCGTCCCATTCGTCTCTAAATCAGGATGATGTAGCCCTGTTCGTGATATGTTCAGCGTAGGAGTGATTCGGATGTAATCGCCGCATTAATCTCTGGTAGCAAATCAGGGGCCAGTGTGTCGTTCCGAAACTTTCCCCCACTATGGGGCTCTTGTTATGTGTCTTAGAAATGCGCGGAAGCTTATTCGTAGGCACACTGTTAGGGGAGCACTAAACCAGTGCTATGCAGTCTATATAAAAATGGAGAATGAAAATGAAGTTCAATTCCTTAAAGAAAGCGGTTCTCGCCTCTTCGATCCTTGCAATAAGCAGCGTATCGCAAGCAGCGGTAACGGAACTAGTAACGAATGGCGGCTTTGAAACAGGCGACTTTAGTGGCTGGACACAAGCGATCGCGGGAACTCAGGCAATTTCTGGTGTTAACCCATCGAGCGGCAGCTTTTCAGCGAATATGTCCAACCCAAACCCGTCTGCCAATTTGCTACAGCAATTTAACCTCGGTGCTGGCCTGCTCTCAGCAGGTCAATCAGTAACATTTTCTTTCGATTATCGAGGTACGGCCGAAGCAGGTGGTGTTCTGTTTGCAGAGCTTTTTTCCATCGACGGTTTTGGTGGTGTAACCAAATCTGAATTACTAAGTGGTGGCCCGTTCTTCCCTGTTCCAGGTGATGCAGACGCTTGGCAAACATTTATGATCACGACAACTCTTGGCCCAGACGTCACAAATGGCGTGACCTTGCAGATCAATGCGGCCTGTGGCGCCGCTGCGGGGTGTGTCTCTGACTATTTCGTCGATAATATCTCTCTCACTGCCGATGTCGCAGCAGTGCCGGTTCCGGCTGCTGCCTGGTTGTTCGGTTCTAGTCTAATTGCACTTGTGGGCACCAGACGTAAGCGTCAATCTAACTAACTGGCTTTCCAGACTTAGTTGCGATTGAGCCTTAGTGACCGGTCATCTAGCCGATCACTAAGGCCAATAAAAAAATTCCAATCAAAAGGCGAACAAAAACAGCACTTGTATCGCTGAGGCAAAACGCTCACGCTGACCTTGGTAACAACCAGCTTGCGCCTTTTCAAACCCGATTACCTCCTCCCCTGTTTCTCAATCAACACAAGTTGTACGCGCTGCTTTTTTGATCGATTGACCGTGGCCGACTTAACAAGACCACGACTGACAAGCTTTTCAGACTTTTCTTCCAAAGGGACACCATTAGCATTCAGAGATAGGTTGCCCCGATGCAACAAAATTTTCAGGGGGTCAGACCCCCTAAGTAAATTGATATAATTCAATGAGTTGAAGAAATTAATTTGCTGCTTCATAGGTAATTTCCTCCCCGAGCCCCGGGTAGGTTTTCAGAAGCAATTTTTTCTAGAACGCGTAAAGTCACCAGCCACGCTTCGGTACTGAGCGGAACTGTCTAAAACTATCCATTTTCCGGCACCGGATTTGGCCACGAGGGAGATGACATGGCGAATTCAGTCCACTGGCGTGCAAGCTAGAGGACTCCCAGCACTTCGCAGTGGGGTCTGACCCCGGTAGTACGTTGGAGTAAGTCGGGGGCTAGCGATCTGGGAGTTCGGGAAGCTTTCTGAGCATCGCAATTTTTACAAACAAGCGCTAATTTCTACTAATAAACAGATACTTATAAAAATATTACTGCCAATCTGTGCTTCAATTACTAAGTCGTTTGATACATAGTATCGGCCGTTTTTTGCCCACCTTGCGTTGCAAGCAGATCGCGGAAAGATAGATCTGAGCCAACAGTGCTCGTCAAAAAAGACCGCAGTGACAATCAGTGATAAGGAGATACGCAGTCGGGATGTCGCTAATTTCCCACAGCCATTTTGCATTCCGCCTGCTGCGCCGCGGCGCGGCCGTATGCTCTCTCGCACTGCTATTGTTTTTGCTGCCTGATACTTTTGAGCAAGCACAAGCACAAGCACAAGAAACACAGCCGAATATTCTTATTATTCTCGCAGACGACCTCGGGTGGGCCGATCTTGGTTTTATGGGCAGTGAGATCAGCACGCCGGTGATTGATGATCTCGCGAATCGCGGTATCACCATGTCATCGTTCTACGTTGCGCCACTCTGTGCGCCCTCTAGAGCGATGCTGATGACTGGCCTGGAAAATCATGAAGCCGGAGTCGGTACTCAACGTGGCATCTGGGCAGAGAACCAGCGTGAACTTAGCCATTACGACGGTTCACTGCAGGAGAATGCGGTCACCCTCGCCGAGATGTTCAAGGCCAGTGGCTACCAGACTTTCATGTCTGGCAAATGGCATATTGGATTTGATGAGGCCAGCTACCCCCACAGCCGTGGCTTCGATCGCTCTTTTGCGCTGCTCGAAGGCGGCGCGAGCCACTTTGCGGATGCGGCTCCCCTGTTTAAAGACAGCACGACGACCTATCTCGAGGACGGCGTACCCGCATCCCTGCCACCAGACTTTTACTCCACCATTAGCTATACCGATAAGCTACTCGAATACCTGAGCAATCGCGACCGGGATCGGCCATTCCTCGCCTATGCCGCCTATACGGCCCCTCACGACCCGCTTCAGGTCCCGGACGAATGGATCGATCGCTATGAGGGCGTTTATGACGAGGGTCCTGAGGCGATCAGAAGAGCACGATACGACAATCTTGTCGCGCAGCGGCTATTACCCAAAACTGCCTCTGCGGCACAGTTTCTCGAGTTTCCATTTCTCTTGCCAACCGCAGGCCGCCCCTGGCAAAACGGCAGTGAAGAAGAACAGCAGCATGCCGCGAAGCCGATGGAGATCTATGCCTCAATGATCGAATTGATGGACAAGGAGATCGGGCGCATCATCGATTACCTCAAAGCTGTGGGCGAACTGGATAACACCCTCATCCTCTTTTTGTCCGATAACGGTGCCTCTGCAGCCTCACCGCTCTCTTATCCGGGGTCCGACCGAGACTGGCTTCTGCAAGAACGCGATATGAGCGTGGACAATATTGGCCGCGTAAACAGTCACACCTTTCTCGGTGCTGACTGGGCCTTTGCAGCGAACGGCGGTTTAAAGCATTTTAAAGTGACGACAAGCGAGGGTGGCATTCGCGCGCCTTTTATTGTTGCTGGCCCAGGTATACCGGCCAGCGGCTACCTGCATACGCCAGCCCACATTACCGATATTGCTCCGACGCTCTATGATGCGGCCAACATAAACTGGCAGAGTTCAGACATCTACGCGGATAAGCAGGTACCGGGCGGCCAGTCGATGATGGGCTTGTGGCAAGGAGAGGAAGCATCCGAGCGGGTTATGATCGGAGAGCTGCTGGGCAATCGTTACGTGCGTAAAGGCGACTGGAAACTTGTCTCTATTACACCGCCTTTCGGCAACGGCAAATGGCAGTTATTTAATATTGCTACCGACCCAGGCGAACAGCTGGACGTGCAAGAGACTCATCCAGAAATCGTCGAGGAATTAGAATCGCTTTATGCTGCTTATGCAGAGCGTGTCGGCGTGGTGGATCCCGACCCTGCATTTGTTCCCAATATCCGTTCGGCCTACGTCGGCCCGTGCAACCTTTTATGCGAAACGCGCTACGCAATTGCCGACATTTTCGTTTCACCAGCTGCAAGAAACACGGCGCTGGGTATCTTTATCATTGTCGCATCGCTGGTTTTTGGCTTTATTAGAGCGCGACGCTAAATCTGACCGTGACAGCGGTCCAGTTGTGCTCAATGTTCTCTTCTAAACGAAGTCCAACAAAACTCTAGGCGAACTGAAATCTGGCTTCGTCGATTGCCAAAAAGAAAGTGTGCCGCTTCGCCTGCATCGTCGCACGCGCTATTTTCATTTCGCGTTTGATTCGCGCAAATTGCAGTCTCAGTTCCCTTCGCTTTTCGATAAACATCGCTTGTGAAAGTGCACCGCGGCGTTTAATACATTTCAGTTCACGGTATGCTGCCTTGCGTTCCTTCTTGTAACTCTCCCACTTGGCGACTGCCTCTAACCAGTCAGCTCGCAGTGCGTTAAAGCGCCCTTCGAGACCGTCCCAGCTGACGACAGGCACTTTTTGCTGTATCTCGTTCATGGCACGGCGCGCAACAATTCTCGCCTCCTGAACTTTAGAGGCGCGTTGTAAACCTTTTACCAGTCCCATGCCACGCAGCGCGAGGATAACGTAGCGCGTTGGATCCAGTAACCAGCCACTGACGCCAAAGCCATTGCGGAAATCTTTACCATGGTCGTGGTGATCCGCATGGTGATTACCCTCGCCCAGCGGTCCCATCCAGATGTAATTGTTTTTTGCCGAGCTATTTGCACCATCTTTACTGCCCCAGAGATGCGTGACGCTGTTAACCGTCCAGGTATTGTGTTGAGCCAGAATAAAACCGCCTATTGAGGCAATCATCAGACAGGCGGCGCCAACAGCACCCGCTAGCCAGTAACCGACCGCCATCGGCAATAGAAAGTTGAGCGTGACAAGCAAAGGGATATACAGTTTGTCTTGCCAGACAATAAGGGGCGTCGACTTAGAGGCAATCGCGCGATCCCAGGCCTCTGTTTTTGGATGGAAAAAGAAATAAGTCAACATATGCGACCATAGGAAGTTGCGCCAAGTGCTACCGAACCAGGTCGCGCTGTAAGGGTCGAGCTGATGTTGCCCGGTCTTATCAACGCCATGATGCAAAATATGCATTGAGGCCCATCTTAATACACTGCCCTGAATCGCCAGTACCTGCCCGACGTAGCCAAAAACAATGTGTACGGGCCAACTGATTTTATTTGCTGCGCCATGCGAGACGAGGCGGTGCGAGTAGACAGTAGTCGACAGGCAGGCGATGAAGGCATGCACCAATGTCCAGGCAAGCATCGCTTTCCATAGGCCCTCAGGCGCAAAGTAGTAAGCGACGGGCGTACCAATAATGCAAATCACATGGGTAATCGAAATAAAGCCAGCGGTCACCCAGTCGATTTTAAAACCCTTTTCAAAGAGCTCAGAAAATCGCTGGTAAAGTGGTTCTACGTTTGCGCTCATTCTTCTACTACCCCTACGCTGCTCTTAACATTTCAGTTTTCGGCCCACGATGGAGAAAACCGGTACGACGACATTTTACGACGGCTTATGATCCCTTCTTATAGAAGTCTAGACCATTCAAATTGCATAAATATAAATCAGGAAACCTTGATCGCCTGCTCTTCTATCCGCGCCTTCCATATTTGTGGGCCTGTAATGTGCACGGACTCGCCTTTGCTATCAACCGCCACTGTAACCGGCATCTCATCCAGTTCGAACTCGTAAATAGCCTCCATACCAAGCTCTGGAAACGCTACCACTTCCGCGCGACGTATCGCCTGCGCGACCAGGTAAGCGGCGCCCCCGACTGCCATCAGGTATGCAGACTCATTGTCTCTGATCGCGTCTATGGCGGTAGGTCCACGCTCGGCTTTGCCAATCATTCCAAGCAAGCCGGTCTGTTCGAGTACCTGTCGGGTAAACTTGTCCATGCGTGTCGCTGTGGTCGGTCCCGCTGGACCAACGACTTCGTCGCGCACTGGATCTACCGGCCCAACGTAGTAAATGAACCGCCCGCTTAGATCCACCGGCAGCTCTTCACCACGATTGAGCATGTCAACGATCTTCTTGTGCGCGGCATCTCGACCTGTGAGCATTTTCCCGGAGAGCAAGAGTGTTTCGCCAGGCTCCCAGCTTTTGACATCTTCGCGCGTTACTGTGTCGAGATTGACGCGTCGAACGGAGTCTCCCACTTCCCAACTGACTTCTGGCCACTGGTCGATGGAGGGCGCCTTCAGCGCCGCCGGACCGCTGCCATCCAGTTCAAAGTGTGCGTGGCGAGTCGCGGCACAGTTTGGGATGATCGCGATTGCCTTGTTAGCCGCGTGCGATGGGTAATCAACAACTTTGATGTCGACGACTGTTGTGAGACCGCCCAGCCCTTGCGCGCCAATACCCAGTTGATTGACCTTCTCGAACAATTCAAGCCGCAGCTCCTCCGCGCGAGTTTCTGCACCTTTCTGTTGTAAGGCTTTAATATCGACAGGCTCCATCAGCGACTCTTTCGCTAGCAACATCGCTTTTTCCGCCGTGCCGCCAATGCCAATACCGAGCATCCCGGGAGGACACCAGCCAGCCCCCATTTTTGGCACCTGTTCCAGTACCCAGTCGACCACCGAATCGCTGGGATTAAGCATGGCAAATTTGCTTTTCGCTTCAGAGCCACCGCCCTTGGCCGCAACTTGCACATCCACCGTGTCCCCGGGGACCAATTCCATATGAATGACCGCGGGCGTGTTGTCACCCGTATTTTTACGCGAGCCATCAGGGTCTGCGAGAATAGAAGCACGAAGAACGTTATCTTCGTATTGATAGGCGCGACGCACCCCTTCGTTAACCATATCGGTAACACTCATCGTTGCATCCGCCCACTGCACATCCATACCGACTTTTAAAAACACGGTGACAATACCAGTATCCTGACAGATCGGACGCTTACCCATAGCGCACATCCTGGAGTTAATAAGAATTTGCGCCAGCGCGTCTTTGGCCGATTTAGATTCTTCTTTTTCGTAGGCCTCATTAATAGCCTCGATAAAATCCAGCGGATGGTAGTAAGAGATATATTGCAAAGCGTCGGCGACGCTTTGAATGAGATCATCTTGCTTGATAGAAGTCATAGGCCTGCTTGTCTCTCGTCGTTTGAAAAATCGGTTGAATTAGACGTTTCTTTTGTCGCTTTTCTGTCGTGCCCGCTTCTCTTTATCGGCTTGAACGTCGTGTTCACGAATCGAGTGTTGCATAGGAAGTAGTTTCCCGGCTAACGGCATGCCGTGCGGTTACTGAAGCTGCGGTGCAGTTGGTGCTGGATTTTGAATCGCGTTGAGCCGTTCATTGACTTGCCTTCTGAAAGCATCGACAGACTCAAGCCACTGACGATGATCTTCGCCAGTACTTTGTAGGGATCTAATATCGGCATTGAGTGCAGACATTTGCGACTGGATACTCTCCATCTTGGACTCCAGCTGCGCGGGGTCGACCCCCTCGAGCTGCTCTACAAGCTCATCAAGTGATGCCGACATCGCGGTCGCCTGACCGACAATTGCATTCAACTGGTCCTGCTGCTTAGTGGTACGCGTGACAAGATTGCGTACCGTCACTTCCTGATCGGCGACTTGCTTTTTGGTAACATTCCGCGCATCCCAAAGTTTAC
>CAZDEW010000054.1:5065-21612 GCA_964504585.1 uncultured Pseudomonadales bacterium | reverse complement strand
CATGTCGTTGATGGCTAGGTTGCACGCGAGCAATCAGGATTTTGCAAGCGCGGAAGAGTGGAGCGGCAAGCTGGCCCAGGTGGATCAGGTGGCCGGTCTCGTTCATCGTGGCGAGCTGCACAAGCTTCAGGGCAAGAATGTTGAAGCATTAGAAGCCTATCGAGGTGCCTGGGCACAGTCCCCGCAGGATCCTATTGCTGTTGCTATCTACGGTTTATTGGCTGCAGATAACGAAGCGAAGAGTGAATTTCTCAAAAATTGGGAGGCAGAAATTCCGCAGAGTGGCGCTCGACTGCAACTGTTAGTGGGTGAGGCGCTGCAGCGTGGTGATACGGTGAGTGCGGTTAGCCTGTCTGAGCAATTGCTCGAGATCAATCCAGGCAACTATATGGCGCTGAATAATCTTGCGTGGCTGTATCAGAATAGCGGTGATAGCAGAGCGCTCTCGCTCGCGCAACGTGCCTATGCGCTTGCCCCTAACGAGCCCGAAGTGCTTGATACCTATGCCTGGATTTTGGCAGAGAACGGCAAGCCCGGCGAAGCGATCCCGCTTTTCGAACGCGCGTTGACGCTCGCTCCCGACAGTGCCAGCATAAAAAGTAATCTGGAAAAAGCGCAGCAGCAACTATAAGCTCGTCTATGTGTTAGCGCAGCCCGGCTTTGTGTAAACTACGCGTCACTACGGCACGGTGGTTTGCACTGTATTAAGCGGGTTTGCGCAACTGTTGCTCGCACGATTGTGGTTTCCCCACACATCAAGTGCGTCTTCGTCAACGTTTTACTCGAATACAAACAGTCTGTGCAAAAAAGTCGTGCCTTTTGATTAAAGGGCGAGTTGGGATTTTCCAGCCACTAAGTGTTATGCATCCCGGTTTTGTGCCGAACCTACTCTGATCCGAATAATAGGTTCTCCAAATGAGTACTTCTATCGTCTATGGCATCAATGCCGTAGCTAGCCTTATCGAGCGATCGCCGCAAAAAATTGATGAGCTTGTTTTTGTTGGCAGTCAGAAAAATCGCCGGCTCGAAACCTTGTTAGACATTGCAGCTGCCGCCGGGCTGAGAGTACTTGCGGAAGACGCCCAGTCATTTGCCGATAAACTTGCACAGGAAGGCATTGAGCGCGATGCGGTGCATCAGGGCGTTTACGCGCGCTGCAGGGTAAGCGAGCCCCTGTCAGAGAGTGCGTTACTGGCGCTAGTGCGACGGGTTGAAAACCCGTTTTTACTGGTACTCGATGGCGTGACCGACCCCCACAATATGGGGGCTTGCCTCAGGTCCGCTTGCGCGGCTGGTGTCGACGCAGTCGTTGTTCCGAAGGATAAGTCTGCGGGTCTTACCGCGACAGCGCGCAAGGTTGCCAGCGGCGCTGCAGAAATAACGCCGCTGGCAATCGTCACTAATCTGGCTCGTTGCCTGCAGAAATTGCAGAGTGAAAATGTTTGGGTGATGGGCGCTGCGGGCGAATCGAAAAGCACCTTGTATGACCTGGATCTGCGCGGCGGGTTGGCACTCGTTATGGGCTCTGAGGGCAGCGGCTTGAGGCGACTGACACGAGAGAGTTGCGACCAGCTGTTTTCGATACCGATGGCTCCCGATATCGAGAGCCTTAATGTATCGGTCGCCGCAGGCGTCTGTCTATTTGAGGCTAGAAGGCAGAGGCTTTAGGTCGTGCCAAGCTAAAGTGTTACTTAGCTAAGCCAGCCAGTTGTTATTGAATCGGTTTTAAACATAAGCCACTGTTTGCCCCGATTGTTTCGCAGACAGACTGACCTAAAAGCGATTTATTCTTTGGTCATTTGCGATTGCAGATAATTCTGAATGCCAACCTTGTCGATCAATCCCAGTTGCGTTTCCAGCCAGTCCACGTGCTCTTCTTCGGAGTCGAGAATTGATTGACATAGATCTCGACTGACGAAGTCACTGATCTCTTCGCAGTAGCGGATCGCGTCTCGCAGGTCGGGGATCGCATCGTTCTCGAGCGCGAGATCACACTCTAACATTTCCTTTGTGTTCTCACCGATGCGAAGTTGCCCCAGCTTTTGCAGATTAGGCAAGCCTTCGAGAAACAGAATGCGCTCGATCAGTTGGTCGGCGTGTTTCATCTCGTCGATAGACTCGTGGTACTCATAATCGCCGAGTTTAGTCAGCCCCCAGTCTTTATACATTCTGGCGTGCAAAAAATACTGATTGATAGCAACCAGTTCATTGCCAAGAATTTTGTTGAGATGCTCGATAACTTTTGAATCGCCTTTCATGGTCGGCCTCTGAATAATGCTGTAAGTACTTCAAATACGCTCGGGCGCTGGATCGTACCCGGCGCCCATCTGCTGCCAACGATTCGGCCTAACACCGAAGCTTTGGCAGTGAGCTGAACGAGCTGTATAGGATAGCCAGACAGAACCCGAGAGTCAATTATAAGTTATTGTTTTATATAGAAAAAGAAACGAAAATGCGATTGATTTTCAGATGCAATGAGACTCGCAAATAGCGCTTACTGGTGAGCCGACTTCAGCTCACCAGCGTCGCCCGGTTGACGCCCTTAGGCTGCGTCATCGAAGGTTTTCGAGACGTGGTGAAGGTCCATTTGTGGGTAAGGTATACCAATCCCGACTTCGTCGAAACGTTCTTTGATGCGTTCGTTAAGTGCAAAGTAGACGCCCCAGTAGTCGGCTGTTTTCACCCATGATCGGAAGACAAAGTTCACCGACGAGTCAGCTAGCTCGACTAGTCCAATGGTCACGCCTTTGTCATGCAGGATTTTGTCGTTGGCCGACGCGATGGCATTGAGCTCATCTTTAACTAACTGTAAGTCAGCGTCGTAGCTCACGCCTACCGTCAAATCGACTCGACGTTCGTCCTGAGTGGAGTAATTAGTGATGTTACTCCCCATAACCTGAGAGTTGGCAATGATGATAGTTTTGTTATCACCTGTCAGTAATGTCGTTGCAAAAATGGCGACCTCTTTGACGGATCCCGATTCTCCGGCGACCTCAACAAAATCGCCTACTTTGATTGGGCGCAGTAAGATCAGCATGACGCCGGATGCAAAGTTCGATAGCGTGCCCTGTAAGGCCAGGCCGACGGCGAGGCCGGCGGCACCGAGAATGGCTACGACGGAAGCTGTCTGTACGCCCAATTGTCCGATCGCTGCAATAACCACAAAAGCAAACATCAGGTAGTAGGCGATGCTGCCTACGAATCTGGCAACCGTGGGCTCTACGTTTTTTGCCTGCATTGCACGATTGATCGCCGAATGGATAATCTTGATGACAATCCGGCCAACGACGAAAATCGCGATAGCTAACGCGACCTTGATCAGGTATTCCATGCCGAGTTGCGTTAGCGCCGCCCAGTCAATATTTGATAGATCCACAGTGGTTTTCCTCTTCTGGAAGTTTAATAAAAGGGTGATCAAAAGCTGCTAGTAAACATAGGTCGCAGCGTACCCAGCGCAAAGATGATGGAGATGCCAACTTGAGAATGGTGGCGATCTGCTGAAATATTGCAGTCGGTGGTGCTCAGCGTCAACACGCGTATATGTTAAAAGTCCTAAAAGCCGAGCGGCAGACCGATTGAGATCCAGATGAAAAGTAGTGCGCTCCAGGTGAGGAAAAGCACGACTGAGAATGGCAGCATGGTCGCGATGATATTGCCCAGCCCAACATTGCGGTCAAAGCGTTGGGCGTAAGCGAGTATGATGCCGAAGTAGGGCATTAGAGGCGTGATGATATTAGAGCTGCTGTCGCCGATGCGATAAGCCATTTGCGTGTGTGCAGGGTCGACGCCCAAAAGCATTAGCATGGGTACGAAAATAGGCGCCACCAGTGTCCACTTTGCGGACGCACTGCCAATCAACAAATTAATTGCCGCCGAAATTGCAATCAGCATAACCAGCAGCAAGCTCATGCTCGCGCCGCTGTCCTGGAGTGCTGCAGCACCCCATATTGCCATAGCCGACCCAAGGTTGCTCCAGTTGAACCAGTTCACGAACTGGGCGGCGAAGAACATTAGCACGATGTAGTAGGCCATGGTCTTCATGGTGGCTTCCATGCCTTCGATAGCATCCGAGGCTGTTTGATAGACTCGGTTAGAGCGCCCAAAGATATAACCGGCTAACCCAAAGTAAATCGCTAGCACCGGCACGAGTACTTTGAGTATGGAGTTGCCATTGCCGTCTTCGGCAATGTGGAAAATACCGCCAGGGATCAACACCGCGGCACCCACCAGCACGACAGTGATCAGGCTAAACCAGCCAACCGCTACAAGGCTGTGTGAATCTGTTTGGCTAATGGAGGTCTCTGGCTCGGCGCCAGCCAGTTCTGAGACAGAAGGTTCGCGATTGGCGTGCAGGCGAGGCTCGACAAAAACGTTACTCAATGTGCCGCAGACAGCCGTTATCAGAAAGGTTGAAGCCACGATGAAGTAGTAGTTTGCCGCGGGGCTGACAGAGGCGCTTTTATCGATCAGCTGTGCGGCCTCGGTTGATATACCAGCTAACATGACATCGACCGGCCCGAGGAAAAGGTTTGCGCTGAACCCGGCGGAGACGGAGGCAAAGGCTACGGCAATGCCAGCGAGTGGTGGTCGGCCAAGCGAGTGATACAGAATACCGGCAAGCGGTATCAAGACAACGTAACCCACATCTGCCCCAATGCTGGAAAGCACGCCGAAAAAGCTGACGACATAAGCCAGAGCTGGTCCACTCGCGCCACGGGTAAATTTTTCTATCAGTCGCGCGATGAGGCCGGAGTGCTCTGCGACGCCGACTCCGAGCATAATCACCAGTACGACGCCGACCGGTGCAAACTGTGTAAAGTTGCTAACCATTTGCGATAGCACGCGGTATAGACCATCCGAGCTTAGCAAATTGACAATCACAATCTGCTCACCGGTCACGGGGTGGTTTGCAGTAACGCCAAGGGTAGAGGTGAGCCAGGATAGCAGGAGAACAAGCATACCTAGCTGAATGAACAGGAGAGTCGGATGTGGCAGGCGATTACCGGCTCGTTCGATTCCGGCAAGGAAGCGATCCATTATAGATACAGTTTTTGAAGAGTCTGTCATTCGCCTGCGCGCCTAATTCCGATGCGGATACTAAACAGCAGTTTAAGGCTAGTGTAACCCGGAAGGCCAGTGTTCGGATCACGTCAGGCAGGAGAGCTGGCCCAGTGAGCTATTGGCGTCTTATGTGAAAAGCAATGCAGGCAAGATCAACGTACTGCGCTGTGTTCAGCTGCGGCGCGAAAATTGTGGCTCCTCGATACGCCCTGCAAGGATGACGGTGGCTGTTACATATGGTGAAGACAGGTGGTGAAGGCAGGTGGTGAAGACCTAGGCTCAGGAGATGTCGGGAATAGGGAATCGACAAACCTAGGGCGGCTGCCATCTGCTTTGAGGCTTTTTTCAACGAAATGCGTGGCGACGGTCGTTCAATCACTCACACAGAGTGCGAAAAATAGCGAGAGCGAGCGGCTGAGTTGCCGGAGGTAAATGGTGATGCTGGCACAAGCCCGCCCCAGAAAAAACTAGCCCCAGAAAAAAATAAGCCCCGCATTGAGCGAGGCAAAGTAGGGTGTTTCTTGATATCTCTCAGATACGATTCGCGAGAACAAACGCTGCTGGTTGATACTGTGTGTAGATACGGCGCAGCGTGACCAGCAGATCACCGGTAATAATGCACAGTTCTGAGGCGTCTTATCTGGAGCGGCGTTTCTGGGCCGGTTTAGGCCGCTCGCGGCTTTAAACGCAGGAAGGGGTTAATGAGGCGAGAGAACCCGGTAAATTTGACCGGCGCCTCGAGAACCGAGAGGCACACACAGCTGCCGTCTTTGCTGGCGATCGGTTGATGATCCTCGCCAGGCTCTCTGACCAGAAAATCGCCAGGCAAGTAGAGCCCATCCTGATCTGAAAAGCTACCTGTGAGAACAACCGTAATTTCACGACCCTTGTGGTCGTGATTGCCGACCTTGCCACCCGCTTCGAGGCGATGCAGGGCAACTTCACGCACCGGGTCATCAATTTTTATGCGGCCAATGCTGAGCGAGCGGTTGATTTTCTCCCAGGTAAACTGACGATCATTGACCAGTAGCGAATGCACGTTTTTTCCGAGATCAGCGAGCTCATTAAAGCAGTCGCTTGCGCTATCACCGGCAGCAAGCTTTTCGGCACGCGCAATTGCTAGATCCGCAGGTGCACTCGCAAGTTGATCAGCCTCCGCTTCCGCGTTCGGCGCCGCAGCCGATTCAGCACGATCGATGGCAGCGAAGACTTTGTCCAGAGCATTCTCTTCCAGCTGAATGCCTTTGTCCCGTTGCGGTTGTGCGTTTGCATAGGCTTGATCGAAAAGGATACCGCCTAGCTGGTTTAGCTGTTGCACGATAACCCTGCACTCTCTGCAGTGCTCGAGATGGGCGGCAACGCAAAGCTTCTGCGCATCGCAGAGATTGCCCGTGACGAATTCGGTCAAAGTATGGATGTCTGGGTGATAATTTGGCATTCCTTGTAAACCTGACTACTCAATAAAACGCTGCGTTACTCAAAATTCTGTTGTCATGCTCAGTTATTTAGCTCGTATAAATCAACGCGCATAAAAACAATTGGTTTGTTACGGTGAAGCTGGGTTTTGGCTCACTAAAAAAGCCCCAGCATTCACATTTTCATGCCCGCAGGCATACTGAAACGATACCACTGTGTACTGGGTCACGTTTCGCTACCCAAGAGCTGTTCGAGACTCTCATCCGACAACTTGGCTCTGAGCTTATTCATAGCAAGCCTGACTCGTGACTTGACCGTGCCAAGGGGGAGCTTCGACTGTTCGGCTACCTCGGCATGCGACTTGCCCTCGAGATATATCTGCTTGAGCGCGTCTGCCTGCTCAATCGGCAACTCGTCGATGTGGGCCCGCATATGTTTCTGCACCCGCAGTTCTTCGAGTGAAGCAACGGGCTCTCGCTCATCAACAATCTCCCATAGAACCTCGTTATCAAGCTGTACGTCGCCACGCTTCATCTTGCGAATGTAATCGATTCGGGAGTTGCGAGCGATGGTGAAGATCCACGTGTTCACACTGGCCTTGGCGGGATTAAAGCTCGCAGCCTTCAGCCAGACTTTCAGCATGACTTCCTGCACTAGCTCATCAGCCATTTCCTGCGAGGTGAATGAGGAGCGCAGGAGCAAGGCGAAGTTCTTAACCTTGGGGGCAAAATGATCGAAGATTTTGGCGTAGGCCGCTCTGTCTCTTTCTTCAGCGACGCGCAATAGCAGCGGGGCCCAGTCGTCGGGCTTGCGTTCCAGTGGGTGCGTCGTTATCTGAGTCACATTGCTACTCGCCGCCGCAGGGGGCTTTGCGCTGCTGTTCTGATCAGGGTGATCGTTGTCTTGTGACATGGCAGCCTGTTCTCGTGATTCTATCATGTAGCAACCGTCTCCAAATACCGCTCGCACTACTTTCTGCTGATTTAATTACGCCGTGCCGTGGCAGATGGATCAACGGTGAAAAGGCTTCGATATCAATCAGTTAAGCAAGGCTGATCTCAATGCCCGCGGTTGGCGTAACCACAACATCGAGGCGATGAGAATCATTACTGTTTCTACAGGCAATTTGGGTTGCTATAACGCCGTAATCGATCATAAAACACACAGTTAAATCACCTAATTTCTGCATTTATGCCCTCACGAGCTCAACAGCGAATCGAAAGCCCATCTCAGGCGAATTGCGCGAATACCGGGAAAGATAAGGCCCGGTCGGGAGCCGATACCGTCACGGCTTTAAAAAACCTGTGGATGAGTCACACGCAGGTGAGTGAGAGCGCGATGCGCTCGCTCTATGACGATACCGTGGTATTTCGAGATCCGGCCAACGTGATCACCGGAATCGATCGCCTTGTCGAGCACACGTTGAAGCTTTACGGTGCACTCGAGAGCTGTCACTTCAACTACATCGATGAGGTCTTTGGCGAGGACCGCGCGGCAATTCGTTGGGTCATGACGTTTGTACATCCCCGTCTCAACGGTGGTAAGCCGGTTGATGTGCGAGGGATGACCTATATTCGCTGGCAGGGTGACAAAATCGTTGCGCATGAAGATGCATTTGATGTTGGCGCGATGTTCTACGAGAATGTTCCGCTCCTCGGCCGCTTAATTAGCGGCTTACGCAAACGGTTAACCGCCAGCCATTAGTTTCTATGCACAAAAAAAATAAAACGGTATGGATAACCGGAGGAGGATCGGGCCTGGGTAAGGCACTTGCTAGATTGTATGTCAGTGATGGCGCGACGGTTGTGATCAGCGGGCGTGATGGAAGCAAGCTGGATTCGGCGGCCAAAGAAATAAACGGTGATAGCAGCAGTGAAGGCAAAGTATTCAGCCTGCCCTTTGATGCCAGTATTGATGCAGACGTCGACAAAACGATTGCAGCGCTCCGCGAGCTCGTAGGTTCCATAGATACTGCCATCCTCAGTGCCGGGGTCTGCGAGTACATCGACGAAACTTTCCTCGACCCGGCCTTATTCAGGCGTGTTTATGATGCCAATTTGTTTGGCGCTGTGAATAGCGCGAATGTGGCGACGTCGCTCTTTGACAAGCAGTCGGGGCGATCCCAACTGGTCGCCATTAGCAGTATTTCAACGATGACCGGCTTGCCTAGAGCTCAGGCCTACGGATCGAGTAAGGCAGCGGTTGATTATCTTTTCGATTCCATGGCGATAGACCTGCGTGCTGAGGGTATCGACGTCACGGTTGTACAGCCGGGCTTTATCACCACGCCGATGACTAGCTCTAACGATTTCCCAATGCCGTTTGAGATGTCCGCCGAGCAGGCTGCACGGCGGACCAAGCGAGCCATTGAAAGCAGGAAGCGGCTCTATCGATTTCCCGGTAAGTTGTCAGCGCTGATAGCGTTTGCGACGCGCTGGAAGTGGCTGTGGTACGAATGTATTGCACCAAAACTCGTTCGCCACGGCCGCTCGGAAGCGGGCACGAGTTAAGCTCGTTCGAAGAGCTGCAGTAAATCGTCTCAGTCAGGCGGGACTTCCGGTCAACACCGGGCGTGATAAACCAAACACAACAGTAAACAGCGTAGAGTGGGTGTGGACATGAATAGACGAATCGCCGTTATTGGCTCGGGCATTTCAGGTCTGGTCAGCGCGTACTGTCTTAAAAATGGATTAAACGCTGAATTTCAGCGCGATCCTGACATTCCTCTGTTTGATGTAACCCTATTCGAATCTGACAGTCGCTTGGGCGGCCATACGGCGACTATCGATGTTGAACTCGAGGGAGAGCAATTTGCGATTGATACCGGTTTTATCGTCTACAACGACTGGACTTACCCCAATTTTATCCGCCTCATGGAGCAGCTTAAGGTCAGGTCTCAGCCGACTGCGATGAGCTTCAGTGTGCACTGCGAGCGCACTGGCCTTGAGTACGCAGGAAGCAACTACAACACGCTTTTTGCCCAGCGTCGAAATCTGTTCCGGCCAGCCTATTTGCGCATGCTGACTGATATCGTTAGGTTCAACAAGGAGTCTTTGGCTGACGTTGAGGCGGGCGAGCTACCAGAAACCATGAGTCTTGGCGAGTATCTCGATAGCCGTGGTTACAGTGAGTACTTTATTGATAAGTATCTCGTGCCGATGGGTGCTGCCATCTGGTCGTCGGGTATCGATGATATGCGCAAGTTCCCCTTGATATTCTTCGTCAAGTTTTTCAAGAATCACGGCTTGCTTTCCATTAAAGACCGGCCGCAATGGCGAACCTTGATAGGCGGATCTAAAACTTATATTGAACCACTGAGCGCCAGCTTTCGCGATTCGATCAGACTAAACAGCAATATCGTCTCGATAGATCGGCACGACGGTGATATTCATATCAGGCTTAGCGGTGGTGAGATCCTGCATTTCGACGCTGTCGTGATAGCGACCCACAGTGATCAGGCACTGAACCTATTGGAGCAACCGACAAGAACGGAAAGAGAGATTCTGTCGGCGATACCCTACCAGGACAATGACGTCGTCTTGCATACAGATACCACGCTTTTACCTCAGCGAAAGCTGGCCTGGTCATCCTGGAATTACCGCATCAAGCAGGTGCAGGGTAGCGATGTGGCGCAGCTGACTTACTCAATGAATATTTTGCAAAACCTGCAGAGCCGGCACAATTTCTGCGTGAGCCTTAACCAGACAGAAGCGATAAATCCCGATAAAATTCTGGGTGAATATGTTTACGCGCATCCGGTGTTTACGGTGGAAGGGATCGCCGCACAACAACGTTGGCAGGAGATTGCCGGCTCCAGAAACACCTGGTTCTGCGGCGCTTACTGGCGGAACGGTTTCCACGAAGACGGAGTTTTTTCGGGGGTGCGCGCTGCGCAGTCGATCCAGCAACGGTTCGCCACTGAAGGTCATGAAGAGCTGAGTGATACTTCTGCGGTCGCTTCAGCTTAAGCGGTATGAGCACTTTGCAAGAAACCGAGTTGACAAGCTGCCTCTACGAGGGGTCGGTGTGGCACCGTCGATGCGAGCCACGAGAGCACGCGTTTACCTATCGCGTTGCGATGCTTTACCTCGACTTGAGTGAGATCGACCGCGTTTTTTCTATGTCTCGTAGCTGGGGTTTCTCCAGATGGCTTCCAGCTTCTTTCCAGCGTGAAAACTATTTTGGTGACGGCAGCCGGGATCTTGATTCCTGTGTCCGTGACCGGGTTGCAAGCGAACTCGGATTCCGCCCGGACGGCAAGATTTGTATGCTGACGAATCTTCGATACTTCGGTTATCTGACAAATCCTATAAGCTGCTATTACTGCTTCAATCGCGCAGGCTTGCTCGAGGCAATGCTGCTGGACGTGACCAATACGCCGTGGGACGAGAGCCTTGCCTATGCGCTCGATCTCCGTGACCAGACTGACAGTGATCGAAAACACGCGTGCTTCGATAAGGCTCTGCATGTCTCTCCGTTTATGCCGATGTCGATGCAGTACCGCTGGGATGGGACTGAGCCGGCTGAGGGTCTGACATTCTCGCTCAAGAATTTTATGCGCAGTGATAATGCCTCCAGCCCAACTGTCGACGCTGAACAAAAACTTTGGTTCAGTGCGGGCGTTAATTTTTCGCGCAAGGCTTTGTCTGCGGCGAGTATGCGTCGGCTAGTCTGGCGCTATCCCCTGATGACGATGCAAGTCATAGTGGGTATCTACTGGCAGGCATTGAAGCTGTTCGTCAAGCGCGTCCCGCTCTACGCGCACCCGGCCAAACAGGCGGCATCGTCCACTGGAGAAGACAGGATTACGCAAAGTCGGGGTGATCGCGCCCTGCCTGAGCGGCGTATTTTTAATGAGTAGCGGACTCGCTGTGATGCCGGCCCGTTGAGAACAACAACACGCTCTGCTTTTTTGATCAGGTAAGGACGCTATTGGCGCTGGCAGACAACTCAATGGTAACAATCATGAATCCAATCGATGCTTCAAAAACAGAGACTGTTTCACTAGCTGATTCTCAGAAGCGAGGTGGCATTAGCAGTTTTTCAATGCCGGGCGTTGCGAAAGCAGTGGACCGCGTTGCCGCGAGATATCGATCGCTCGGAGCTTCCGGCGGGGCAGTTAGTATTGCGCGGAAACTGGTGCACGCCAAGTTCTCGGCAATGAGTCGCGGTAGTCTGGTAATTCACGAAGGTGCCTATGCTATTCAGTTCGGCAATCCTGATATTGCCGGAGACGAGCCAAACGCGCACATCTATGTGGTCAATGATCGGGTTTATAGAAGAATTGCACTTAATGGCGTTATTGGTGCCGCCGAAGCTTTCATGGACGGTGACTGGGAGACGCCCGATCTAGTAACAGTGGTCAGGTTTATGGTCTACAACCTGGCGGAGTTGGAGCGTGTTAATCAGGAGCGCTCGATGTTGAATCGATTGGCACTCTCTTTGACTGAGTTTCTAACCCGTAACAGCGTCGCGCGCTCTAAAGAAAACATCGCAGCTCACTACGATCTTGGTAACGATTTCTTTGAGCTCTTTCTTGATCCGACAATGATGTACTCATCGGCGCTTTTCAGCGATGAGCGCATGAGTCTTGAGCAAGCTTCGATAGCAAAGCTTGACGCACTGTGCCAGAAGTTATCATTGAAGCAATCGGATCATCTGGTCGAGATTGGGACGGGCTGGGGCGGTATGGCAGTTTATGCGGCAGAGCAGTACGGATGCCGTGTGACAACGACGACGATATCGGAAGAGCAATACCGACATACCTTGGAGCTTGTCAATAAGAAGGGCTTGCAGAATCAGGTTACGGTATTAAAGAAAGATTACCGCTTGCTAGAAGGGAAGTTTGACAAGCTGGTCTCTATTGAAATGATTGAGGCAGTGGGTCATCAGTACTTCGGTGAGTACTTTAGCAAGTGCTCGAATCTGCTAAAACCTGATGGGGTCATGGCGATACAGGCGATAACGATTACCGATCAACGCTATGAGCGCGCCAAAAACTCGATGGATTTTATCAAGCGCTATATTTTTCCAGGCGGATGCCTGCCATCAGTAAATTGCATAGCAAACCACGTCTCTGCAGATACAGACATGATTATTTCCGACATGTCTGATATGGCTCTTGATTATGCTGAGACACTCAAGCGCTGGCGGGAAGCCTTCTTTTCCAATATCGATCAAGTGAGAGCTTTGGGTTTTGATGAGCGTTTTATTCGCATGTGGGAGTACTATCTGTGCTACTGCGAGGGCGGTTTTAGAGAGCGAGTGATAGGTACGACGCAAATGGTTATGACCAAGCCAGACTATCGTCCAGCGGGTATGGATCGATAGAAATCACGCTGCTTTTTAGGTTATAGCTGTTTTTATGCATAGTCGCGAGCTTCTGTTAAAGGTCTTAAATGGCGTGTTGTTCAACATCGCCTGGCTCTGCTGCGTGCTAGGTGGGAATCAACTGGCGGTCGCTACGGCTGCCGTTTTTCTCGCGGCGCACTTCCTTATTGTGACTGATTCCTATGCGGAGCTACTGCTTATCGCTCTAATCGCCGCAGCTGGCATTGCGATCGATATGCTGTGGTTCGTGTTCGGGGTTTTGGTGAATGCTGATGGCAGTGATTTAGTGCCTCTTTGGCTTTGTGCTCTTTGGCTCTGTTTCGCGACAACGCTTTCGCATTGTTTTTCTTTTTTGCAGGAGCGCCTGAAGCTAGCGGCCGTTGTTGGCGGTTTGGCCGGGGCGATTAACTATCTAGCTGGGGTGCGATTGTCAGACGTCGAGCTTGGCGTGAGTATGCCGCTGGCATTCGTTTTGCTGTTGGCGTTGTGGGCGCTTCTGTTTCCAGCGCTTTTGTTTGCTGCGCGAACCTTTGCGGGGCGTGAACTGCTCGCGCGATCAGCAGATCGCGATGCAGTATGATGGCTCTATGGCGAGTGAGTTTGAGTAGTTTGTATTGATGGTTAAATTTCTTATTGCCGTTGCCTTCTTACCGTCTTTACTAGCGCGTGCCGATGCGACTGTATTGAGTCAAGATCAGGCTGCCGCCGATGGAAGTGACGGCTCGGCGGTGCAGCCACTGGTTACAGGCCTGGCGTATGATCTGCAGGACTTTTCAATTCTCTATAAGGAGCAGTACTTTCTGCTGGCTGTGGATGAGGTAGGTATGCCCGTCAGTGGTGAAACGAACGCAAACGTTTTAGCGAATCATGGAAGGCTCTCAGACAGCGAGCGAAGCAATCACCCGGCAAGGCGCGTTGTCTACTCCGCGATGGACGGATCGGAGTATTTGCCCTTCGCGATCAAAGATATCAATTATCGCTTCTCGACGCAGTCTCCCTACTATCGCATCATTGATTTTCGTCTAGGACAGGTTCAGTCAGCCTCAAGCGCGGGTAGCGATTCGCTCTGGGTTGCCGAACCGGAAAGCGAAGTCAGTTTAAAGATGCAGGCTTTTGAACCAGTCGCCGCTGACAGTTTGGTGAGTCAGCCAGCGCTCGCACCGGCTGGGAAACTCTACGCAGAGCTGGGAGCGGAAGCCGAAGTACAAGTGTTAAAAGACGATGAAGTGGCGCTTGATGGTCTGGTCAGTGACGCCGGTTTTGATCGGTTTATTGCAGAGAACTGGCAAGTACTCGTCGATGATCGAGATTCAATCGGCTTCGATTTCGCTGTGCCAAGCAGGGCTCAATCGGTGCCTATGACGATTGCTCCGCTCGATAGTAAAACCTGTGCCGATAAAGTGCTTGGCGGTGTGCCAGATACTATCGCGGGCGAAGTTGCGACCGATTACTGTTTCAAACTAACGGCACGCAACTGGATTGTTGCCCAAGTGCTGCGGCCAATATATCTGACTTACGACGTCGATCAGCGCCTGAGCGTCTTTCGCGGGCTGAGTAATATACGCGGTGCCAAGAACGAGCGTTTGCGCGTGCTCATAAACTATCAGTATTAGCGCTCGACAGGTTTTCTCTATGTCAGCTCGCTCTATTCACTGGTTCCGTCAGGACCTTCGTCTTACTGATAATCCGGCACTTCGGCGTGCCTGCGAGCTTGGCGAAGTCATACCGGTTTACGTGCTTGATGACATTTCATCGGCAAGTTGGCGCATGGGCGGAGCGAGTCGCGTATGGCTGCATGAATCGTTGGCCTCGTTGAATGCGAGTCTGGATGGTCGCTTGATCATTTTGCGGGGCGCGGCCGATGAATTGATTCCGGCGCTTGCACAGGCTTTAGCGGTGGAGCATGTCGTCTGGAATCGTTGCTATGAACCCTGGCGGATAAAACGCGATAAGAAAATCAAGGAACAGCTCCAGTCCGAGGGTATCAATGTAGAGTCCTTCAACGGCAGCTTACTCTGGGAGCCGTGGGAGGTCAGTAAGAAGGATGGCACACCTTATAAGGTTTTTACCCCGTATTTCAGAAAGGGCTGTGCTGCTGCCGAGCAGCCCCGTCAGCCCCTTCCTAAGCCCCGCGCGATGCGAGTTGCTGATTATGAGGGCGTCAGTGCAGCGCTGTGTAAAACGACCGGGCAGCTCCAACTACTGAGTTTGGAGGATCTTGAGCTGCTGCCAAAAGTGCCATGGCACAAAGGGTTCTACGAGCACTGGGCCATCGGTGAGCGTGCTGGGCTCAAAAAAATAAAGGAGTTCATTGACGGCCCAATGGCTGAGTACAAACAGCGCAGGGATTATCCCGCTGATGGTCTAGGTTCGCGCCTTTCACCACACCTGCACTTTGGCGAGGTGTCGCCGCATCAGGTCTGGGCCAGCGCGATACAGGCGCCGCAAATGGATGACGAGACAAACCGTGATCACTTCTTGAGTGAGCTGGGTTGGCGGGAGTTTTCGCACTACCTGTTGTACCACTGGCCGCATTTTCCAGACCAACCGTTTAACGAAAAATACGCGGAATTTCCCTGGTTAGACGACGAAGCAGGTTTTGCCGCCTGGTGTCGTGGCAAGACAGGTTTTCCCATTGTCGATGCGGGTATGCGCGAGCTGTGGCAAACCGGCTTTATGCATAATCGTGTTCGCATGATTGTCGCCTCGTTTCTTGTAAAGAATCAACTGATTCCGTGGCAAAGGGGTGAGGCGTGGTTCTGGGATTGCCTGTTAGATGCAGATCTGGCTGCTAACAGCGCGAGCTGGCAATGGACCGCGGGTTGCGGTGCGGACGCTGCGCCATACTTCAGGATTTTTAATCCAGTGACGCAAAGTGAGAAGTTCGATCCGGAGGGGGCCTACATTAGCCGGTACTGCCCGGAGTTGGCGAAGCTGCCGAAGAAGTTTATTCACAAGCCCTGGACGGCCGATGATGATCTACTAAAACAGTCTGGAGTAGTGCTGGGACAGGACTACCCACATCCAATTCTCGATTTGAAAGCGACGCGTGAACGTGCGCTAGCGGCGAATAAAAGCCTGTCGCAATAGCTGGCATTGTTTGACTGTTTGCTCAGTGACGAAAAGAAATTGCCAGTGAGGCGATGATCGAGAGTATGCAGTAAGCCAAAAAATAGTAGAAACCCGGGTGTAAAAAAGCCTCCAGGAAGTCGTTGGACTGCGTCGCCAGAAAAGACATAAAAACGCTAACGACGAAAACGTCGGCCATCGACCATTTCCCGACAAGCTGTACAAACTGAAGAAGTCTGTTTTTCACTTTACTCGCTGGCGCGCTTCGCGAAAGAACTAGCGCTGTAAAGAGCAGTACCGCTTTAACAACGGGTACCGCAATGCTGAACAGAGCGATTAAAAACGCGACTAGTAAGTTGTCGCTCCGCCAAAGCGCGCTAATGGACTCTATAATACTCTGTGTTTCGTTGTACAATTCCAGCTTGCCGATGATGGGCAGTTGCGCATTGACCTGTATCTGTAGCAGGGGCTCTGTGATTCCGGGGTACAGGCAGCCCAGGGAGACAAAAATCAGCGCCAGTCCGATGCCATTGCGCACGCTAAGCCCGCCGGTTTTTTCCGGGGTGGGCCGTAGAGCATTGAGCGCTGAAGGCTTTTCATTCGCTGAAGGCTCTTGATTCGCTGAAGGCTCTTGATTCGCTGAAGGCTCTTGATTCGCTGAAGGCTCTTGA
>CAZDEW010000054.1:0-4965 GCA_964504585.1 uncultured Pseudomonadales bacterium | reverse complement strand
TTCGCTGAAGGCTTTTCATTCGCTGAAGGCTCTTGATTCGCTGAAGGCTCTGATAGTTCTGAAGGAGTTGGCGATTGATCGGTTTCTTTGTTCATGCTTTAAACGTGTCTGGGTGATGAGTTTTATGATCTCAGCCTTTTTTGCAGCCAGGGTCGGTTTTTAGACAATACAAATAACATTTTTTGAGGTCGAGATCGGGCACGATGTTCGAGAGGCTATTTTGACAAGCCAGGCAGCCATAGGCCGGAGCGGGACGGATAATAAACGATCTGTTCAGCTGGATGAATCCTGGTTGGCGGTAATCGGCGAAGAGTTCGAGAAGCCGTATATGTTGCAGCTAAGAGAGTTCTTAAAGCAGGAGTCTGCCAGCGGTAAGTTGCTTTATCCGCCAGCAAAGAAGATTTTTAATGCGCTGGACTCAACCCCGTTTGACGCGGTTAAAGTTGTGATCATCGGTCAGGATCCCTACCACGGTCCCGAGCAGGCGCACGGATTATCTTTCTCTGTGCCGCGAGGTGTTAAACCGCCGCCGTCGCTGCAGAATATTTTCAAAGAGCTACAGAATGACCTGAAGCTGCCGCTGCCAAGCCATGGCTGCCTGGAACACTGGGCGCAGCAAGGCGTGTTACTGTTGAACGCGGTGCTCACGGTCGAACACAAGCGTGCGGGTTCACACGCCGGAAAGGGGTGGGAACGCTTTACTGACCGAGTGATTGAGGTGCTGGCCCAGCGGCGTGAGAACCTTGTTTTTCTGCTATGGGGTGCCTACGCACAGAAAAAAGGCGCGCTTATCGATGGGGAGCGACACTGCGTGCTTAAATCCGTTCATCCATCGCCCTTGTCAGCGCATAGGGGCTTTTTGGGTTGCAAGCATTTCTCGAGCGCTAACCGATTTTTAGAATCACACGGCTATGAGCCGATTGACTGGGACATTAACTAAGATTGCCTTATGACAACTGAAATCAACGCTTCTTTGGGCGCCTCGTCCACACACACGGTCTTTGGTGCTGGGCTAATCGGGGGGTATCTGGGCTCGGCCCTCATGGCGAACGGCTGCCGCGTAACATGGGTTGTGCGCGAGCGGGTGAAGGCAAAGCTCGCCGACGGAATACGCATTACCGATTATGAAGGCCACGAAGAGAAGCTGACCGAGCTTCAGTTTTTTGATCCTGAGCAAGCATCAGCGGCGCCTGACTTCCTCTGGATCACGGTTAAATGTACCGGCCTCGAATCGGCGATCGCTGACATTGCGCAGCATGTAGGGCCAAAGACGCTTGTAGTGTCGCTGCAAAACGGCCTCGGCTCTGAGGATATTTTGCAGGCTGCTTTTCCGGACAATAAGGTTGTGCGCGGGGTGTTCGCGGCGAATGTCGTAGAGCCTTCGCCGGGGCATCTGCACAGGGGAACTGAAGGCGGTCTCGATTTGGGTATGACACCTGAAACCGCGGGCCTGGAGTCGGTGTTAACCCACAGCGTCATGCCCTTCGCCTTACATCGCGATATCGAGGGTTTGGTCTGGGCCAAGTTGCAGCTGAATTTGAACAATGCTGTCAATGCGCTCTCTGATATTCCACTCAAGGCTGAGCTCAGCAATCGCGGTTATAGAAAGGTGTTAGCAGCGGCACAAAAAGAAATGCTTAAAGTGGTTGCCGCCAAGGGTATCGATTTGCCCAAGTTGACAGCCCTACCTCCAAAGGTATTACCTGTTGTGCTGGGTTTGCCGGACTGGATTTATTTAAAGCTGGCGCAGAAGATGCTCGCAATTGATCCCGAGGCGCGTTCGTCAATGTGGTGTGACCTTGATGATGGCCGTAAGACCGAAATCAATTTCTTAAATGGAGCGGTCGTTGAAGAGGGTGAAAAGCTGGGTATTGCTTGCCCGGTTAATCAGCGGCTCGTTGATATGATCCGTCAGATCGAAAATGGAGCCTTGCAGAAGGGCGTCGCAAGCAGTTCGATACTTGCCTGACATTGGAAGCCCCGAGCGACTGTATTATCCGGCTAGCGATCTTGTTAGAGCTCGGCCATTATGCGATCGGCCATCGCTTGCAGCTCGTCCATTTTTGCGAGCTCTGCGGCATGACCTTTGACCCCAATGAAGGAGCCGGGCAAGATATGAAAATGCACATGGGGTACGGTCTGCATGGAATCTTTGCCGTTCTGCTGAAAAATGGTCGTTCCATCAAGTCCTGTGGCACGCTCGACCGCTTTACCCAGCTTTTGAACAACTTCCATGGCGTTGCGCATAGCTTCGGATGACAGCTCGTAAATCGTTACCGCCCGTTCTCTGGGGATTACCAATACGTGGCCCTGACGCTGCGGCATGATATCCATAAAAGCCAGCGAGTGTTCGTCCTCATAAACTTTTATACAGGGGGCCTTACCCTCGAGGATTTTTGCAAAAATATTATCGTCATCGTATTGGTCAATCATGGCGTGTGAGGGTCCTGATATTAGACGGTCCTTGTGTTTTTGGCCCGTGAACAAGTGGTTTCTGAATAAAGCTTCCTGAATTAGAGCGCCTAGGTTAAAAGGGCGCTAGTTTTTTCCGCTGTCGCGATCGGTTGCTTATTTACCGTAGCTGCACACAGTAAGTCTCGTGACAATGCTAAATTCGTCCGAGTCGCCCTGCAGAGTCGTTGAGAGTTCCGGGTCTGAGCTGAACGATGTGGAAAACTGTTCCTGATGCACACCTCTGGATTCGCCTTTTTCCGCGATCGCCCAGAGTTTTTTTGCAAATTCTCTTAGATCTTCGGGGGTGCCGTGGATACATATTTCTTCAGCGTGCGAGTCTTTCTCAATGCTTAGCATGCGGCCTCTTTGATGGTTCGTCGAACAATCATGATAATAATTTAGTTGAAGCTAAACTCGGAGGACTCGGTGAGTAAACTCTTCTCAAGCGCATCTTCTCGCAGATGCGAAATTTCGGCGTATTCAGGACTGCTAATCATTGCTTCAAAGGCCGACTTGTTGGGATACTTCACGACAAAAAAGGCATCGGGCGCCCAGTCTCCGATAAGTGCCTGTTTGGCTTGAAATATCTGGCCCGGTGACGCGCCAACTCCTTCCAGCAGCGGCGCGACCGCAGAAGCGTACTCCGCATACTTCTCCTTGCCTCCCTGCTCCTTAAACCAGAGGGCGTTTAACATGTAGATCGCATCGCTCATCAGTAGCTCCGATTGAATTTAAACCCGATGGTACACCAGGATGATCTAGAAGAAGCCGGTGGCCGCAGAAAATAGTGCTCGCCCATATTTAATCCTGTTCGTCAGCCTGGACTTAAGCGCTGTGGGTAAGCTTGAATCTGCGGTATGCGAGCAAAAGCCCAGTGAGCAAAGCGATTTCAAAGCACACCCAGAACCACTGCTCGGCCGCGGACCCATCCAATGCCAAGCCGACGAGCCGTGAGCACAGAATGCCAAAGGTGGTTGCCGCCGCCGCGGCCAGTACGAAGGTTTGCCATGGCCTTATTGCCCTATGCAATAGTAGAAATACTCCAAGGCCGAGGAGTAGCCCCCATCGAATACGGCGTTCAATTGCTTCGAAAGGATCCTCGGGTACAGGCCCATCAACCACTAACTCAGGGTTCACCACCAGACAAACGCCGGCCAGTGTTATCAAGGTGGCAATCAGTTTATTGATCATTGGAAAACCTGCTGGTAGCGAAACCTTGGCTCTAAAGTTTCAAAACTGTGAGCTAGTCCATGTTTTGATTGTGCGGATCAAATGACAGGCTCTCACTTCCGATTGATTCTATTTTATGCAATCACGGTTGGGCTATGTTCAATTAATCAACAACCTTTACAAGGAGAGTACTATGAATCACGAAACTCACGTTATTACTGACGAGGATCTCGTAAAACACTTTAGCTATATTGGCGCCTTGATGGTGGCCATTGCACTGGGTATCGGTGTGGTCGCCAACTACATAGGCTAGTTTGCAGTACAGCTATTAAAGCTTCCGGCCGACCAAGCAGAGTTTTCTGCGCGAACTCGAACACTAGGGTGGCGTGGGAAACCTGCTCGTTCAGCTCTTTTTGCGAACGGCCGAGAGGGTGCTGTCTCGCCACCATGTGGCCCCCCCATCGAGACTGACCCTATTCTCCCATTCGAACGATGACTCGGATATGGCGTAAAAGCGGACGCGGAACTTGAGCGCGTCTCCATCCAGTGTTTGCCCCTCGCCCGAAAGGTGCATTTCATCGCCTTCGCGTGTGCCGTTGAAGCAAGAGACTCGATTGGGTTCATGCGACACCAGAAATGTCATGACCCATTCTTTGTTTGCAGGGCAGTAGCTGCGTAGCGTCGCCATTGAAGATATTTCCGTACCATCGTCGAGTCGCGCACTAAACTCATCGAGCAGCATCCTGCCATTGTGCAGTGAGGTTCCTTTCCAAAAACCTTTGTAGCGCAGTTTCTCGCTGCCATCTGCGCCAAACCTGACGCAGCTTAGCTCCCACTCACCCAGCAAAAAATCAAATTGCCGACTCTCGTCTGGAACGCCTTGAATATAAGCCATAACAGAGTCAGCAGAAATTAACGATGTTGGGTCGTCACTGGCCATAAAAGGCTCCTGCGCGCTGCTAAAACGATCTTAGGTGACTCGCTCATCGCGCTTGTTTTTTCGATCGATCGGATTATCGATAACTTTGGCCGCAGCCCAAACTAGATGGTCTCTACATTTGCCTTAGTATCGTTGGCAGAGTCGTACCGAGCTGTGCGCCAGCGATCGCTGAGTTCCACAATATAGACAAGAATAAACAAGGCTATAAGACACTCTTTGACCTCGCCGTCGCCTATGTCAATGATTTCCGGCACGCTGGTTCCAAACAGTCCGTAAATCTTGTCATGCACGCTGATAAACAGGATGGTTGCCGCGGTGATCACGCAAGCTTTGCCGGGAAAGAAATGGGGGGCGAGTTGACCTTGGCTTGTTTGAGGTTGCTTTTGATTTGAGAAAATCGG
>CAZDEW010000053.1:0-21976 GCA_964504585.1 uncultured Pseudomonadales bacterium | reverse complement strand
ATGGACTTAAATTGCATTTAAGTCCAACGCCCTGCATAACCATGCAAACCAAACTTAGCACAGCACGCGTCAAAAAGCTCGAACCCAAAGAGAAACCTTACGAGGTTGTCGATACCGAGATCAAAGGATTTCTGGTCCGGGTACAACCCACCGGGCGCAAAACATTTTATTACAGCTATCGCGCCGACGATGCCAAGCGCAAGCGCATCAAGATCGGCGTACTCGGCTCAGACAAAACCTTTACCCAAGCCAAAGACGATGCCACAGCTTATGCAGGCAACGTCGCCAGCGGCGTCGATGTTCAACGAGTAAAAATCGAAAGCCGACAAACCACCAAGTCGCTAAGCGAGAACACGCTCGCCAATTTTTTGGACCACCAGTACGAAGCCTGGGCCAAAGCGAATACCAAAAGCGGGTCCAGCACAGTGGCCAGTGTTCGATCGGCCTTTAAACCCTTTCTGAATACCCCGCTTCCCGACATTCACATTAAGCGTATTGAAAAGTGGCGCATCAAGAAACTCAACGATGGTTTACAGCCTGCCACCGTGAATCGACTCACCAATGCCTTGCGTGGTGTTTTAAGTCGGGCCGTCGAATGGGATGTTATCGACAAACACCCGCTCGCCAAACTTAAGTCTCTCAAGGGCCACGACAACCTGCACTGCCGCTATCTGTCGAAATATGAGGAAAAGCGGCTCATAGCGGCTCTAGAGGCCCGTGACGAGCAGATCAAAGCGGAGCGGAGCTCTGCCAATGAGTTTCGCAAAGCACGCGGTTATGAGCTCTTACCGAGCCTACAGAAAAGCGCTTTCGGCGACCACTTAACGCCCCTCGTCATCTGCTCGCTGAAAACCGGCCTTCGGCGTGGCGAGCTGTTCGACCTTGAGTGGAATGATGTGAACTTTGATTCCAAGGTGCTGACCGTCCGCGCAGAGCATGCGAAATCCAGCAAGACTCGCCACGTACCGCTCAGCCAAACCGCCCTCAAAACGCTTAAGAGCTGGAAGAAGCAGGCAGACATGAAACACGCAAGGGTCTTTCCAGCGGTTGATGGCGGACGCCTGACCACTATTAAGACCGCATGGAACAATCTGCTTGATGCTGCAGAGATAGCCGATTTTCGGTGGCACGATATGCGCCATGATTTTGCGTCACAGCTGGTGATGAAAGGTGTACCATTAAATACCGTCAGAGAGCTCTGTGGTCACGCCGATATCAATACGACGCTGCGCTATGCACATTTAGCACCCGACCACAAAGCAGACGCCATCAAATTACTAGGTTAATCAATGACTGCTCGCCCCATGGAAGGCCCTTGGTACACAGCCGAAGAAGCGCTTCAAAAACTCGGCATCTTAAAAAGCGAACTAGAGTACGCCATCAAGAAGAACCGAATCACCGGGGTTGTCCGACTTACCGCGCAACCTTTACTGCTGTTTACCCAAAGCAAAAAAGGTTGGACAGGACACGCGACCGCAAAATATTACGGGCATCTTGCGCTGAACGGGGGATTGATTGGGGCATTACTGTGCGGCAACAAATTCGAATTGCGCGATGGATTCGGCCAAGTTATGGAGCTTGAGGAGCTGCACGGGTGGAGCAGCGCTAATCCGTTCGGAGTTGAGGGACTGCTGGAGCCACTTACCGATTGGCAGCCGCATGATTACTCGCAGCATCCAATATCAACTTACTGCGCAGCTTTCTTGCCATCAGCAAGAGAGAGCTTAATGAAGGGCCTTGTCGGGCTTGCCGAGAAAATTGATCAACCCAACGGTACCGGTATCGGATCAAGCCTCAGAGAAAACCAAGAATTTTTCAATGGGCCGGACTGGGATCAAACAAAGCTCTGTTTCGACCGAAGCACGATCAAACCGGAGCAGCTCAGATTTGCGGCAAGTGAAATTACTCTCTTAAGAGAGCGCCGACCTCTTAGTAATGACACTGACGTAAAAGGTTTAGCAATGGCATCAAGCTCAGTCGAGAGCTCTAAGGCAGAGAATTGGGCCGCGTCGAGCGCATGGGAAAGGCTTTGCCTGAAATTGATCGATGACAAAGAAGCCAAAACGAGTCGAGAAAAGTGGACTCTACTTCGAAACGATATTCAATCCGAACCGCGCACCTACGACACCGAAAGAATTGTTTTAACAATAAATAAAGACGAGCTGGTTTACCTCTCCGACTACGGCGTCGAGACGTCGTTTCTCTTCTCGTCATTCGGGTCAAAGCTTTCGAAATTAAAGCGCAAGATATCGAGATAATAGCCGTTAGTGTGGAGCATTTTACTGGCTACAGTTAACCTCTTGAAACCGCTTCCGCAGTCCAAGCATAGCCAGAGCAGAGATAAAGAGCAGTATAGCGCCCGGAACAGGAACAGCCGCCGAATTCAAATTAATCAAAAAAGCCTCGGTCTTTCCCTCACGCAATCCGAAGCCCGTTATTATGAGACCATCATCAGAGACACTGGTAGCCTCATAAAGGTTAGCCCACCCCTCTGCCTGCGCATCAATTCCAAGCAATAGCAATCGATTTGCTAGCGACTCCAAGATATAACCGCCACTCCCATCTGCAGTCCAAATGGCCGCCTCCCTGGAAAAAACAGAGTATCTTGAACTTCCGTACCCCACTATAGTTGAGCCATCAGCCGATACGTCCACTGTCGCTGCCATATCCACCGTAGATTTCGTAGGGTAAATCGCCCAAGCCATGCATCTCGCCCTCTAGATAGAAAAAAGCTTCCCGTCCGTCGTAAGTGGAGCTAGTTCCAACGACAACCTGCCCGTCAGCCGACACCGCGGTTGCTTCACTTCCCGCCCCAGGAACTAGGGATCCAAGCCCTGCCATCTGTCCGTCACGGTAGATAAAAGCCTCGTCCCCGTTTTCAGAGCGTCCCTCGCCAACAATCGTTGTCCCGTCTGCTGAGACGTCATTCGCGCTACTGCTGAAGCTGCCGCCCGGTAGATCTCCAAGCCCTGTCATTTCACCGTTTTGGTATACGAAACCCTCACGACCAGACGCTGACCAAGCGCTACCAACGACAACTGAACCATCCTCAGAGATACCTCTACCAATACTAGAAAACGTTCCCCCTGCCAAATCCCCGAGCCCGATAACATTTCCGTCCTGATAAATGAAAGCTTCGTGACCATTTGATGTCGACCTTATCCCCGTAGCCACACTCCCGTCTCGAGATAATCCATTGACGGAGATGCTCTCGCTGCCGTCAATGATCCGCTCTAAATTGTCTTGAGAGTAAATAAACCCCTCGACGTAATTGGATAGTTCCCCAGAGGATCGACCTGCGAGGATGCCACCATCACCGGAAACTGCGGTTACAGTCGCGATATACCCGAGGGAATCTATCAACTCAGGTGTAGGATTCAAAACCAGCGGAGAAATTGGTTGAGGGGGAATATCATCGTACAGATAGCCCAAGCCTGTGATACTGGCGGCTTGAGTAAATCCTGAATAAGCAGCAAGGAGGATAACGAGGTTTTTTACTGCGCGTTCCATGGCACCTTCCGATAAGAGTTAATGCGTCGATCACGAGGACCGAGTATCCGGCCAAGGCTACCGAGCCGCCATAAGCCGGCAAATTTTTGCCGAAACAGGCCAACACCCAATCAGATCAAGCTAATAATCCAAACAAATGCAAAAGCCATGCCTAGATCGATTTTACGGTCTATGCCCCCACCAGCATCATAAACTTAAGGGCAGAGGCTGCATAGCGAAGCCTTAGAATTGATCAAGAGTGACTGGAGAAGTACACTGCGCGCTAGGGTTCGGCACACATGGCAAGGCCGCGGCAAACAAGCCTCACGACCGTCAAATTAAATCTCAGAGGGAGTTTTGAGATGCTCAATCCTTGTTTAATAATCTATTCAATTTTCCTCCTCCTGCTTCCGGCTCACACGAACGCCTCTGTCATACACATAGAGTTATCGGGCGAGGTGATCAGCGTCGATACGCCCATATCTGGCATTGCGTTCGGCGTGGGCGACGCAGCTAAAATATCGATGACGATCGATATCAATGCCCCCGATAGCGCGCCAGAAGCCCAAGTAGGGTTGTATTTAAACTCGATCGTTTCTTGGCAGCTGACATTCGGCAATTACAATTTGATCGTGACTGATCCTATCAGCGCATTCGTGGTCAGGAACGCGGGTGGCAACTCGACCGTTGAGGGTTTCGGCGGCCAAATTGATTCAAGTAACCAGCAGGTTAATGATGGTAGTCTAGCGGGCGCACCATTCGCTGCGTCATCCTTTTCCCTAAGTTTCACTGCCACTGACTTATTCGCATCGGACTCACTAGGTCAGCTGTTAAATAGTTCAGCCGAAGATCGAGGTTTTCTGGGCGTGCCGGAATCTGCAATGGCACTGGGTTTCGAGGCAGACATGTTTCAGTTCTATAACGCAGTCGCGGCAATTGACGCCTATTCAATCCGTGCAATTCCCCTACCGGCTGGAGCATGGCTCTTACTCTCGGCACTGTGCACGCTGCCCCTAGCAAAACGAGTCAGCGCCGCGACAGCAGCGACTTAGCAATAAGCCTCCCAACTAAATAAATATTGATCAACAGCCTATTGAGCGATGCTTAGGCCGAATAAGATTTAGGCCAACACTTACCACTCTCAGGTTTTTTTACCCCTGCCAAGTTTTCTTACCCTCCGCCACAACCCCCCACAGAAATCCCCTACGCTGTCCACTCAATGGTCGACTGAAGCGCATTCGCTCACACATCGATCCTCTCATTCACTTGGGTATTCAGTGGTGTAATCATGCAACCAATATCTTCCGAGACTCCACAGCGAGCACTCAGCGAAAAACAAGCCGCGAATTATATCGGGATGAGCCGATCCTATTTGGCTCAAGCCCGCATGGAGGGCGCTCGCAAGAATCGCACACCCGCACCTCCCTTCATAAAAATTGGTAAATCGGTTCGCTACCTACGCGAAGACCTCGATCAATGGCTCGATGCGCAATACAAACGCACCACCACCGCATAACGCCCTCCTGACCGCATCTGAACCGGGTCATACTGTGTGCGCCGCCAATGACAAAGCTTCGGACCCACGCCCGTATAAGGGCCTAGCTGACCGTGTGGCACCGGGTAATCGGGACGGCGTTGACCCCATCGAGGCCGCATCGCCCGGGCAGCCCGGAGAAAGCCCGGCAAAAACCCGGGATATCGCCCGAAAGATCGACCTCGAAGACCCGGAAGAGTCGCCCGGGATACCCCCAGAGATCAGCCCGAACAATCCCCGAATATTTCCAGTACAGCGCGCGCTAAAGATTACCGCAGATTTCGGGACATCAGACTGTCGTCAATTTCGCGAGGAGCATTTCCGGAGGCATTCCGACCTTGCCCCATTGCTTGGCCGCATGTACCGGAGAATCGCCAAAGAACAGAACTTTGTTGAAGCCAATCGCTGGCTACTCAAAACCAGCAAATACAGTCTGAGACTCTACCGGACCGGGCTATCAATCACGTCTGACGACGAATCCATCCGAAACTACGCGAGAGCCAAGGCGCGGAAAAATCTAGCGGACCTAACCCGGATCAGAAATATCGCACTGCCCGGGCGTGAAGTCGCACTCATGAACAAGGTGCTCGTAAAAATCGGGCTCTCTGTGCCGCTCGATAAGAAATTTCCGGCCGATGATGAAATCATTGCAGCTCTAGCACGCGCTTGTGACGAGAAATGGCTGGCCGGACAACTACGCACTTTGCAGTCTAGAAAGCTCGAAGAGTTTATCAGGCGACATGGTGAGGTTCACCGCCGAGGTCAAATATATGTTTCTGATTTAAGCCTCTCCAGATTCAGATCGCGCAAGGCAAAAAACAAACGACTACTTGAACGCCTCGAGGCCGAGAACGATGAAGGCCAAAGGTTTACCCTCGCAGAGCTGGCAAAGCTCTCTGCATCTAACCCGGAAATTCGCCGAGCGGAACTTATGGTTAGGGCGCGCGGTTATGAAGACATTGCGCTCAACAGCAATGGCGAATGGGCAGGCGTTTTTTATACGCTGACTTGTCCGTCGAAGCACCATCCGGTGCTCAAGGACTCTTGCAAGCCAAACCCTAAGTATATCGGCAGTACAACCAGACAAGCTCAAGACCATCTCAATACCGTCTGGCAACGCTGCCGAGCCGCATGGGCTAGAAGAAGCATAAAATTTTTTGGTATGCGCGTTGTAGAGCCTCATCACGCTGGGACACCACACTGGCATCTATTGCTGTTTATGTCGCCCGAACGAATTTCGGAGGCAACCGAAGTTTTCAAGCACTATGCATTGCAGGTAGATGGAGAGGAATCCGGTGCAGCTGAGGCCCGCCTTAAAGAAGTTCTGATCGATCCAGAGAGAGGAGGCGCAACTAGCTACATCGCAAAATATATCTCTAAAAATATCGACGGATATGCGCTTTGCGAGGATAACTACGGGCATGACGCAGCCCTGTCAGCTGAACGTATCGCCGCCTGGTCATCAATTAATGGGATCAGGCAGTTCCAGCAGCTGGGCGGCCCGAGCATCACGGTATGGCGCGAGATAAGGCGCTTGGACAGCGAGACCGTTGAGGCAGGATTACTCAGAGACCTTATACGTGCCGCGGATGAGGGCAACTGGGAGCAATTCACTCAACTGATGGGCGGCGCTGTTTGCGCCCGTAAAGACCGCCCTGCTCGCCCCATGGTGATTGAGCGAGAAAAACGAAACCTCTACGGCGAAACGATTCGAGCTGTGAAAGGGATCTGGTTTAAGACACGCGCCGTGATTACGAGAGTTCACGAATGGACAATTCGATTTGTCGATCAGCCTACAGAAAGTCTATTAAAAGAATCTGACGACGGCGTCGGTTTTGGATCGACCATCGCAACCGCTCCGCCTTCGGATTTAGCCCCCTTGGAGTTCTGTCAATAACTGTACGATGCCCTGCTATAAATCACAACTAATACGAATGCGATTCCAGCTGAGCCATTACAAATGCCAGTAGCTCGAGGACTTGCGGGGTCCAAAGCAAGTAGATGCAGATTGCAATGGCACAGGCCGAGAACATCACAACAAAAACCCTATACTTGCGCGCTAAATTCGTCGATTTCTTGAAGCCTTCCTCTATTTCATCCTCATAGAAAGCCAAATCGGATCTCGGCAAACCAGACTCAAAAAGCAATCGATCATGATCCTCCACAAACTTCTTCTTCAAATATGAAAGATTTTCCAAGAGCCGATTTACCGTTACAACGGTAAAGAAAGACCAGGCGAAAATTAATAGTGTTATCGCAAAAAGCGGGAAACGTTCGCTTTCAAAACGAACGATAAGATACAAATAAACACCAAACTGAACTGGCATTGATGCGATCTTGGAAAGCATGCCTGAGAGACTAGCCTGATAGTCACTAAGATACTTTCTTTTCTGCTCGTCGAGTTGTTCTTTAAAATCGGCAAAAGAAAAACTATTTTTATAAAGCGCATGATCTCTGATGGTTAATTCCAATACTCGTTCAAGATGCATCAAAATATCAAAAAACACCCTCTCTGAAGAAGGCGAAATCTTCGCCACCTCCATGCAATTCTCTCTAAAAAAATCAAAAAAACCGTGACCCTCTTCCCCGCAACGATCTAATTGATTCGAAATTGCACTCAAGCCCCAGTTCTTATCAAAAAAGTCATCAACCCAAATGTTCTCACACAGAATGTCGAGACGGCCATTTTTTGAAGATAAAAATATTAGCTTCTTATTTAACTCGTCATAAAAAGAAGCAACTCCCCAGTTGACGAAACTGCTTTTTAATTTATGGAAAAACGCAGTATTCTCAAAAAAACAATCCGCACTTTCAAAGCCTTCATCTGCTAAGAACGCGGTACCGTGGCCGTTTTGCATATCGAGAATTACAATATCGTTAGTAAAATCTCCCGGCCCTAAATAGTTAAACGCATCTTTCTTGGATTTAAATACCTTTACAGGCTGCTCTGAAAGGTCAACAATCACCCCCTCTGCTGTTGACTCAAAAATGACGCCACTTTCGGTTAGCTCATCCTTGGAGCCCATGAGAGCGCTCGACTGAATGACGAGTGGATTTTCACTTGCGTCATCGTCGCATCTCAAACACGCGATAAATTTAGCGTAATCATTCATCGGACAACTAACCGACGTCCTCTGATATTTTTGCTGCCAAATCCGGTGAGTGGATTATAACTTTATCCCCATCTTCAGAAACTGAAATGCCGCGTTGATTGAATTTATCTCGACTAGCTTCCAGCCTAATTCCACCGGCAACGATTGTGACCTTCCAAAATTTTTTGAGTTGATTCCCCGAAAGTCTGAACTCTCCGTCAATATCTAATTCTTTTTCTTCACAAAACCTTGGTATTACATCCGGATCATCATAAAGAAAAGTACTAAGATCACGTAGATTTAGAATTTGCGATGGCCGCTCTTTTGCGAAGTCGTGTATTTTCTTTTTGAAATCTGACCTATCAACTCCATCCGGCAATTGAATTTCATTAGCCATCTTATATAAGGAGTCTCCGTCTACTGACTCCATTTTGGTCTCATCTACTCCAACCCATCTTTCAAAATAATCAGATATATCCGTATTGCCCTTTATAAGGTGAACGTATCGATCATTTGAAGCATCTGAGAGCAGGGTATCAAGATTTATCCGAACCCCCATGGCAAAATGATCAACGTCCAAGTAGTCAGAAGATTCGACATCCCAATCCGCACTACCCTCTTTGGGCTTTAGCAACGAACCAGTTGTATTGCGAACCAAATAAACTGAAAAAAAGTTGCGCGTTGAAAGGTACCTACAAAAAACAAGGTATCCGCCTTTGGCGGCTGAAATCCCACTTATCAGGTCTTTCAACTTCTGGGCTAAGCTGCGAGACTCAGAGACGAGGTCGAAATTTTCAAAATCTTCGATAACTTCACTAAATCCATCCTCGGAAAATTTGGCACGCCGGATAGTCTTCCTTGAAAACGCACCATCGAGACTAGTAACGATTCTTTTTATCTTTTCATTTGATACATCCAGAAGTGTGTCTGTTAAGAACAACGACGCTCCTGTGGAGTGCTCGTCCTTAATAAGCTCATGAATGATTATTTCTTGTAGTTCCATTCTCATATCCGTGATGTTCTCTGAGATCACTAAAATCCTTAAAGACTACAGACCTATGTCCTCGCAGATTATTTAGAGGTAGCCGTTTGATTCGCTCAAGCGATTATCTGCATAGCGGTGTATCAAAGCAAATGCGGGCACCGATTAAACTGGACTTAATATGGACTTAAATTGAGATAAAACGAAAAGCCCCGCATATGCAGGGCTTATAAGTTTTTGATTTTTATGCTAAAAATGGTCGGGATGGCCGGATTTGAACCGACGACCACCACACCCCCAGAGCTGACCGAAAATCATCTCTGGGAAATTATCTTTTAAAAATCATAACTTTACGCTGACCGCTCTGTGCAAACTCGTCAGCTTACGCCTAAAGGTGCCTGACATCGACATACACGTCGCACATTATCCGCACACTGAATAGAACAGAAATCCTAAATGCCTTCTAATTCGGCACATCTAAAATAATACTTCACCTTTTGGGGGACAAACTCATCACGAAAGTATCAAGCCACAACTTCGTCCAACCAACAAAACGACACTAGAGCTGTAATTGTGAAGTAAGCTAAGCGCAAGAACACTGGCGGGTCTTTAATCGACCAAGTACTGCTATTGCGCAAATAAACAATAACCCTCCACTGGGAATCGGCACCGACGCCAACCTATCTACCGCAGTATAACCTCCAATTCGACCTTGGCTAACCAACTCTCCCGTGTCCATGTTAAACAACGACAGCGTATTCACAGTCGCGCCTTCCAAGCCCTGTGCAATTTTCTCAACATTTAGAAACTCGGTCAGTTCCGTCGAGTCAAATATCGAATCCGAATCAAAGACTAGATTTAGCTGTAACCGCCAGAAGTTGCCACTGAACGAGAACAAATCTTCTACCGACAATGCAAGCGCGTCCTGTGCTGAGTTTATTACTGTGACTTCTGAAACTGCGAACTCATTCACCGTCACCCCATCCAAGTCAGAGGACTCGCCTTCAGAAGCGAAACGCAAGATGCTCGATACTGGATTCACATAAGTTGCCGAATCGGCTGTGACAGTGGTTTCAGATATAAATACAGAGCTCAAGAACATTATGTGGGTGAAAGATCTACCGAGATCATTACTAAATCCCGGAGCGACAAAATCGACCTGACTATCAAAATCAATGCGAAACGCTAGAAGCGCATTTGAAGAAACTGAAAAAGACAAAAATAAAAGGGACACCCCCACCCGCGACAAAAATCGGCTCATTTTACTCACTCCAAAAAAACGGAAGCTATATTTGTAGTAGGGGACCCTAAGGGTATCCAATTGATCAAATAATGTCAATCAGCATTAAAAGTATATTCAAGTTGAGAATGCTTGAGTTTGATCTTCAAAAAGTCTAGTGGCCTGCGCACTGATATTCGTAACATTCCCGACCAGAGGATTCAGGCAAGATTAACTGCCAAAAAAACCTGCGCTTTTACACAAGTAGGTACTAGAAGATTTTGCCCCACGTCCTGCCAAGACTGGGATGCGCGTCGATTAGATCTACCGTAAGGCATAGATTTCTGAAGCAACTTTCCACAACTTTAGGGGCGGACGCGGGGGATGGGGGCGAATAAAAAAACTGAGGATGGATTAGGAGTAGGAATTTGCTTCAACAGCGTTGGATGAGTGGCCCAAGGATAGCAGCGTCGATGTGGATTCTATTTGACCGAGCAAACCGACCCAGTTCTAAAACGCTACGCCTCACAGCCGAACATAAAGACCAAAACTCTGGAAACGCAAGTCTTCAGAATGCCGGCAGAAATCCGTGAAGTGACTAAGAAACCGATCAGGGTTCAGGTTGAGGAACAGCACCATGATGCTCTCAACGATCTGCCATTTTCGGAGCTCTTAGAACAACACAAACAGCTGAAAAACTCTAACCTACCTTCCCACTGAAATGGGGGAGTGTACACTGAACCAACTAAACCGAATTGCACTTTATTTTTCTACCCAACCTATGGCTTTTTACGTCCTCCAGCCGGCCATTTATAATGGTAGCGGTGCTCGAGGCAAAGATGATCACCCCACCAATGGATTCATAAGACCCACGGCAAAGCCCTACCGCTTGCTTATGAATTTTATCTTCCAAAGTGGTAAGAGAAGAAAATACGTCAACCCTCACACTGACAAGATAAAGATCATCTCCAAGCGGTTCCACCCTTCCTGCTGACGCACAGCCTATTACCAACACTGAAGGGAAAAATAACTTGATTATAGACACCGCCATTTAGTTTCAATCTAACGCACCATGGTGCATCACCAAAGATTGAAAAAATTTTTGATTCGCTCGCTCTTTGTCGAGCTGACTTTGATCATCTGTCTCACCAAAAAACGACAAGTCACAGCCTTGAATTTCAGGATCAACGAGAAAGCCATATGGGTTGCTAAAATCATCAAGCGGCTTTTCATCAAGCAACTGAGAGGCTACTAATGGGTGTTCAATTTCAATCTCGAATCCGTTTATCCATGCAGCCTTCGCAAACCACATCGCAGGATGCCCGAGAAACTGCCCTATGACTATTTGCTTATTGTGGTAATTACTCCTCTTTATCTCCTTAGGATCTAATAATGCTTCCAAGCTTTGTTGCACCTTATCTGAATCGCCATCAGCGAGTGCCCGAAAGAAATCTACTCTCAATCGTAAATTTGGCGACTTATTATTTGCGTGATCATCGTATTGTTCAACAAGTGACTGAAGACCAGCAGTATCTCTAATCATAGCGGCCTGCTGAACACGACTCTCAAAGTACGCAAATCTATTTGCACTTCCTGATCTTAGTAAGGGCGCTCGCATTTTCGAAAGTGGTTTACGCAGATGCATGGCATTACTTAAAGGAACTCTAAAGCCGAGCGTCAGCGGGCTCGTCATCACGGAAAATGCCCCTCTAATAAATTCAAAGTAGCTTCGGAGCTGCACGAGCTCAGCCAAATAAAGGTAAGACCGCGCAGATTCAACATCATCATCTACGTACAGAGCATACAGCGCCTCAATCACAAAAGATGATTTCAGCCCATTCATGAGACCTGACACCTTGGGCAGCCAATAGCGCTCAGTTCGGGCTGCGTTTTCTAACTCTCTAATTCTCCGACCAGCACGAATTTTTTCAAGCTCGCTTAATCTATCTCTACTAGTCCCACAGGCTTCTTTTACAACAATCATACTTCATCGCTTAACATTAAAGATCCAACGGTACAAGCACTACCGTACCTAGGTCTCTGTCAACACCACCTACAACCTGTCGAATATTTCCTTGTGAGTCTGCAAGTTCTAGCGCTTCCAGTGTTCTTTCGTACTCAATTTGACCAGATGCAACGCGGTCACGAAGCTTGTCCATTTGGTAAAACAAATATTCTCTAGTCATCTGATCCGGCCGTCCAGTCATATCATCCCGTCTGGATAATTGGAACGCGCCATTCCGAAACTGCTTTGCTTCGAGAATAACAACCGTTTCACCAAAGACATATATACCATCGAAACCATTATTACTTCCATACTTTGACGGCAGTCTTTCACCTCCTGATTTCTCGAACATGCTATCAAGCAGTTCCTCGGTCAAGTCACCGGCCAGGCGACCTTCAGCCGGATTCCCAACTGCATCTTCACCATTGGAAATACGCTCCAACAGAACTCTCTCCCTAGTGCCAATACTCTTTTCCACCAAATGGCTGTTGCTGTTGCTTTGATACTCCTGCTGGGTTTCATCCGGGTCAAAAACACACCCTAAAGCGGAGCAATCTTTCTTTGTTATCCTAGCGCCGCCAGTCAGCGATGCACGGTCGGTAGCATTAATTGAATCAAAAACAGCTTGAATTCCAGCGACAGGGGAAACGATGTCAGTAGTATCATCGGTAACCCCATCATTGTTATAGTCGGTGTCACGAGCATCTATTTTTCCATCTAAATTGACGTCACTCCTAACAGGGGCAGTGGAACTCGCATAAGGTTTAAACTCTGGCGCTTTCTGTAGAGCCTTGATCGCCTTGCCTGCTAGCCCTCCAAGTGCTACGTCCACTAACAACGGTGCTAGATCTAGACCAATTTGCTCGTAATCAGAGATTCCATTGTCGTTGACCTGCTTACCGTCGGCAGTGACGACAAGTTGATAGATCGAGTGAGCTTGGCCCAACGTTTCCTCTAATACACCATACAAGATTCTACCCGCTGCCGTGACATCTCCAGTAACAACAATATCTATAAGGGCCTTAAGATCTTCATCAATATTGAGCAGGTCTACTCCTGCTGCAACAAGTCCTTTTCTTAAACCATTGATGAGATCTTTGTCATTCTGAGCATCCAAAGCAATAGCAGCGACATAAACGTCCCGCAAACAACCTGACGTATCGGCCGCAAACATACACTGAGCAGAATCGCCGGCCACTCTTAATTTCTCAACTAACGAAAGGGCGTTGTTTTCTGCCGCATTTTTACCCGTCATGGCGCCGATAGTTACATCACCACCACCAGCAAAGACAAAAAATGCCGCCGTCAACTCCGAAATAGTGACACCTCTTCCTCTCCAGTCCGAAAGCTCTTGATCACCTCGGTGGTCCCATTTGTTGACTTCCTTGTATATCTCCGCTGTCAACTCGCCTATCACCGCTCCAGCAGCACCAGACGCACACGAGTTCCCTACGCTGCCACCTGAAACCTCCCCATTTATTGCTCCAAGGCCGCACCCAAGAGCTGCATGGGCAAGGTACTTTGAAAAAGCCTGATTGTTCGTCTCTATTTTTATTACACCGGCTAATTCCTGGCCTACGCGATTTGCCAGGTTCATTATCAGTGCACTTACAAACTGATCTCCGATGTCATCTAGGCTGCCACCAGATATCACCACCGAAATAGTTGACGAAACTGCAGAGTGGGTTGCTGCCTGAATGACTTGCTGATGGAACTTTAAGCCATCCGCGCCAACATCGAAGAACTCAGCATCGATTCCTGAGATCGCTCCGGCTGTGACCGCGGCAATCAACGCCGACTTTAACGTCTCTTCATCTATAACAGCCTCGAATGCGGCACTAAATGGATCATCACCATTCACAAGCGCATTGGCACTAGCCACTGACGCTGCAACAACCACGCTCGTCGAAGCTGCTACTGCCGCAGAACCAAGAGTCGTAGAACCAAACACAGAAGCCGTTGTAGCATTAGACGCAGTAAAGAAATCCGCTATTCCAGGACCTACTGCTGCTGCCACCGCAATTGAAAGCAACGCCATAGCGGCTGGAGAGAGGGACGTTTTCTTTTTGTACCACTCCTTATATTTGCCTTGTACAGCGGTCCAATCTTCCTCGGATACACTGTCCCGTATATCTCCAATCCACTCAAGCCCATCTAACTTTTGTAGCTCGTCTAACTGTTCCTCAAGCGATAAGGACGGATCACCTTCGTATTCAACCGTAACACCGCTCAATGTATCGGCCTGTAATCCGCCGACAATATTATTTTCCACGACGGTGACGATTTCGTGTCCTTTACTAACAGTTTTTGTTGTGAAAAGCTTCTTAGTTATAGAATTATAGCTATAGTGATCATTCTCTCGCGTGACGAGTAGGTTCAAGCCGCCATTTCCAGCAGTAACCGACGTACCTTCCTCCGCATTTACCTCTGCAGCCCTTAGAGTAATATCACCAAATGTTGTGCTTAACGATATATCCTTGCCTGCATCCAGAAGACTACGAATAGCAACAGTCTTATAGGTACTGACTGTTTTCTTTGTTTTACCAAACTTACCTTTCTTATACTTCTGTGTCTGATCAAGTGAATCAATGACAGATATGCCAAGTTGCGCCAGCAATTCGATGTGCCCCTCATCGGAAACAATTTCACTCGCGTCTATCACGATTCGACCATTCGCAATTAGCTCAATGCTATCTTCTGCTGACAACGATGAACCAAGGTATCTGACACTAGCGCGCTGATATTCTCGCCACTTACCTCTACTGCCATCGAAGTCAGTCGTTCTTCGAGCAGCGCCAACATAAATATTTCCATCCGCAGCGAAAATTATTCTTTCGCCCGCCGCCACATCTGTGCCGTAAAGAGAAATATCCTCATACGCACGCAAAACGACATCACCATCAGCATTGATTTCTGATATTTCTCCGAAGAACTCGCTATGGCCCGTTGACGCATCGTATCGATGAACTAAGGTTCTGGCCTCTATGCTGTCAGCGGCAATTACCAAATTGCCGCCAGCGCTGATCAAGCTTGATAAACTAACCAGCTCCCCTCCTACCCGAATCTCAAAATCGCCTGCAGCCATCAGCTCACCTTGATAAGCTTCAAGATTATTGAGAAGGTTAAGAAAAGCGTTTTTTCCAAATCGAATTGTCGAGTTCTCGACATCTAAATCGGCCAATGAGACCGCACCGTTGAGTTGGTACACCGCCTCATCGACTAGGCTCGCTGTATATGTCGTTGAATCAAGATAGACGACCGGAACTATCAGCTCGACACCATTGATAGTGCGTAACTCTGGCCAAATCATTGGTTTACCGGCAGTCAAAGGAGCAGCGATCTGGTCGAAGCCAAGCGTATCGCCAAGCTTGTGACCAGAACCTGCAGCAAAGCTCGCCGCGTTTTCATAGAGTGTATTTATCTGTGCGATCTCGCTCTCAAAACCAGGCTCTTCCGTAATGATTAGAGTAACGCCAAGTAAAGATCGTAGCTGGCTTCTTATAATCCTATTTTGTACATCAATACCGCCGATCCAAGACGGGGTTTCCGCTGCAATAATCACGGGGCCAGGTGACACCAGCGGCACCATCGCCCGTTCCGGTAAAGCAGCTGGATTGGTTTGCCCAATATGGGCATAGAAGCTCGCAAGATGCTGCGCCGGAATTGGGGTCGCATTTAGGAAAGGTGCCAAACGGAATTGACCATTCGGCAGAGCCTCCATGAGCGCGTTTAAGTCTATGCGGTCTTCAAGATCACTGTCTGAAAGCACCGCGGCGTAGGCAGGTGTTATTGTCTGGAAAAGTAAACAAATCGTTGTAATGAAAGCAATTAACTTACGGGAGAATCTTTCCTGATTTCTTGAGTCGTTGCGCATCGTTTTAACCTATTAATCCCAAAAGTTAATTTCGTTATAAATACTTTCTAAAAAGTCTACTGCAGATTCGTAGAACCGAGAGAGCGCCTCCATCGTATCGACAACCCAATGTTCTTGTTCGATAGCCATATGAACCATGTCGTCGCATATCTGCTGCGGTGTGCCCGCATTTGTAAATCGATGCACGAAATTAGTAATGGTGATATGAAGCTGATCGTCACCATCCTGGGTTCTCTCGAAGGTCACCGTGTCCTTTGCAGCATAGTTCGAGTATGTTGTCCAAGCCGGCCCGCCTGGGTTACTGCAATCCATCTCCTGAAACTCAATGTACTCGCCGTCGAGGTCAAGAAAATAGTCGTTAATAGACCAGGGTAATGGCCTTGTGTAATCTTCTACCGCAATCGCTTCAACAGCTGCCTGAAGGAACTGGTCCATGACCGAAATGCTGCTTACGTTAAGTGCCGCTGAAGATGCGTTCAAGTCACCATGCACGTAGAATAAAGAGTCTACATACCCTTCTAAACGCAGATGATCGGACATCGTGTTAGGCCTACAGAGCCGGTAAAACCTCATTTGCGTGCAGTTTGCAACGGTTGTGATATCGCTCGCCGCAAACTCGGTTGTCATGCCCACCAGATTTATACGAGAAGCATCGATGATGGCATCGCCAAGCACTTCAATGTACGAAAAATCATTGCGAAGTCGATGGTTGACATTTGTGCTTGTCACTTTTCCTTCGAAGTCACCCAACGAGCGCAATACGCCACCGGGTGACACAGCCGCCAGATAGGCGTTGGCCTCTTTAACAACGCGAGTAGTCTCGCCCTCGACAATCGTCTCTTCTACAGCAGAAAGCCCCCCTTGAATTCTATACCGCTCGTTATGGATTCCTCGATTTGAAAATAACTGAAGCAAGCCACTACTGTCGTTGACCGTCATCATCGCCGAGGTATTCCTAATCACGTCGCTCGCATCGATAGTCAAGCGATTTTCGGCTGAGATCAGCACCTGTTCCACATATTGATCGTTGAAGTCCGCTAGCACATCAGCTGTGAGTATTTCGTAGTAAGGGTTCACATTGTCGAGTATCGAGGTCTTCATTGAGACAACGCCCCCATAGATATGGGCTGAAGTTTTTTGTGCCTCGACGTAATTTGATACTGTCACATCTACCGCATTATCTAGATCATAAAAGCGACCCCATTGAAATAGCCCCCCCTCATCAGACCACGTCAAGTTCGCTACGACATCGTCATACTCATACGTTTCATAGTAGGGTCTGTCTGCGCCATTTCTGATCATTGATGCGGCGTTGGTGGTGTCGGTTTCAATCACCACCAATGCCCCACTAATTTCACCACCATACTGATTCAAAACTCTTAAATCCGCAGATAAGTCAATTCGCTCTGCCGCTGTTAACGCGCCTTCGTTCCTAATCGATACGGCACCTGCAGATAGAAAATGGGAATCGACCGAACCGTAGTTTTTAAGCTCTCTCACGGAAAACAGCTTCGAATCGGTAGCACTGATTGCTGCAGTCGCTGCTACCGTTAGATCATCTGCAGCGCGAAGCTCAGCAAACCCAAAAGTTTCAATCTTGCCATGTACTTGCAAAGGTGTTGACATTGTGAGGGTCTGTATTAATACGCCCTCTTCTACAGTGGTTATCACACCTTGGTATGTGATCGTCGAGGTCATATCGGAAATGGTAGAGATATCACCATTGACAATAAGTCCCCGAGTACTCACAAGCTTAACTGACGAGGCTTCTATATCACCTTCGATATGTGTGACGCCTGGCTGATAATTGGTTCCTACTAGCAGACGAGAATTATAGTCCCAATCTAAATCACCGATGAAGAAGTTCGCCGTACCACTTCCAATCGTCATGTAACCCTGATCCGAATCTCGATTGAACTCGTCGCCTGACTCAGCCACTCTGTCGTGAATAGAGATCTTGCCGGTCGCAACAACATCGTCTGACAGCACTTCCAACGCAAGAGCGCCTGGCGCATCCAGACCGTCAATTACGACCTCTCCGCCAACAGCCGTTTTTAATTCCACTATTTCGTCGCCGCTCTTAGAGACTGCGTAGGCTGTCGCATCGACCACTGCCATCGTCAAACGCTGGACGTTGTCAAAGGCACAAGTTTGACAGAAGATTTTTGCCGACCCACCGGTTGAGCCATCTACCGCTTTAATAAAAAGAAGATCCGTCGGGGGGCCAACCACAGTCACTTTATCAAATAGCTTTATTTCGTCGGCCTCAATCACGATCCGATCAGCAGCAGGAAGCTTTATTGGGTTGCCATCTGCATCTTCGGTATAGCTAGGTAGATTTATGATTTCGAGGGGCCGATCGACGTAGACCTGCTCAAGCTCATTGAACGAATAACCGAACTCATTGGCCGGATTAGCCATGTATCGGGTTGCAGACTGAATAGATAAATTGTCAGCATTTGTTAGCGCAAAGTAGTCTCCACTGAAACGCCCAACCGTGACGTCAAATGAATCAGCGAAATAGCTAGCATTAATACTGGTGAGGTAAAGCCCAGTTTGGGCGTAGAGTTCATTGCTTGCGACGAACTGCGTAAAGCCATCATCAACGGTTGTCGTGATTTGTGCCCCAGACGGATCGACGCAGGTTGCCGCCCCGATCAGATACGCATCGAACTCCTCACAACCCAACCCAAAATGGGCGTTGGAATATGCCGCAACAGGGGCGCTTGGCAAACCTGCGATCAGGACACCATCGGGTGTTTCGACAAAGGAATCTGCTTGTACGGCATAGGTCACACCTGCAAGATTGATACTTGCGCTTTCACCACCAACGAAGTAAATCTTTTTTAGATCAACACTTTCGTGCCCCTGAATAGTCCACTGTACAGTCTGGGTAACGCCCGAAGAAATATTGGGTGATGCAAGAACCAGAGACACTGGATTTGTTAGCTCACCTTCTACTTCTGGCTGAAGATTAACTTCAATGGTAGATGTGTCGCCAGCGGTGCCCAAGCTAGCAGGCGAGGCTTCCAAGCCTAAGTAAATCAATTCCTCCCCTTGAGCAACCAAACTTTCAACAGAAGGTTCACTTTGAAAAGTGATCCCGTAATAGCCTAGTCCTAGCAAAGTTTCATTCGCATAGACGTAATGCTGTTGTGAATCGATAAGGTAAGCTTCTGTCGAGCGTTCATAGCTCTCACGCGGTAAGCCTGCTAGGCCTTCTGGAGAGAGGGAGACACTCGTTAGAATGTTTTGTTCGGCTTGGGGCGCGTTTATGACGACATTTGTCGCTCCGCTGGCATTGACACCGTAAAGCCCGACGAGAAGTCCTAACACCATAACAGTGGTTGGGCTGTTAAAAAGGTGGCTAAAGCACCGAGCCAAGCCGTCTAGCCAAAATTGTTCCTTTCTATCCATTTAACTCAACTCCGAGATCTAAATGTTCTACAACACCTCAAAAGAACTTGGTATTGAAGAGAAGAAATCCCCCACGAATTGTCGAGGCAAGCGGCTGAACACAAGCTAATCGCGCTAAAACTCGCACTCGTCCAGCCCACAGCCTCCGAACGGACAAAAGGCTGCAGAAGCACTTAGCAGTTGCTTTAGTGCAACGACATCAATGAGATCAAAATCAAACAAATCCTCGCGAGCAAGGCACAACGCGCTTTCGATAGCTTCTGTGACGCAGACAGTCCAGGTCTTCTATCGAGCTTGCCGCCCACTCTAATCATTTGGTACAAGGTTTATTTTTAGCTATGTGCTTTGAAACTCTCGATCTCGCAAATAGATAACGATGTGACTCGCCACTGTAGATTCACTAATCGATTGGCTTGTTTCGCGGCAAGCAGAAACGAGTACATCGCAGGCGCAGGGGTACCGATGTCCTCCTTTGCAAGCAGAACGCCATTACATCGACTTTCCAACTGTGACATGGTGACATCATCGGTTGCACTCACCCTCACCTCAACAACGCCGGTAGCAAAGATTTTAATAGAATCGACAGCATAAAGTGGACCGCCTGCACGCGCTCCAGCACAGGCGCAAACAGCTAGCAACGCCACAAATAACCGCATACTTCAGTACCCCACTTATACAACCAAGAATCGAACTAAAAACCGCGTTTTCATGTTTAAACGCTTTATAGTACCCATCTTATTGCTTAGTCACTTTAATCGTATTTATTATGCACTCAGGTATGCAAATCGTTCTTTCAAGATCGGTACAAGCTTGATTGATAGTGAAGTCGACGGGGTACCCAGTTGACTGCGCCACCAATAAGGCCGAATAAAAATGAGAAGACGTCGACCCATCATCGTAGTCAGAAGATGCATTGTCGTAAGGTAATCGTAGCGTGTTACTGTCGCAGTTAAGCGCGGGGTCCGTCGACTGATCGACGGTTACATTCACGAAACGGTACTGACCTTCTTCCTTAATTTCTAGAGCAGTCACCGTAGCCCCATTCATTTCACTCACTGAACCTAAAAAGGACACGACTGGCGCAGTCTCTTGTCCAAGTACTGAAAGAGATGTCAACAGGCTTGTCAAAACCACCGGAAAAATAGCGCGTATTTTTTTCATACAGGATACACTCTGCTTATCGAAGCTTCTTTGTTCACTTAATGGTTATCGCGTTTATTTCGGCTGAACAATAGACACAACACTGCTCGAAAACCGACATATCGACTGGAGACCCGGTTACCATCGCTGATAGTAAACCGCTGTAGATTGCTTCCGATGCTGGATTCGCAGAAGAGAGGACCAGCTGATACGTATATTGTTCTGGCTGATCATGCGTCGTGATAAGAACCAGCGCCTCATCCGGCTTAGAGCTAATCTCATCGGATGGCCGTGATCCTGTTATCTGCACGCTAGTGATTGTTTTGCCTAAGACTTCCAAATCCTGGGTTTCAGGCGCACAAGTCATTGCGACTGCCCCTGCTGAAACAGTACCCCCAACCAAAAGACAAGCCACCCTCAAAACTAGCCCTTTCATGCTTTACCCTCTAAAACTTTATTGAAGAGCCGATGCTCTATGCACTGGCTCGATAGATCCGTCAAACTATTGCTGTGCGTTAACGGCCTCTTCGCAGGTCATATCGCCCAACTCAGCTAACAACTGCTGCTTCTGCTCTTGCAACCCATAAACCAAAACATGATTGCACAGATCTATTTTCTTCTGCGCAGCGTCAGCTCGCTGTGCGGCTAGGGCCTCTAAAGCGGCTTGCTCCGCGCGAGATAGTTCGGATTCCTCTTGCGCCCAGCCATATGAGGACTGAAAGGCTGCGATAGCCACCACGACTGACGCACAAATTTTTCTTCGGACATACTGAATATTCTTGCTTCCCATGATGTAAGACCCAAGCTAAGTGTTAAAAATTTATTTGTACCATCGTTTTGACAGCAATTATTCTGGCCTTTCGCCGCAGTAGAACGCGATAGTGCAAAAAACCGGTGGGCTTCGCAGTCTTATTCGGACGCACCTACTAGCGAATTGTTCAGCCCTCACCATCTCTTGGCGAATCTTAAAACTCGCAAAATAAAATTGCAACTAAACTAAAGTTTATCGCTCGCTGCCACACAAAGATCGCTACAACTACCCGGATCACCCATATGGTGCTCGCGCACCATCATGAGTCAGGCGCAAGCTCGGTGACGATAAATCTTTGCAAAAAATAGACGTCATAAAAATGCAACAAAAAAATAACGCTGGTCAATAATTTTATCGGTGCGGCGATGTATGCCGTGAAAAAAGCAATAAGTATGACTCGCTCTAGCGTGCCT